>CAZXCK010000261.1:0-2517 GCA_964639225.1 uncultured Anaerolineaceae bacterium | reverse complement strand
CGGCGGACCACTTCGCGCTGCAGGCTGCGGATCCGCACGCGGTTCAGGGCGGTGACCAGCACCGCGATCAGGAGCGAGCCGCCCAGCAGGACCAGGGCCCGGAACCAGGCCGTCTCATGCCAGGGGGTGTGGACGGTGAACTCGTAGGTGCCCACGCCGCCGGGACGGCCATGGGCGTCCCGGGCCTGGACCTCGAAGCGGTAGCGGCCGCCGTCGAGGTTGGTGTAGTCCTTGTGCGCCTCGGAGGACCAGCTCGACCAGCCCTCGTCCTGGCCGACCAGGCGAACGCGGTACTGCTGATGTCCGGGCGTGTCGAACGACGGCGCGGCGTACTCCAGCCGCAGGCCGTCGAGGCCGGGTGGCAACGTGCGCCCGGCGGCGATGTCGCCGGGACCGTAGAGCAGCGAGTCGCCGTCGGCCCGTCGCAGCGACCGCACCAGGCAGCGCGGGGGCTGGGCGCGGTCAGGCGCCAGGCCCGGGTCCCAGCGGACGACGCCGCCGGCATCGCCGGTCCACACCACGCCGTCGGCGTCCAGGTGCACCACGGGTGCTCGCAGCGTGGTGGCGCGGTCCAGGGCCACCTCGCGCCAGGTGTACTGGCCGGTGGCCAGGCGCAGGCCGAGCCGGGGAGGCGAGCCACCGGCCATCCACGCCGCGCCGTCCTCGCTGGCGGCCAGCCCGTGGCGCTCCCAGTCGAAGCTGGCGAGATCGAACTCCAGCGTGGCGTCGGGGGCGAACCGTGGCACGCTGCCCGGCGGCCGCGGACGCAGCAGGCCGCGTTGCTCGCTCAGCACGTTGACGTGATCGCCCACGTTGCAGACCCAGGCGTCGGCCTCGAGGCCGTGGTCCTCGCCGAAGGCCTCCCGCCCGGTGGGGTCGGCGTCCCACCCGTCGCCGAAGGCGAAGCGGTGGACCCCCTGGAATCCCGTGCTCACCCACAGGCTGCCGTCGGTGTCGATGGCCAGGCCGCGGACGTCGCCGCGGAAATCGGGGATCACGCCGAGGCTGCGCCAGCCGTCCGGACCCTTCTGCAGGCGCAGGACGCCCTGGCTCAGGCCGGCGATCACCAGGTCCTCGGGTCCATCGCCCGGGTGGGTGAGCAGGGAGTAGGCCGCGTCGTAGCTGACCAGCTCGCGGCTGTCGGTGCCGGTGATCACGGAGAGGCCGTCGACGGTGCCGCAGAGCAGTTCGCCGCCCGCGATGCAGAGGGAGAAGACCTGTGGCGGCAGACCCTGCACCGGCGCGAAGGCGTGCGGTGGCGGGCCGCTCTCGTCCAGGCAGAAGACGCCGAAGTTGGTGGCGGCGTAGAGCAGGCCCTCGTGGCGGACGATCTCGTTGAGGCCGCCGGTGATGCCGCGGCGGGCGTCGAAGACGGTGAGCTCGCCGGAGACCTCCACGCGGGCGACGCCGCGGGACATGGCCAGCCAGAGTCCGCCCTCGCGGTCGACCTCCAGCGAGAGGATGCGGTCGTCGGGCAGGCCGTCGGCCTTGGTGACGGTCATGGCGAGGCGGCCATCGGGTTCGAGGACCACCAGGCCGGCCGAGAGCGTGCCGATGGCCAGCCGGCCACCGGGCAGCACGGCGCCACAGTAGGGGGAGTGGGTGGCGAGCAGGGAGTCCGCCTCGCTGGTCAGCGGCGCGAGGGACTGGCCGTCCCAGGTCTCGAGGCGGCCGGCCTCGAAGCTGCTGCGCAGGAAGCGGCCGCCGGGCAGCGGCAGCCAGAGCGTCTGGGGGTCATTGGTGGTGTCGGCGAGGGCCGCGACGGGCTCCAGCCCCCCGGCGGCCAGACGCTGCAGGCCCACGTCGTAATCCCAGACCCAGAGCTGGTCGCGCACGTCGAAGGCGAACTGGAAGACGTGCTCGGCGGCGTGGAACGCGGCCAGGGTGTCGCCGCGCAGCTCCACCAGCCCGCGGTCGGTGACGATCTGCACCGCCCCGTCGCGGCAGAAGAGCCGGCTGGCCGCCCCGAACTCGCGCAGGCTATCGGGAAGGACGGACTCCAGCGGCCGGTAGCGCAGGCTACCGGTGGAATCGGGGGCGAGGCGTCCGAAGGTACCCTGGCCGCCCGCGTAGACGGTGCCGTCCGGCGCGGTGTCCACGCTGTAGGCTGCGTCGCCGGTCAGGGGGATCTTGCGCCAGCGGACGCCATCGAACTCGAGGACGCCCGCCATGTTGGCCACGTAGACCAGGCCGTCCGGCGCCTGGGCCACGTCCCAGCTCTGGGACAGGCCGGCGATCTCGGTGGGCGTGTGGTCGGCCAGGAGGGGCACACCGGTGCGCGCGAGGGGGGACGCCTCGCCGGGAGCGGCCGCGGGGGAGACGGCGGCGACGGCGAGAAGCAGGAAGCAGGCGAGCAGCGAGACGCGCAAGGAGTCGACCTTCCGGAGGAGAGCGTGCACGGAACCCGTTCTCCAGAGCATCGGCAGCCCCCGGGAAACCTTTAGGCCCATCGGTTCGCGCCAGCTAGGAGCCTGCGCCGTAGAAATCACCCCGGCCCTGATATAGAGTGGCGGTATG
>CAZXCK010000260.1:0-2578 GCA_964639225.1 uncultured Anaerolineaceae bacterium | reverse complement strand
ATCCAGGTCGCCGGGGTTCTGCGTCGCCAGAATCAGCCCCAGGCCGAAGGCACGCGCCTGTTTGAGCAGGCGCACGATCGGCTCTTTGGTGGGCGGGTTGCGCGGGTAGGGCGGGAAGTAGCCGAACATCTCGTCGATGTAGAGCAGGGCGCGCAGGCTGGTCGTGCCGCTGAGGGTGCGCATCCAGCCCAGGATGTTCTCCAGCAGCAGCGTCACCATGAACTGGCGTTCGGCGTCGTTGAGGTGTGCCGTGTAGAAGATCGACACGCGCGGGCGTCCGTTGGGCTGGTACAGCAGATTCTGAATGTCCAGGGGTTCGCCCTGCAGCCACGACTGGAACGACGGCGCGGCGATGATGTTGTTGAGGTCCATCGCCAGTTTGGAGCGCGCCCGCTCCGACATGAAATCGTTGATGGGGAACACGCCCAGCGTGTTAAACGGCGGCTTCTGCACCTGGTGGATGACATCTTCCAGCGTCAGGTCGATGCCCTGTTTCCAGGCGTGCTCGAAGATGTTGGCGATCAGCACATGTTCGCGGTCCTGGACGGGCTGGGCGTTTTTGCCGGTGAGCGCCAGCAGCGCGGTGGTGATGGCGTTGATCTTCTCGCGCAGGAATTCCTCGTTACCGGCCCAGCCCTCACGCGGGGCGCGCAGCGACGCCAAAATGCTGATAGGCAGACCAGCGTCGGAGCCAGGCGTAAAAATGCTGTACTGCGCCACTTTTTTGAGCCACAGCAGGCGCTCTGGCACGATGCCCCAGCTCTGCAGACCGTCGCGCCAGCGGGCGGCGACATCGGCGGCGTATTCCGGCAGGTCGAGTCCGGCGCGGCGCGCGTCGTCGGCGTTGACCCAGGGCTGGAAATCTTCCGGGCGCAGTTCGGGGAAGTTGAGCAGCAGGTTGGTGATGTCGCCTTTAGGGTCGATGACAATCGCCGGGATGTTATCCAGCGTGGCTTCTTCCAGCATGCTGATGCACAGGCCGGTTTTGCCGCTGCCGGTCATGCCGACGACGATGGCGTGCGTCGTCAGGTCACGCGAGTCATAGTACACCACATCATCGACCAGCCGCCGCGTCTCCGGGTCATAGCGGCGGCCCAGGTAGAAATTGGTAGGCGCTTCAATAAACGGCATAACGCTCTCCAGATGGTTACGCTCAGTTCGACGATTTTCGTTCTGAGTATAGCACATCTGAGCGATTTGACAGCACGGATTTTGCCAGGGTGCGCTGTAGCACGCCCTTACGATGGGCGCGCGGTTCAGGTGCGGGCGCATACAGCGTGGAAATCTGCGATAATGGCGATAGATTGGTTTGATCGCAGTACAGAAAGGCAGAAACGATGGACAAACACGAGCGCACCGAGCAAATCCGCCAGGCGATTATGCGCCTGCGCGAACTGCTGGACATCATGCAGCACACCCTGGATCGTGGCGAACGCGAGTACGACCAGCTCTTCGCGCTGCTGTCTGCCGATGAGCGAGATGAGCTGAAAGAGAAAGATCAGCAGTGGATGATTGCCGAGCGCCTGCTCCACGATCCGTCGCCGGTGGCGCGCACGGCGCTGACGCTGCGCTTTCAGGCGCGCGATCTGGAACGCGCCTTTGAGGAAGTCCACGATCATGTCGTTGGTGACTGAGCCTCGCGGCCTGTAGTGGCTGAAAACTTGCTGAGTAAACCCCACAGCGCGCACGATTTCCGCTATCATGAATGAACGTTACTTTTAGTCGTCATGGTTGTGGTTTGAGTGTGAGGTGTAAACATGGGACGTATTCTGGGATATGTGATCGCGGCGGTGGTGCTGCTGGGTGTGGGCGCTGGCGCTGGCATTCTGGGCTGGCAGTGGGTGACGGCGGGCGACGGCGAGGCCAGCGAGCCGATCAGCGCGCCGACGCTGGACATTAACGCCGAGCCGACGATTTCGCAGACGCAGGCCGTCGCTTTTGCGACGGAAGCCGCCGAACTCCGCGCCGAGGTGGAAGCGCTCAGCACGCAGGTCGCCGAGATGGAAGCGATGGCCGCCGCTCCGACTGAAGAACCCGAAGCCGAACCGGCTGCCGAAGAAGCTGAAGAACCGGCTGAAGAATCCGAGGCGGCTGCTGAAGAAGCCGAGGCCGAGGCCGCGCCCACGCGCGCCATTTTCCGTATCGCGCAGGAAGAATCCGAGGCGCGCTTTAACATCGACGAGACGCTGGCCGGTGAGCGTATCACAGTGGTGGGCAGCACGAACGAGGTCGCCGGCGATGTGCTGATCGACTTTGGCACACCGGCGCAGTCACAGGTGGGGACCATCCGCATTAATGCGCGCACGCTGCGCACCGACAACGAATCGCGCAACCGGGCCATCCGCAGCAGCGTGCTGCAATCGGCCCGCGACGAGTACGAGTTCATCGAATTTGTGCCGACCGCCGTCAGCGGCCTGCCGGAGTCGGTCGCCGTTGGCGATACGGTGACGTTTGACATCACCGGCGATCTGACCGTGCGCGGCACGACGCAGCCGGTCACCTTTACCACCGAGGCTACGCTGGCCGCCGAGGACCGGCTGGAAGGTCTGGCCAGCACGACGGTGCTCTACCGCGATTT
>CAZXCK010000259.1:0-2582 GCA_964639225.1 uncultured Anaerolineaceae bacterium | reverse complement strand
GTCGCAGAAAACCCGCGCAACTACAAATTCATGTGTATGATGTGTGACTGGTCGCGACCATCTGGGCGTTTGACGCTGTAGCCGTGCCAACCGGCACACTTGCGAGAGCACACAGGCCAACCGTCCAGGTTGGCCTTTTTTGTTGCACTGGCGCGTGCCGGGCTACTGCCGATATAGACGATTAATTGGGGGATGGTGTGATGTTAATGCGAATGTGCAGCTAAACCAGAACGATTGCCTTAGGTTTTGACTTTATCCGTATGCAACCTGACCAACGCCTGACCTGTGATAACCATCGAGAGGAACCTGACCAAATGAGCAATAGCAACGGAAGCAACGAACGCAAACTGGGCTACAACACGCTGGCGCTGCACGCCGGTTATCAGCCAGACCCCACCACCGGCTCGCGAGCCGTGCCGCTGTACCAGACGACATCCTACCAGTTCCGCGACTCCGACCACGCCGCCGCGCTGTTCGCCCTGCAGGAGCCGGGCAACATCTACACACGCATCATGAACCCCACCAACGGCGCTTTTGAGGAACGTCTGACGGCGCTTGAGGGCGGCATCGGCGCGATTGTCACCGCGTCCGGGCAGGCGGCGGAGTTCACAGCCATTCTGTCGCTGTGCAACGCCGGCGATGAGATCATCGCGTCGTCGGCCCTGTATGGCGGCACCCACACGCTGCTGAAGCACAGCCTGGGTCGCCTGGGCATCAAAACGCACTTCGTCGACATCACCAAACCCGCCGACTTCGAGCATCTCATCAACGAGCGCACCCGCCTCGTCTACCTGGAGACGATTGGCAATCCCAAGCTGGACATCCCGGATTTTGAAGCCATCGCCGAGATCGCCCACGCGCACGGCCTGCCGGTCATCACCGATAACACCTTCGCCCCTTACATCAGCAAGCCCTTCGAGCACGGTGTCGATATCATTGTGTATTCCACCACCAAGTGGATCGGCGGCCACGGCCTCAGCATTGGCGGCGCTATTGTCGACAGCGGTCAGTTCGACTGGCGCGCCAGCGGGCGGCATGATGGTCTGGTTCAGCCAGAGCCGGCCTACCAGAACGCGGTGCTGGTCGATGTGGCTGGTCCGGCGGCCTTCATCGTACGCACGCGCATCATCGGCCTGCGCAACCTGGGTGCCAGCCAGGCTCCGTTCAACAGCTTCCTCAACCTGATCGGCCTGGAGACCCTGCCGCTGCGCATGGAACGGCACATCTCCAACACGCTGGCCGTCGCCGAGTACCTGCGCGAGCATCCGGCGGTGGCGTGGGTCAACTATCCGGGTTTGCCCGATCATCCCAGCTACGACCTGGCGAAGAAATACCTGCCCAAAGGCGCGGGCGCGGTGCTGGGATTCGGCATCAAAGGCGGGCGCGACGCGGGCCGCGCATTTATCGACAACCTGAAGCTGTTCTCTCACCTGGCCAACGTGGGCGACGCCCGTTCGCTGGCCATCCACCCGGCGACGACCACCCACCAGCAGCTTTCGCCCGAAGAGCAGGTCGCCAGCGGTGTGACACCGGACTTCGTGCGCCTGTCTGTCGGCATTGAGGATATCGACGACATCCTGTGGGACCTGGACCAGGCGCTGAAGATCGCCCAGGGGACCAGCGTCCAGCCGGTATAAGACGTATTATTGTAAGGGCGACCGGGCCGGCGAGACGTGCCCGGTCGCCACAGTCCAGGATGGTGACGGTATGACCGAAGCATCACAACTGCGAGCACTGCTGCCCCGGCGCGTGGTGCGCCCCTACGATCCGCACTCCGTAGGCGTAGTGGACCGCCAGCACGTCCGCTTCGACGAGACGCTGCATCTGCGCTCTGGTGGCAAGCTGGAAGGCTTCACCCTGGCCTACGAGACGTATGGCCGCCTCAACGCCGATCACAGCAACGCGATTCTGCTGTGCCATGCGCTGTCTGGCGATTCGCACGTCGCCGGTTATTACACCGATGACCCCGAAGAGAAACCCGGCTGGTGGGATGAAGCCGTCGGCCCAGGCAAGATGTTCGACACCGATCAGTATTTTGTCATCTGTTCCAACGTGATCGGCGGCTGCCGGGGCAGCACCGGACCGTCGTCGCCAGCGCCGGATGGCCGCCCCTACGGGCTGCGCTTCCCGGTGGTCACCATCGCCGACATGGTCAAAGCCCAGCGTTATCTTATCGACTATCTGGGCATCGAAACGCTGTTCGCGGTTGGCGGCGGCAGCATGGGCGGCATGCAGGCGTTGCAGTGGGCCGTCGAATACCCGGAGCGCGTGCGCAACGTGTTGTTTATCGCCAGCACGCCGCAGTCCAGCACACAGAACATCGCTTTCAACGAGATCGGCAGGCAGGCTATCTACGCCGACCCGTACTGGAACAAAGGCGACTACTACGACAACGCGCGCCGTCCCGATGCCGGGTTGGCCGT
Source organism: uncultured Anaerolineaceae bacterium (assembly GCA_964639225.1). Lineage (GTDB taxonomy): Bacteria > Chloroflexota > Anaerolineae > Aggregatilineales > Phototrophicaceae > CAZXCK01. Next base: position 159 of record CAZXCK010000259.1, on the reverse strand, counting down.
CGCCCGTATGATCGGCCATATCACCTATATGAGCGAGCAATCGCTGGAGCAGAAGTTCGGGCGGAAATTGCAGGACCGGGCCGAGCTGGCCTATAACTTCGAGACCGATTTCGCCGTCGAGAGTTACCTGCATTACCAGGGCTTCAAGTTCACCGAGCG
>CAZXCK010000258.1:0-2583 GCA_964639225.1 uncultured Anaerolineaceae bacterium | reverse complement strand
GCGCTTGTCGACCTCGGCCACGGCCTTTTCGATGGCGTCGGCCTTCTTGCCGGCCTGGACGAGCACGTCGGTGATGGCGACACGGTGCCGGGGCGACATGCCGGAGCGGCGGAACATGACCGGCGTCAAATCCACCCCCTTGGTCTTGACCGCGCCTTGGATGGCCTCGAACTCCACCCGCCGCTTGTCGGTGGCCACATATTCGAGTTCAAAGATCAGCGCATGGGTGGCCTTGGGCTGCGGTTGCGCTTCTTGTTTCTGTTCCTGGTTCTCTTCGTTGCTCATAAAACGGATACTCCTTCAATCGATCGGTTTCCGAAAAAAACAAGCGCGTAGTCTAGGGAGATGGGCGAGTGGGGTCAAGTACCGTGTTTTCCCGGCCAAGCGCCTACCAGGGATCAATTTTCTGAAAGCGTAAGCTGTTTGTAGCCAAGCCCTGCAATTTGTGCTGGACAATTCCCCCCATCTTTGTCCTGATAGATTGGATGAAAACCAATCCAGAATGGCAGACGCCAAAATCCAAGAGCAGTTCCCGCGGCGGCATCCCCGCCAAAAAAATTGAAATCATGGTCGTCCCGACCGAGGAGAACCCGCGCTTCGACTCGCTGTGCGGCGACCTCCACTATCTCGGCGCAACCCGGCCCATCGGGCATTTCCTGCGGCAGGTCGCCGTGGTGGACGGCGAATGGATCGCCCTGCTCGCCTGGGGGCCGGCGTGCTATTCGCTGCAGGACAGGGATGACTGGATCGGCTGGCACCCCGCCCAGCGCGCGGAGCGGCTGAACCTGGTTGCCCAGAACCGCCGCTTCCTGCTCCTGCACGAACGGGGGGCGGCGCCCAACCTCGCATCCAAGGTGCTAGCGGCGGCCATGAAGGCCTTGCCGGGCCAGTGGCGCGAACACTTCGGCTACGAACCCGCCATGGCCGAGACCTTCACCGATCTCGAACGCTTCCACGGCACCTGCTACAAGGCCTGCGGCTGGATCGAGGCAGGCGAGAGCCGGGGCTTCGGCCGCGACGCCGTCGACTTCTATGTCCACCACGGAAGGATCAAGCGCCTCTGGGTCAAGGAACTCGCCCCCGAAGCCCGCGCCATGCTCTGCGCTGCCACGTTGCCCGAAGGCATCCCGCCCGAAGCGTTCAGTTGCGCCCACGGGCAACTGCCGTTCAAGGCCCCGCAACTGCGCTCGCTTTTCGAGGCGCTCCAGCAGGTGGAGGATCCGCGTTCGCGCAAGTCGCGCTTCCGCCTCGGCAGCGTCCTGGCCATTGCGGCCATGGCGCTGCTCTGCGGCTACCGCAACACCGCGGAAATCGCCCGCTTCGCCCAGCGCCTCACCCAGCCCCAGCGCGAAAAGCTCGGCCTGCCGCTCAAAAAGGGAACGCGCAAGTTCCGCGAAGTCCCCGACTACCAGCTCTTCTACCGCCTGCTCTGCAAAACCGACCCCGCCCAGATCGCCGACAAGCTGACCGGCTGGCTGCGCGGGCAAAGCGGCTCGCTGCCCGGCGCCCTCGCCATGGACGGCAAGTTCATCCGCGACACCGTCGGCGTACTCACCCTCGCCGACCACGAAACCGGCGCGCCCGAGGCCATGGCCGTCTGCTCAAAAAAAAAGGCGACGGCGCAAAGTGCGAGCTGAACAGCGGCCGCAGGCTGCTCCTTGCCCTCCAGTCGCTCCACGGCAAAACCATCACCGCCGACTGCCTGCACCCCGTTCCCGACGTCGCGCAAACCATCATTGAAAAAGGCGGCCACTACTGCCTCCAGGTCAAAGGCAACAAGAACCACCTCTACGCCCCGATCAAAAAACCCTTCCCCGCCGAGCCGCCCGCCTACGGCCCGCCCGAAAAGGGGCACGGCCGCATCGAGCAGCGCGCCGTGCTCGTCAAATCCACCAACGCCCTGCAATCCTCGTTCCCGCACGCGCGCAGTATCATCGCCGTCTACAGCAAAGGCATCCGCGGCGGAAAGCCTTACGAAAACGTACGCTACTATATCAGCAGCCAGCCGCCCGAAAGCCGCACCGCCGCCGGATGGGGCCGGCTCATCCGCGGCCACTGGGGCGGGGTCGAAAACCGCAACCACTGGCGGAAAGACGCCGTCTGGCTCGAGGACAAGACCCGCAGCCGCAACCCCAACCTCGTCGGCAACCTGGCCCTGATCCGCAACGCCCTGCTCTTGATCTTCGCTGGGCACCGCGACTCATACGGATCGCTCCCCGCCTTCACCGAAGCACTCAGCGCGAACGAATCCGAAGCTTACCGACTGATAACCACGACTTTATGAGTGCTTAATAAAAAGACCCTGGGCAAGTTCATGAAGAACAAAAAAAGAGCGGAACCGTTTTGGGGCCTGCCGCCGAAACCGCCACCAGGTTCGCTTCGCCGCCCTCGGCGTCCGGGAACGCCCTTGCGCCCGCCGCGCGGTAGATTGCCATCTGCGGCCGGTATTTTTCCGCCAAGGCGGCGGCATCGTCTTCGGTAAACTTGTAGTCGAAAATGGCAAAGCCTGTCGCCGTCCGGCAAAGCAGGTCGATCGTGCCGTCGACGAGCGGGCCGCTGTTCTCAGCCGCCACTACGAGCCCT
>CAZXCK010000257.1:0-2598 GCA_964639225.1 uncultured Anaerolineaceae bacterium | reverse complement strand
TCACGCTGTTGAACAGCCTTTTTTACGGGCTTATTAACCGCCATTTACCTATTTCGCAAAGCCTCCACCATATTCTTTCGTAGCTTGTTCTTATAGAAGCAAATACGATATTAAGCCACCTTCCTTCATTTTTTATTGCAGCCTCAATGCGTGGAGTTTTTATTTGTCGCATAAAATTTTGATATGACGCTTGTAAAATTAGCTAATAATGTTATATATAAGTATGCGTGCCACATTTATACGCACAAAACAAAAGGATCGATAAGCAACAAAATGGATTTTAATAGAATATTCACAAACTTATAAGCGACATATGAAAATTACAAAAATTAAAAAGCTTGCCCGTTTTTTTCGACAACCCGTCAGCCCGAAGCAGCATCGATACGAAGCGGTGAGAGCGGTCGTCATTGATGGAATGGCCATTGAGGAGGCCGCTAAAAAATTCAAGTACGCTGAAAGCTCCTTGAGGGTCATTTTACAATGGTCGGCGAGCAACCCATGCGAGCTGTTTCCCGCTGTGGCGAAGAAAAAGAAATCGAGAAAAATATCGGGAGAGGTTCGGAGGAGAACAGTCCGAATGCGAAACAAAGGAATGTCAGCGAAGGAAATCCGCGAGACTCTGAACGTCGAGGGCGTTGAGGTCTCGACACGAACCATCGAGCGAATTCTTGTCGACATGGGTTTCCCAAAACTGAATAGAAGGACAAACAAAGAGCTTGGGATAAGCGGAAAGAACACAATCATTCCCGAAGCCGCTCGGGCCATTGATTTTGACAAGCTGAAGAAATTCAGTGTGGATTGTCCTGTGGCGGGGGTGTTTTTCTTTCTGCCCTATATCATTGAGTCGGGCGTGATTGATGTCGTGAAGAAATGTCGTCTCCCCGAATCAAGCGTCATCGGGGCGGGGCAGGCGGCTTTGTCCATGTTGTTGTTGAAGCTTGTCGGTCAGGAAAGGCTGAGCCACATAAGTCAATATGACAGAGAAATCGGCTTTGGCGTTTTCACCGGACTTACCGTGCCCCCGAAGCCCACTTACATGAACACCTACTCGTGTCGTTGTTCGGAATGGGAGCTGATGGATTTCCAAAAAGAAATAGTCAGTTTGTTGAGAAAAAGGCATCCGCGTATGTATGAGTCTGGCTGCATAAACCTTGATTTTCACTCCATCCCTCATTACGGAGACGAATCAGAAATGGAAAAAGTTTGGTGTGGGGCACGCGGAAAAGCGATGAAGGGGGCCAACACCGTGTTCGCTCAAGACAGCGCGAGCAACGCTGTCGTTTATACGAGAACCGAGATAAAAAGAAGCGAGGAGGCGGAGGAGGTGAAGCGTTTTCTCGCGTATTGGAGGGAGGTGAAGGGAGAGGTGGACGACACACTTGTCTTCGACTGCAAGTTCACGACCTATTCGGTTCTCGATGAACTTTCAGATGACGGGGTTAAATTCATCACGTTGAGAAAACGTCACGCGGCGTTGCTGAAAAAGACGGACGCGGTCCCAAAAGAAAACTGGAAAAGACTCTACCTTCCAATTCCCAAACGAAAGCGTAAACGAGTTTCCGTATTTGAGGAGACGGTAAAGCTCAGGGGATGCGAGAATGAGTTTCGCCAGATCACGGTGAAGGATCACGGAAGAATCAATCCCACATACGTGCTGTTGAATGATTTTGACACTCCTTTGAAGGACATTCTCATCATCTATGCGAAACGATGGCATGTCGAGCAAAAATTGGCGGAGATGGTTTCTTTTTTCAATCTCAACGCGCTCTCGTCTCCATTGATGGTGAGAATCCACTTTGACATATTGTGGACTCTGGTGGCGGATTCTCTCTACCATATCTTCGCCGCTGACTTGAAGCGGTTTGAGTCCTGCCTCGCTCCGACAATTTTCAAGAAATTTATCAACATGCCTGGAAGGGTCGTCTACGATGGAGAAAATTTCCAGATCAAAATCAGAAAGCGGAGTCACACTCCCGTGTTGCTGGGAGTTGACAAATTGCGTGGTCCAATCACAGTTCCATGGCTTGACGACAAGACTGTTCAGATCATTTGGACCGCGTGACCGGGCCGAAATCTAAAAATGGCGGTTAATAAGCCCGTGAGAATCGGTGTCGAATAAGCGGAGGATCCGATTTGGCCAATTTGGCCACGAAAACCGTGAAAGTGACCAAAGAGTGGAAGCGATACTGGACCAGCGGCGTGCTGCCCGCCAAATGCCATAAATACAGTCACATCAATTTGGAATTGCTTGACGAGGGCACGATTTGGGTGGACGCTATCCAACTGGAGCAAGGTGATGAGCCGACCACTTTTGAAAATTAAACCACTTTGAGAACACGGGATTGGCGAAGCAGCTCGGTAAATTCCGACGTGCCGACGACTACTGGCTGTCCTATCCCGGACCAAGCTCGTTGTTTGAGAACTGTTCACTGGCCGCTCGAAGACACGGCCGCCGGATTATGGCCCACATGATGACCGCCTGCTCCCACGAACTGCAAAGCGTCCCGTATGTGCCCGTGCCCGGCCTCGTCTATGAGAAATTCACCAAAGCCCGAGAGTTGGGCGTGATGGGCGTGTCGCAGAATCATATCTCCGGCA
>CAZXCK010000256.1:0-2640 GCA_964639225.1 uncultured Anaerolineaceae bacterium | reverse complement strand
TCTCCCAACTTGGAGATCCCGTCGCCTTGACCGTGAGCCTTCCGGTCGGTCCTGGGGGAGCGAATGCCGGTCAAGTCTCATACGAATGGAAAAACGCGGTCGATGGAACCATCCTATCCTCGGGAAATCTCGAAAAGAAAAGCGAACGAGCGGGAAAAATCCTCCGTCCTTTCAATCAACAAACCGAGGAACCGGGGGTTTATGATTTAATCATCACCGCGAAACAAGACGGAGAGCTGTTGGACCGCCGATTCTTTGAGGTGATGGTGATCGGAAAGCTACCGATGCCCGAGTTCGGATTGGATGAGATTGACGACAACACCAAGATGACGTTGGTGGACGAGATCGACTGCTCCGATCCCAACGATCCGCATGAGTTCCTGGACGGGACGTGGACGGCCAACAACCAAGTCGCTCGCGGACAATCCGGACGTAGCGAGATCATCACCATCGACGGTGACTCCTATCGCAATCCCGGCGGGGTGCAACACAGAAAAGTTGGAATTTTAAGCGGCGACTGGACACTCGTGCAACCTGTTTTCTTTTAGCATGATAAGCGGTGTCTCACAGGTGACTTCAAATGCGTTTTTGAGTTTTCCCGTCAACACCAGCGAGCGTAGAAAAATCATCAACTCGATATTTTCCCTTTTCCAAAACATGCCGGGACTCTTGATTCTCAAGTTGATCACTCTGCGGATGGCGCTTTCGACGGCGCCGCTTCCCACGGGAATATTGCGGTTTTTGAGAGTCTCGTATTGAAATTTTGAATGGTCTCCGAAGTATTCCTTGAGTTTTTTCAACGCTTTCTTGCGCGAACGTTTCCCCTTCATGTTTTTCTCGACGAGCCGCTCGATCGCTTCGATGTCACCACGCCAAAGCATCTCGCCCACTTGTTCGCGAAGCCTGTTCGCCTTCGTCTTTCCCAGTTTCATGGATTCGATCATGGCGTCGGTCACCTCGGCCATGTTTTGCTTCGCGTGGGTATAGTCCAAGACAAACGTGGGATTTCTCAGCTCCAACTCGTGGGCCAGCGCCTCAAACCGCGCCCATATGCCGATGCCGCCATCGGCGCAGAAGACGATCTCGGCCACTTCGGCGAGGTTGATCGCTTCGAGGTGTCGTCGGAGCAAGTCGAAAAGCTCATCGATGTCCCCACAGGAGCCATCGACGATGGGCGGGACGGATTTGACTGTTTTTCCGTTCTCGTCGAACACGTTGATGGTCAGCAGCCACGGAGCCGTCCAGTCGGTGTGGAATCCTTGCCTCTTTCCTCCTTCAGCTCGTTTTCCACGTTTTTTCCGGCGTTCCCTGGCCCTGCCCGCGTCGACGCACACTTGCACTCGAAGCCCCGGTTGGTTCCATCCCGGATCGGCGTGGCATTGGATTCGACGCTTGATGGCGGCCTCGCCGAAACGATAGACCAAATTTCGCAGGAGGCTCGAATCAACGGTCACGCCGAAATTCCTCAAGGTGAGCGCCGCGACCTCGAACGACGGTGAAAGCGCCGCCATGTGAACGCACAGCTGGACCAGAGCGGGCGAGCGTCGCTCGAAGATCCCAAGCAACTCCAAGCCAAGGTGTCGCAAGGTTCCCTTTCGTCTTCTTGGCTTTCTCCCGCGCCCCGGATTTTTCGGTTTGGCTTTGAGAAACACCGGAGAGTGGATTTCCCATTTCACGCCTGATTTGAAGCGGACTCCGACTTTCCGCCAACCATGAAAATGAAGGCCTTGGGCTCCCGCCCATTGCTTCAGGATCATAATGAAGGCGAGGTTGGAAAACAAATCCTGGACGGTTTTGACGATCTCCTTCTCCGCATTTTCCTGATGTTTGGCGTATACTTTCTCCTCGTACGCCGCGAAATTCGAGGTTCCCAATGTCGATTGTATCGGATTTTCAAAGGCCACGTTCCCGACTCCTTTGTTCGCGGCCCGGCGCTCGATCGAACTCAAGCGAGGAGAAACTTCCTGAAATCGCCTCTCAGCGGATAAACCTGGATGTCCTTGACCGGAACTTTCAGGCGATAGTGGCGGTCCTGGCGGCTTCGGCCTTTCGTCCTTCCGACGAGCCGCCAGTTGGCCGCCTTGTAGCAGGTTCCCTTGAAACGAGTGGTGTCCACGAACGTCTCCACGAGCACAATGGGAGAGCCGTAGCGGTCAAGCCAGTCTCTGGAAAGACGTCTCAAGCAGGCACCCAAAACGTGACTGGCCAGATGAGGAACTTCGATCCAGGGAAGAATGAGAAACCGGGTGTTTCCGCACATCAGACCAAGGTTGCGCTCGCGGACTTCGGGAGCCCACCCGATCCAACGGTCGCGGTCCTCCGCCTTCCAAGCCGCCGCCCCAAACAGCGCGCAGCCCAGCGGGCGCCCGGAATAGTCCCGGAAAAGGTACTTCATGTTCTGCCCGACCGTCCTCCCGAAACTCAAGTAATGGAAGGTCTTGACCAGGTGATTGAACAGTTTTTCGTCGTCCTTGGAGCGACGGGCGTCGGTCACCGCCACCGGCTTGAGATCATGGAGGCGGCAACGAATTGGCGAACGATCCACCTCCACCGGCGGGATCTTCCGCATGCGTCCCGGCCCCTCTCTTTGTCGCGGAGGAAGAACGATCAGGGAACGTTTCTCCAGCTTGCGCAGCATTT
>CAZXCK010000255.1:0-2644 GCA_964639225.1 uncultured Anaerolineaceae bacterium | reverse complement strand
CGCAACTCACCCACTCAACTGGTCCTGCGGCGGTAGGTCTCCACAACACTGTTCAACTGTTCGATTTTGGACAGAATGCGCGTAAGCTGCTTGGGGCTGGTGATCTCCATCGTGATATAGAGTGTGGCGATCTCCTGGCGGCGCTTGACGTCGACATCGGCGATGTTGACGCGCTCATCAGCGATGATGGTGCTTATATCTCGCATCAGACCTTCACGGTCGTAGGCGACGATTTCGATGGGTACGGTAAAGCGTCGTTCTTCGTCCAGGTTGCCCCACGAGACATCGACCAACCGCTCCGGGTCGGTGACTGCCTGTACGTTGATACAGTCGCTGCGATGGACCGTCACGCCACGTCCTCGCGTGATGTAGCCGGTGATCTCGTCTCCGGGCATGGGGTTACAGCAGCGTGCCATATTGACCAGCAGGCCGCCAGTTCCCAGAATTTGCACGCTGCCGGTTTTGTCGCTGCCAGAAAGCCGGCTCTGGTGCTTTTCTTTGAGGACTTCCAGTTCGTTCCGCTGTTCTTTTTCCTGCTCGGTGCGCAGGCGCTCCTCTTCCAGGACGCGGTGTTCGATCTGCGAGGCGTTGATATCGCCGCTGCCGACAGCGGCCAGGAAGTCGTCGGTGCGGTCATAGCCAAACAGTTGGGTCAGCGTGTCGAAGGACATGCTGTCGAGAACGCTCATCCGTTTGAGCGCCCGTTCGACGGCTTCGCGGCCCAGGGCGATATGCTTGTCCCGGTTGAGTTTGCGGAACCACAGGCGAATCTTGGCGCGTGCGCGTGACGTTTTGACATAACCGGCTTCGTGGTTCAGCCAGTCCATACTGGGACCGCCGCGCTTGGCGGTGGTGATTTCGACCTGTTCGCCAGATTTGAGTTTGTAGTCCAGGCCCACCAGTTTGCCGTTGATACGTGCGCCCCGGCAGCGGTTGCCGATTTCCGTGTGGATGTGATAGGCAAAGTCAATGGGAGTAGCCCCCTCCGGCAGGTCGATGATATCGCCGCGTGGGGTGTAGACGTAGACACGATCCTGAAAGACCTCATCCTTCATCGTGTCGATAAAGGCTTTGGGGTCGTCGTTGACATCCGGACCGAATTCCATCAACCGGCGCAGGTAGGTCAGCCGTTTCTGGAAATGTTCGTCGTGGGTTTTGCCCTCTTTGTAGCGCCAGTGGGCGGCGACACCGTACTCGGCGTGTTCGTGCATCTCCCAGGTGCGAATCTGCACTTCGAGTGTTTTGCCCTGTTTGTCGATGATGGCGGTATGCAGGCTCTGGTAGAAGTTGTCTTTGGGCGCGGCGATGTAATCGTCGAACTCCTGGGCGATGGGCCGCCACAGGTCGTGGACGATGCCCAGCACGATGTAACACTGAGGCCGTGTGTTGACGATGACCCGGATGGCACGCACATCATAAATTTCTTCGAAGGGCAGTTGCTTGCTCTTCATTTTGCGGTAAATGCTGTAGATGTGCTTGGGCCGGGCGGTGATGGTGGCGTCGTGGATGCCGTGCTTTTCCAGTTCGGCGCGCAGCATGGTGGCGACATCGGCCATGTATTTTTCGCGGGCGTCGCGGCGCTCGTCGATCTTGATAGCGATGCTGCGATAGGCTTCTGGTTCCAGATAGCGGAAACTCAGGTCTTCCAGCTCCCATTTGATCTGCCAGATGCCCAGCCGATTCGCCAGCGGCGCGAAAATCTCCATCGTCTCGCGGGCGGTGTTCTTCTGCTTGACGGGTGGCATATAGCCCAGGGTGCGCATGTTGTGCAACCGGTCCGCCAGCTTGACGATCACCACGCGGACGTCATCGCCCATGGTGAGCAGCATCTTGCGGATGTATTCGAGTTCGCGGTCGGTGTCGCGTGGGCGTCTGCCGTGAATGTCTTTATCGACGTTAAGTGGCAGCTTCTTGAGTTTGGTGACGCCGGCGACCATATTGGCGATGACGGCCCCGAATTCGTTTTGAACGTCTTCGATGGTAATGTCAGTGTCTTCAACAATGTCGTGGAGCAGGGCGGCGGCGATGGCTTCAGCGTCCAGGCGCATATCGGCCAGAATGCTGGCGACCGCGACGCAGTGGGTAAAATATGGCTCGCCAGACTTGCGCACCTGCCCCGCATGAGCGATTTCCGCCTTGTGATAGGCGCGCTCGATCAGCGCCTTTTCCATCGGCGTGAAATTGGGCTGGCTCTTGAGCAGCGTGTCGAGATTGGCCGGGGGGGCGCTTATTGCAGCCATTTTGCACCTGGTATTATGATCGTTGATTGCTTATTGTACAACAATTTATAAGGTTTTCACCTTCTTTTCTGCTAAAATCATGCTGAAATAAGGCAATATCTGAATGGGGAAAAGTCTACCCCTATTATAACGCTTATTGAGGTTAAATGCTGTGACCGATCTGTTGAATGTTGATGAAGCGTTGGCTCTTATTCTGAGCCATATTGAGACCCTGCAGCCAGAAACTGTCGCTCTGGGTCAGGCGCTGGATCGTGTGCTGGCCGCCGATGTGTACGCAGCGATCGACCTGCCACCATTCGCCAATTCCAGTATGGACGGCTATGCGGTGCGTGCCAGCGACACACTAACCGCTGGCCGAGAGAAACCGGTTGTGCTTCCGGTTGTCATGGATATCCAGGCGGGTA
>CAZXCK010000254.1:0-2646 GCA_964639225.1 uncultured Anaerolineaceae bacterium | reverse complement strand
TTTTCTGTTTTTGAGATTTTGTGTCTGGAAGCCGCCAGCATCTCATTTTTTTTAAAATTAGTAATGAAATAACCATTGACTTAAACTAAACATATGATATACTTATTTATGAAATAACAATTGACCCAATTTTTCACGACAACGCCAAGGAGTCGTCCCATGTCCATCATCCATCCATCCTGTTTAGCGACTATGTGTGAAACATTGACGGCCTCCATCCGCGAGGGTGAGCCGGCTTGGCCCCACGACCCGTTGGTCAGTCTTGGAGAGATATGCAGTGGGGGCGACGCGTCGGACATTGGCTGCCGGAAACTCGTGTTCTCCGAGAAGCTCGTCGAACGGGCCGCTCGGGGATTCGAGGAAGCGGGAATATTGGGAGTTGTCCACGCGTATTTTCCGCATGGCGTGGTTGATCAGACCATCGACGCGGAGACGGAGCGTCGAGCGCTCGCTCTGAAAATGGGATTCGACTCATTGCCGTCCACCACCTGCGCCACGATATTAAGCGGCTGGGGCCGCGGCATATCCTCCAGGACCACGCTTCGGATTTACGCTTCCCATGGGCTGGCTCGAGGCATGCGCCATCTGCGGGGGCTGGTGGATTTCAAAGACTTCAACCGCAGGATAGTGGGATTGTCGAAGTTGCTGGACAAGCTCTCCTCAAACGATCCGGGCGCCGGAATGGAGCTGTCGCGTCGTCACGAGCTGATGTTGGAATATCTGCGGTCGGAAAGCGGGAGGAGGGAGGATGTCATCGCGAAATGGAAAGGTTCCCGCGGTTTGTTTTTCCACCATTGGAGTTTGTTCCGGCGGTACGGTCTTCTCGGCTTGGTCGACTGCGGACCCGAACTTTTCAGGGAGGGAAAAATCAGCATGGGGCGAGAAGCTCAAATGGTGGTGTCGAAGTTGCAGAAGCCCGAGCGGACGAACAAGTTTTTTATTGATCGCCTGCGGAGCCAGGGGATCGTGGCTGACGTCAGTGGCGTGTCGAAAATTTTCCGCCGATGGCGGATTCGCCGCTTCGAGTCGAGATTCGTCGATGATTTGAGAAGACTCTCGGTTGAGTCAATGGAGCTCAGAGGCGGAGCTTCCAAGCCCACTGGAGACGGATGCCGCGGGGCGCGGCGACTCGTCGATAAAAATTATATTCAGCTTTTGGATGGGATGGAAAGGCATGGCTTGCATACGGACGCTCCGGGCCTGTTCATACTCTGGGCGTATGTTGAGCGACTCGGTCTGTTTGAGTTGGCGCATGAGATGGGACTGACCAGGCCAAGGGAGAAAAAAGGCTACTCCTGGTTCGAGCTGCTGCTGTTTGACATCGGCCGGATTTTCTACGGCGTCCCGTCATACTCCGCGGCCTGCGAGCGTTCCGAGCCGACGCTGGCCTTTTTCGCCGGGCTTCTCAAGTCTCCTTGCAACGACACGCTTCTGGATGGGTTGGCGGATAAAATCACCGAGCGGGAGACGGCGAGAATGCGAAAGGAACTGATCCGGATGGCCAGCGCGGCCGGCTGTCTTCGAGTCAGAAAAATCGCATTGGATTTTCACCAAATAGATATGGATGTGAAATTCGCCTCCCTAAGAAAATTCGGCAAGGGCCCCTCTCCTAAAAAGAAGGTTTGCCACAATGGATTTCGTCCACATGTCGCCTGGGACGTTGAGACTGGCTGCCTGATCGCGGCGGAGTTCAGAAAATCATCGGCCAGGGGAACGTCAACGGCGAGGCCGTTCGTCAAGGAGCTTCTTCTTGACGAGTTCAAAGACGTTTTCGAATCCGTCTATATCGACAGCGAGTACACCGGAAAAGATCTGTGGAGTTTCGTTCTCGACAAGGACATCGGCATGGGGGCGAATCTCACCGCCTGTCTCAAGCAGAACGCGTTCGTGAAAAATGCGAGGGATCAGTTTTTGAGGAGGCACGCGGGCGAGGAGGATTTTTGGAGATACCACGATGACGAGCATGTCTTCAGCGCTCGAACCTTTCCTCTGCGCTGGAGTGTCGGCGGCCGGGATTTCTCGTTGACTTGCGTGGTCAAGAAGAAAGTCGCGAACGGAAAATTCCGAGTCTTCGGAACCTCGAGGCGGAATGTCGATTCAGCCGCGATCCTGAAGGACTACTCCACGCGGTGGATCATCGAGAACGGGATAAAGGATCTGATTGTCGGATACTATCTCGACCAGTGTCCGGGAACACGCCCGCATCTCGTCGACGTCCATTTTCTGGCCGTCTCAATATGCAAAGTGATCTACAAGATGATCGAGATGGATCTGGACGCCGCGCGGGATGAGGCCGACGATCAAAACTCCATCAGCGTCCGCAACTTGGATGACAGCGTGAAGACCATCGCCAGGACACGGGAATGGTTGATTCGGCAGGGAGCCGGAAGAATCCACTATGCGGACAACACCTTTGAACTCAAAATCCTCAACCCGATGTCGCCGGAGAAAACCGCCACGTTAAGGAGGTTGTATTCCATCATTGAGCGACGGCACAAGGACGGACTTGCCATCATCGGCGGATCCGGTCTGAAATTCACATTGCCGCCAGCGAGAGGGGAGGAAATCCGAAACAGCTTGGAGAAGATTCCTTTTCCCGGAGCGGAACGGCCGGACATCTCGTAGTTCGACTTGTTGCTAAGGAGC
>CAZXCK010000253.1:0-2676 GCA_964639225.1 uncultured Anaerolineaceae bacterium | reverse complement strand
AAGTCACCGAGGCGTGGGTTAAAGTGGTCGCGCTCAATCGCATGACACAACTGTCAAGTAACGCCCGAAAGTGTGCCAGGCAATTACGGCCAAAGTGTGCCACCAATGGTGCCATAGTGACAGCAACTCCTGTGCATCGGTCGGTTGTTAGGAAACTACGGCTGGTTGAGCCATTAACACCTCCTGTTCCAGTTGCTGCCGTTCACGGGCGCGGAAACTGTCGCCGGTGATCACCAGTACCTCGGCATGATGCAGCAAACGGTCCAGCCCTGCCGAGGCAAGCAAGGGGTCACCAAACAGCTCCGCCCATTCGCTCGGGGCGCGGTTGCTGGTCAGCAGGATGCTGCCGCGCTCGTAACGTCCGTCAATCAGATCATACAGATCTTCAGGACCCGGTGGTTGCAGGGGGCGCAGTCCGAAGTCGTCCAGCACCAGCAGTTGCGGACGCAGATAGGTTTGCAGACGTCGGTCGCGCGTACCGTCGGCGCGTCCCCCGTTGAGGTGCTGCACCAGCCTGTGGGTCTGAGCGAAGAGCACATCGAAGCCCAGCACACAGGCCTCATGGGCCAGCGCCTGCGCCAGATGCGACTTGCCCACACCGGTCGGCCCACAGATCAGCACGTTGCGCTGCTGGCGGATGTAGTCGCCAGCAGCCAGATTCAGCACCTGCTGCCGGTTAATGGTCGGGTTGAAGGTGAAGTCGAAGCTGTCCAGCGTCTTGGTGCTGTTCATACCAGAACGGCGGATGCGCAGTGCCAGCTGCTTCTGCGCTCGGCGCGACACCTCGTCTTCCAACAGTCGCGACAGGAACTCTACATAGCTCCACTGGCCGTCAATCGCCTGACGGTTGCGCGCCTCCAGTGTTTCCAGAATACCGGATAGACGCAGGCTCTTGAGGTAAGGCGTCAGCTGGTGGTTCAGTTCCATGACACACCTCCCAGCAAGTGACCGACCAGTTCTCTGGCGCTGCGCACGAAGGCTCGCGCGGGCGACAGCATCGACGCCGACGACGGCAGTGGCTGCTGGTCAAGCTGTTGGCTGAGAATGCGTTTGACGGTCAGATAAGTGGGATCGTCAAACGCCAGTGCCCGCTGACAGGCCGCTTCCAGTCGCACCTGGCCATACCGCTCACACAGCCGCACCAGCCGACCCGCAGTCGCCAATCGGTCGACGACCGTATCATCCAGCAACTGCCCGACAACCACTGCCGTAGCCGGGCCAATCTGGTCAGCCTGCGCCTGGCAACTGGTGCGGTTGAGCACCAGGCCGGGCACTTTCTCGGCTGGCAGATGGTCCAGATGGGTACGGCGTGTACCCGGCTTTTCTGCCTGCTGGTGGGTGGCGACCAGTTCATAGTCCCAGTTGTACAGCCGCACCGTCTGCAACCCGGCCCGCAGGCGCAGCCGCTGACCGATGTGGGTAAATGGCGCCGAGTAGTAGCTTCCGTCGAACACCACATGGCAGTCACGATGTAACCTGACCACTTTCCACACGCCCATGTCATACGGCTGACGTGGCAGCGGTTGCAGGCAGGCCTGCTCGGTCTCCTGGAAGCACACCAGCGGCTGGCGACGGGTCGTGCCGTGCTCGCGCAACCCAGCAGTCGTCAGACACCAGTGCCGTCCATCGCGATTGGCCTGCGTCAGCGTGGTGGCTTCGCGCCCGCCCAGGAAGTTGCGCTTGACGTAATGCACGCCACCCTGTTCGACTTTGCCCTTATGCTCAGGTGTGCCTACCCGACACGGATCGATGAGGAAACCGTAGTGCTGGGCCAGCTCGCGGTAGGCCTGCTGCACCTGTGGGTCATCCTGGCAGGCCCGCACGATGGCCGCCTTCAGATTGTCCAGTACCACCCGCTGTGGCACACCGCCAAAAAACTCAAAGGCATGGCGATGGCACAGCAGCCAGGTCGCCAGTTTCTGGTCGAAAACGAATTCGACATACTGGTGGCGGCTCCATGACAGGGTCATGACAAACACCCAGGTGCGGCGCCGTTGGTTACTGTGCGGATCAGTCATCCATCCGGCATAACCGAAATCTACCTGCGCTTCTTCGCCTGGACTACGCTCAACCCGCACCGTCGCCTCAGGCATGTGCGGCTCCAACTGGCGGACAAAGCGCCACACCGACTGATAGCTGCCTGTATAGCCTCGTTCCCGCAGGCGAGCGTGGATAGCCGCCATCTCGACGCCTTGTGCTCGTAAACTGACCACCAGCTCGCGATACGGTTCGACACTCGATACGTTCTGTGGTGGCGCGCTGGTGGGAAACGTCGCCTCCAGCAGTTGATGCAGTTCAGCCACTGCTGGCAGCGGACCACTCAGCAATCCCTGCTCGCTCGCCCACACCCGATACTTCTTCACCGTCCCCCGATGCATCTTCAGTGAGCGGTGAATGGCGCGGTCACTTTCTCCGGCACGCAGCCGATGAAGGACTTCGTGAATCTCCATACTCTCTTTCCTCCTGTTGGCCATACCTCCTCCCGCTGTCACTTGTAGCCTTTAGCGGAAGGATACGGCTGGCACAGGAGTTGCGCCACATCATTGGTACATTTTCGGCGTTAACGCCTGGTACACTTTGGGCGTTAGCCTTTGGTACATTTTCGCCCGTAAAGTGACAAAGCTATCGAGCAACAGGGACCCTTCGTCCCTGAAAATCTGGAGGAGTTTGCACCGG
>CAZXCK010000252.1:0-2726 GCA_964639225.1 uncultured Anaerolineaceae bacterium | reverse complement strand
TGGCTGGCGCGGCGGGTGGCGCGGCGCTTTGTGGCCGGGGAGACGCTCGACGAGGTGCTGGCGGTGACACGGGCACTCAACGGGCGCGGCCTGCCGGTGTCGCTGGATTATCTGGGCGAAAGCGTCCAGCGCGCCGAGGACACCGAGTCGGTGGTGGCCATGTACCGGCGGCTGGTGGCCTGCATCCGGCAGGAAGGCTTGCAGGCCAGTGTCTCGCTCAAGCTGACGCACCTGGGCCTGAACATCGACGAAGCGCTGTGTGTCGAAAACCTGCGCGCCATACTCACCGACGCACAGCAGATGGGCGTCCCGGTGACCATCGACATGGAGAGCAGCCACTATACCGACGCCACGCTGCGCATCTACCGCGCCATGCGCGACGAGCACGGCTTCTCGAACGTGGGCACAGTGATCCAGGCGGCGCTCAAACGCAGCCGCGACGACATGCGCCAGCTCGCCGCCGAGGGCGCGCGCATCCGCCTGTGCAAGGGGGCCTATTTAGAACCGGCCAGCGTGGCTTTTACCGACAAAGCGGATGTAGACGCGCATTTTGTGCACATCATGCAGGATTTTCTGCCGCAGACGCCGCCCGCCCACCTGGAGATCGCCACCCACGACGAGAACATGATCGCCGCCGCGCTGCGCCTGGTGCAGCAGCATAAGGTCGCCGCCGGTCACTACGAGTTTCAGATGCTGTACGGCATCCGTTCGGCGCGCCAGACGGAACTGGCCGCCGCTGGCCATACCATGCGCGTCTACGTGCCCTTCGGCGAGACGTGGTATCCGTATTTTATGCGGCGGCTGGCGGAGCGACCGGCCAACCTGTGGTTCTTCATCCAGGCGCTGTTTCGGGGTTAATCGTCGCTCAAAGCCGCCCATTCCTGCATAGCGGCGTCGAGTTCGTGCGTGGCCTGGGTGTATTCCTCGCCCAGGTCGCGTATTTTGTCGCTGTCGCCGGCGGTGCTGGCCGCTTCGATGGCGGCGGTCAGCTCTTCCAGGCGAATCTCCAGCACGAAGATTAACTGCTCCACCTCTTCGATGCGCCGCTGCAACTGGAACGGATTCAGGCCGTGCGCCGGTTTGGCACCGTTGCCGCGCTGGGTCTCCGTGCGATTGCTGGCCGCCTGTCCGGTATTGGCGGGCTGGCGCGTATCCTGGCTGGACCTGTTGCGTTCCGCCAGATACTCGCGGTACGGCCCGTTGAACACCACCAGTTGCCCCGGCTCCGCCGCCCATATCTGCGTCGCCAGCGCGTCGATCAGATAGCGGTCGTGGCTCACCAGCAGGGCGGTCCCGTTGAAGGCGGCCAGCACGTCCTGCAAAATCTCCTGGCTGTCGATGTCCAGGTGATTGGTCGGCTCGTCCAGCAGCAGCAGATTGGCCCCGGAGAGCGCCAGCTTGGCCAGCGCCAGCCGTCCGCGTTCGCCGCCGGAGAGGGTCGCCACTTTGCGGAATACGTCCTCGCCGCTGAACAGGTACGGCCCCAGAATGGTGCGCGCCTCGCTGATGGGCATGGGCCGGACTTCGGTCAGTTCGTCGATGAGCGTGTTGTCCGGGTTGAGGCGCTCGTGAGCCTGGGCGAAGTAGCCCACCTCGACCGACGCGCCCAGCGTCACCTCGCCCAGCAGCGGCTCCAACTGGCCGATAGCCGTTTTGAGGAACGTGCTCTTGCCGACTCCGTTGGGGCCGATGAGCGCCGCCGTCTCGCCCCGGTAGAGCGTAATATCCGGCACGGTGAGCAGGGGCGCGTCGGCGTCGGCATAGCCCACTTCCAGATTGTGCGTCATCAGCACCTTGTCGCCGCTGCGCCTGGCCGCTTCGATGCGCAGATGCATATCACGGCGGGTGCGCGGCTTGCTGACAATTTTGCCGCGCTTCTTCATGGTGTTCAGCTTCTTCTGGCGACCTTTGGCCTGCGCCGTCAGCCGGCTGCCCATATGCTTGCGGATGAACGCCTCTTCCTTGGCGATGAATTCCTGCTGCGCCTCGTATTCCTTGAGATGGCGCTCGTGGCGTTCGGCGCGCTGCTGGACGTAATGGCTGTAATTGCCCCGGTAGACTTCCAGCATACCGAACTCCATCTCCCAGATGGTGCTGGCGAAGGCGTCCATAAAATAGCGATCATGGCTCACCGCCAGCACCGCGCCGGGGAAATCCTTGAGGAAGCGTTCCAGCCACTCGACCGCGTCAATGTCCAGATGGTTGGTCGGCTCGTCGAGTGCCAGGATGTCCGGCTCCTCCAGCAGCAGACGGGCCAGCAGCGCGCGCGTCCGCTGGCCGCCAGAGAGCTTGGTCAGCGACATCTCGAACTCGTCCGGCTCGAAGCCCACACCCTGCAGGACCATGCGCACCCGCGTCTCGTAGGTGTAGCCACCGGCCAGCTCGAACTGCTCCTGCAGCGGACCGTAAGCGGCCAGCGCGGCGGTGTGGCGGTCGGGATCGCCCATGTCGTGTTCCAGCCGGTTGAGTTCGGCTTCCATCTGCTGCAGATGGCGAAACGCGCTGAGTTGCTCTTCCCACAGCGAATGCTCGCCGGCCAGCTCCGGGCGCTGCGGCAGAAAGCCGATGCGCGTGCCGCGCGCCGTGTGGACTTCGCCCTCGGTGGGCATATCCAGCCCGATGAGAATATTCAGCAGCGTCGTCTTACCCACGCCGTTTGGCCCCACCAGCGCGATGCGCGACCGGTGCGGCACCTCGACGGTGATTCCGCTGAACACTTCGTCCGG
>CAZXCK010000251.1:0-2748 GCA_964639225.1 uncultured Anaerolineaceae bacterium | reverse complement strand
TGGAACTTCACGCTCATCCAGACCGGGCTGATGGGCGGTGTGGCTGGCGCGCTGGCGATCCCCATCGGGCTGGCGCTGGCGCTGGTGCTGCTCAACGTCATCAACGTGCGCTCGTTCGGCTGGACGATGGATTTCTACTGGGTGCCGCGCGAGATCGGCGAGGCGTTTTTGGTGGCGCTGGTCGGCGCGCTGCTGGCCGGAATCTACCCGGCGTGGCGGCTCATGCGGCTGGTGACGGCGCGCGCGCTGCGTTCGGAATAGGGCAGCGGTGCGCGTTCACCTCTCGCGCACAAACGTTATTTACCCCAGCGGATAAGGCGCGGTCATGCCAGCCTGGGCGATGCCGTCGGCGTCGATCCAGCCGATGGGCATATGGCGCGTCGTATGGGCCGCGCCATAGTGTCCGCTGGCGTCGAGCGCGATCACGCCCACTTCCGGCGACGGGATGCGGCTGGCGACCACATCGACGCTGGCCTGGGCGGCAGCGCCCGCCAGCGAACCCAGCGCGATCACGTCCACCACGCGCTTGGACAGCAGATGCCGCATGATGTTCTCGCCAACTCCGGTCGAACTCGCGCCGCCGTAGGCGTTGTCGGAGTAGCCGCCCGCGCCGTAGATAGGCACGTCGCCTACTCGGCCCTTCTTCTTGTTGGGCGAGCCGCCGGTCGAGGTGGCGCTGGCGATGTGCCCGGCGGCATCCAGAGCAACCGCGCCCACCGTGCCGCGTCCCGGCTCCGGCGGGCCGTTCTTCGCCACCCGCGCCGCGAAAGCGCGCCATTCGGTGTCGGTCACAAACGATAAATTGGCCGCACGCTCCAGGCCGTACTCAATCGCCAGCAGATCGGCCCCTTCGGCCACGAAAAAGCGATGCGGGCTGCTGGTCATCACCCGGCGCGCCAGCCTGATGGGGTTGCGGACGTGCTTCACAGCGGCGATAGCGCCAAAATCCATCAGGTGACCGTCGGTGATGAGGGCGTCCATCTCGACTTCGCCCTGGTCGTTGAGAAAGCTGCCGAAACCAGCGTCGAACAGCGGATCGTCTTCCAGGACGATCGTCGCCGCCTCGACGGCGTCCAGCGCCGAGCCACCATCCCGCAGAACCGCCCAGCCAGCGCTGGCCGCTGCGCGCACGCCATCCAGCGCCTGATCGTGATTGTCCTCAGTCCAGGGACCAGCCCCACCATGTACGATCAACCGGGGCAGTATCTGTTGTGTCATGCGCTTCGACCTTTCGCGGCGGGCTGGCATAATCACTCAACTGGTGCCAGCCGGTACGCGGATTATATCACTTTGCACCAGCGCGTCGATGTGGAGATCAGGCAGATTGCACAGGCGAATCGCCGCATGCGGACATAGGGGCAAACCTGCTCCGCCCGCACTTCGTAAGGGCGTGCTACAGCGCGCCCGCCCCCCGCCCGCGCTTCGTAAGGGCGTGCTACAGCGCGCCCGCTGCCTCTGCCGTCCAGCGCCCCTGTCCCGCACGGCACGCAACTGGGGCGGCCCTTTGTGTCTCTTTAGCAGACACGCTTGATGTAGCCCGGTGTTTTAACGCCGGGCGGGACCGGTCCGTCCCTTCACTCCGCTCCAAATTCTTAATCTGCATCAGCACTTGCCCGCCTCCGCCCGCACTTCGTAAGGGCGTGCTACAGCGCGCCCGGTGACGGTGCTATAATCAGATGAGTTTTGTGGGTAACGATTGAGTGTGTAGCGGCAAGGCGGCGATGTGGGTTTCTTTTTCCTGCTGACTCTTCTTATCAGTGCTGGCGGCCTGGGCTGGATTGTGCTGGCGCTGGCGGGCATCAACAAAGGGCCGGTGCTGGCGAAATTCGAGCGTTACGGCCCGGAACCGCCGTATTACTTTCCGCTGCCGTCGATGATCTTCTGGCTGGCCGGGATTGTGTTTTCCACGGGGCTTCTGCTGCGCGATTCGGGGATGGGCGGCAGCGCCATCGAGATCGCCGGGGTCGTGCTGTTTCTGCTGGCGGTGTTCGCCTGGAACCAGAAACCTTACTGGCAGCGCTACGCCGAGACTCTGCCCACGCTGCCGGCATGGTACGCTCACCTGCGCGAGTATACATCGCGCTACGAACGGCGGCGCATCGCCTATATGTGGCTGCGGCTGCCGTTGCGGACTCGTCTGCTGTACAACGCCAATCACCAGGCGTTTTTCACCTGGGCCGACCTGGTGATTATGGCGACCGTGCGCGACTCATAGCCAGTCTAGCGGTCGCCGCCAGACGGGCGTTTGACCAGGATATAGCCACCCAGCAGGGCCGCCATGATGGCCGGTGGCACACAGATCGAGATGACCAGTCGGGGAAACACGTCGAGGCTGGTTGTGCCCAGCCCGAACCACAGCCCGGCGAACAGCGCGATGGCCAGTATCCCCAGCGCCGCGCCGGCGATCCCCATACGTGAGATGGTCTGTTTATCCAATGGATTGGGTGACTGGCTCATCGGCCACGCTCCCGGTGATTACCCGGCTGATGCCCGCTCAAACGGTCGATTATGGACCGCGCCGCATCAGCCACCGCCTACATAAGCAGGTTAATGTTACAGCATTTTGACCGGGAGTCGAGATCGGGTTGTTAGTCTGCGGCACGGAACGGGTGCAGTTCCTCGGCCAGTGTGGCCCACGTCGAAACCTCGTAAGGGTGTGCTAATGTGCTTTAACAAATTAATGCGGATAAACTGATCTCGTAGCATGCCTTCGCCAGCGGTTCAAAACCGTAGCTGCTTGCAGCCGGC
>CAZXCK010000250.1:0-2773 GCA_964639225.1 uncultured Anaerolineaceae bacterium | reverse complement strand
TCTAATGCGCACCCACCACCGAATTCGTAAGGGCGTGCTACAGCGCGCCCTCTAAAGCGCGCCCCGCATCCCTCTATTCCACGCCGAACGCCTGCGGCAGCGTGAAGCCGTCGCCGCTGCCCGCGCCGTCGATCGTCACCGGCGCGCGCTGGCCGGTCTCCAGATCGTAGAACCCCACCCGAATCCGGTAATCATCACCGGGCGGTGTGCCCTGCTGCACGAAGGCCCGCCGGTCGATGACGTACTCGCCCGGTTCCCAGAACCGCGTCGAATAATAGTTCAGCGTCCAGCCCCAGGGCTTGTTAACCGGACCGTCGCGGGTAGCCCACACATTTTCCGGCGCGCCATCCTCGATGAGATGCACATAGATCATGTAATCCAGGTCCACCGGCTGCAGCACTTCCCACACCAGCAGCAACTCCACCGGCTGCTCGCCCTGGAACGTATCCGTGCTGAACTCGTAGCCCACCAGCCTCGCAAAATCACCAAAGACGACCGCCTGCTCCAGTTCATGCGCCACCGGCGGCTGCTCGAAACGCTGCGCCAGATCGATGGCGTAAATGGCGTGCCAGGCCGCCGGGTCTTCGAAACGTGCCAGCAGCCGCGTGACGTTCTCGCGGCGCAGGCTGGCATACCACTGATTATGAAACGGCTGCACGTCGCCGCTGTCCTCGTAAGCCAGCGCCGCCAGATTGCCGTCGATGAACAGGTCGGCCCCTTCCACGTCCTCGAAGCGGCGCGGCACACTCGTCACGTCGATATTCACCGTCGGGAAGAAAAACGGCAGCGGCTGCAATCCCGGCGCGATGATGACCGGCTCGCCGTGTTGGTCGATATAGTCGTCCAGCGCTGCCACTGCGCCCAGCAGCGCCGCCCGCGAGTAGTCGTTGGACGCGGGCAGGGTCCACAGCCAGTCCCAGCCAGCCCCCTCATCGTAGATGGTCACCGCCACGCCGGGAATCCCCAGCGCCAGCACCAGCGCCATATGGACCGCCAACCGGCGCGGACGCCAGCCCCGCACCCGTTCGGCGGGGAACCAGCGCGCCAGAATCAGCGCGGCGGGCAGCGCCAGCAGCGGCACGATGGCAAACGACAGCCGGTAATGATAGCTGTACGACCGGAACCACGTCACGAAGTACGGCAGCGCCAGCAGCAGCGCCCAGCCGATCACGGCCACGTCGCGCCGCCCGCCCCGGCTCAGATAAGCCGCCGCGTGAATCCCCAGCGCCAGCGCCAGAATCGCCGCGCCAGCGATCAGCAGCAGCCACTCCAGCGGACCCATACGCGCCGGTTGTAGAATCGTCGGCGTGACGGCCAGCGCCACCAGCGCCACACCGAACAGCACCGGCCCGCGAGCCGGTCGCCAGCGCACCGGGCCGAGTAACAGCCACGCCAGCAGCAGCGCCAGCGCCAGCAGCGGCCAGCCGAACTCCGCGCCGCTGCGCATGGCGCGCGTCACCCACACCGCCGGCGGCATGACGATCACCTCATGCCCGATCAGGAAATTGCGCGCATACCACAACGCCCCCAGCGGAATGCTGGCCAGTCCGGCCAGCAGCGCCACCTCGAAGCGCGGCCACCACGCCCGCCAGTCGCGCCAGGGCGGCACCCGCAGCGACTCCACGACGACCAGCGCCACCACCCCCAGGATGAACGCGCCCGCCGTCGGCTTGGTCCACATAGCGATCCCCAGGAACAGCCCGCCGATCACCGCGTAGCGCCGCCGGAAGAATGTCCCCTCGCGCGTCGTCCACGCCAGCAGAAAGAAGGCCGCCGCCCCGGTGAAAGCGAACGTCACCGGAATCTCTAAATCGCCGACGCGCGTCCAGTAACCAAAATGCGGATACAGCGCCCACAGCGCCGCCAGCAGAATCCCCACCCGCCGCGTGAACAGCCGCGAACCGAGCGCGTAAGCCGCCAGCACGCTGCCCGTGTGCAGAAACGGCAGCACGGCGCGCGCGGTGTGGTCGGCGATTTCGCCAGCCGCCACGATCTGCAGATAGGCGTATTGCAGCGGCAGAAACTGCGGATAATAACCAATGTCTCGCGGAATATAGCCCAGCAGCGTGTAGACCCGCCCCTGATAACCGTAGACCCACAGCTCGTCATACGCGCCGAAGCCCACCCAGGCGGCGATGACGATCCGCCCCAGCGTGGCGACGACGATCAGCCCCAGCAGCAGACGCTCGTCCCAGGCCAGCGGACCGCCCCCCGGCAGCGGCTGGTCGGCCTCGCGCCGCGCCTTGCGCCAGGCCAGCGTGACGCCCACCAGCGCCAGCAGCAGGGTGCCAATCAGAATCGTATCGGCGCGCATGAGATTCACGCCGCCGCTGTGCTGCGCGATTGTCGTCTGCATGGGGTTGGGCGTGCTGCCGGCGTCCGGGTCGTGATTCTGTCCCAGCGTGCCCAGCACGAACATCCACGCTGTCAGCAGCGCCGGGCCGAAACCCAGCGCCAGGCAGGCGACCAGCGCCCGGTCCTGCCAGTCGCGGCGCGGCAGGACCACCAGCGCCCAGGGCAGGCCCACACCCACAAACATCCATAGCAGCGCGGGATAGGCCCGCAGCGTTTCGATGATCCAGTCCGGCATGGTGAGTCTTGTCGTCGTTAAATCGGCAAACAAAAGGGCAGCGAACGTCGGCCGCTGCGCGTCACAGAACCTTATTTTGCCAGCCGCCCGGTGTCAAGGGCGGCACACCGGCGCTTTGGCATCTACCCCGTAAGGGCGTGCTAATGCGCTTTAACAAATTGATGCGGATAAACCGATCTTGTA
>CAZXCK010000249.1:0-2799 GCA_964639225.1 uncultured Anaerolineaceae bacterium | reverse complement strand
CATGGAACCTCGAAAGCCGGGGAATTCCAGCAGCCAGTGCTGGAGCCGGTGCTGGGTGATGAGCGCCTCAAACCGCGCCAGGGTCTCGGTCTGCTGCGCGTGCTGATGGGTCTCGTCATTGAAGCGTACACGGAACCCCAGCGCAAACGCCTCCAGGGGCACGGACTCCAGTTCCAGGGCGCGGTCCAGCGCCGCCTGCAGCGCCTGCTCACCCTGCGCTGGAAATCCCATAAGACCCCGGACATAACCGAGGTGTGACAGGAGTATACCAGCCACATCTACGTGGAACACGCGAGTCTGCGATAACCCCGCATTGGGATCGTACAGCGCCAGACCGCGCTGCAGATGCTCCATCGCTGCCGGGAAATCGCCCAACTCCCACATCACATGCGCCGACATCCCGGCATGAATCGCCAGCGCCGCCGGATCGTTGAGGCGCTGGGCGATCTCGCGCACCCTGTCCAGGAAATGAAGCGCCTGACCCCAGTGCTCATTGGTGTAGTAATTCATAAGGATCAACAGGTTGACAACCTGCTCCCAGTCCATTCCCAGCCGACCGGTCAGTTCATCGACTCGCTGACTGACCGCCAGGACTCTGTCGTCGGTCCAGCCGTGGATGACGACCACAGCCGCCTGCAGATGCATCAGCAGCGCCAGTTCCAGTCGATCGCGCTCTGACGATTCCGGGCTTTTTTCGACGACAGTCAGCGCGCTTCGAAAAGCCGACAGCGACTCGTGATGCAGACTCCTGAGCGTATAGAAGTCCCCCAGGCCGTCGCAGGCCTGGGCGATCAGGTCGAGGCGGTGGTGCGCCACGCTCCACTGCCACGCGGCGCGGATGTTGTCAATCTCGCCCTGGATCTCCGCCTGCGTGTGTGCCAGACTGTCACCTTTGAGCAAATCTCTGCGGGCCTGCAAAAAAGCCGCATAGAAGGCAGCATGACGTTCCAGCGCCTGTTGTTCTTCAGCGGGCTGCTGGCTGAGTTTGCTGCGCATAAACTGAACCAGCAGTTGGTGCATGTCGTAACGCCCGGTATGGTAGTTCGCCTCGACCAGCGACTTATGCACCAGCGCCGCCAGTTGCGGCAGCGTCAGTTGTGCCACCGCCTGCGCCGCTTCCACGCGGAAGCCACCCTGAAAAACCGACAGGCACATCAAGGCGCGCTGCTCGCGCTCGGAGAGCCGCTGCCAGGTGTTCTCGAACAGCGTCCGCAGGCTGCGATGGCGCGCCTCGGCGGGTTCCTGAAACGCCTCCAGCTCGAACAGGCTTTCGGCAATGGTGTCGAGAGACAGGACACGCAGCCAGGCAGCCGCCAACTCGATGCCCAGCGGCATACCCTCGACCCGTTCACAGATGCGGATAACGCCCGCGGGGTCATCGGCAAAGGAAAAGCCGCGTACGACATAGCGAGCGCGCTCGACGAACAGGCGCACACCGCTGTAGGCGGCGGCCTGCTCGACAGCGGCGCTGGCGGGCACTTCCATCCCGGTCAGCATGAACTGCCATTCCCAATCCAGGTTCAGCGCCTGCCGCGATGTCACCAGGACCCTGACCTGGGGGACCACTGAACGAATCTGCCGGAGCAGTTGCAGGTCATTCAGAAGATGCTCCATGTTGTCGAGGACCAGCAGCAGTTCGCGCCCGGCAAGTTGATTAAGCAGATAGGCCGTCAGGTCATGCTCGCCTTCCGGCGCTTCGTGGTTCAGCGCTGCCAGAACAGCGGGGACGATCTCATTCGCCGTGCCTACCGATGCCAGCGGCGCAAAAAAAGCGCCATCCGGGAACATGGGCAGCGCCTGGCGCGCCACTTCAAGCGCCAGCCGCGTCTTGCCGATGCCACCAGGGCCGACAATCGTCAGCAGGTGGCAGTCCGGCTGCTGAAGCTGGCACAGCAGTTCGTCTATCTGCGATTCGCGGCCTATGAAGGCGGTGGACTGTACCGGCAGGTTAGCACGCGGCGGGGCGCGCGGTCCGTACTGAACGGCCAGCGGGACGCTGCTCCCTTCGCAGACTTGCTGGTACAGGTCGATTGTCTCCGCGCTGGGGGCGACGCCCAGCTCTTCCTCCAGCAGGCGCTGGCAGGTCTGGTATTGGCGCATGGCATTCTCGCGCTGCCCAAGAAGCATGTGAAGGCGCATCGCCTGGCGGTGGGCGCTCTCGCGCAGCGGGTCCAGCCGCAGCAGGTGGAAAATATGCTGCTGGGCGGCGTCGAAATTACCCGACTCCATATAATGCTCGACCAGCAGATGCAGCGCACTCGTCATCCGAAAGTGCAGCCGCTCACGTTCATGCAGCGACCAGTCATGAAAGGCGTGGCTGTCGATAAACAGGCCATCGAGGAAATCACCTTTATACACATCAACGGCGGCCTGCAAATGATCGACGGGCATCTCACCATGACCATTGAGTGCCTGCTCGGCTGCGGCCAGCTCGGTCTCGAACTGGCGCACATCCAGCCAGTGACCGGCGTCCGGCTGGACGCCTAACGCCGACCGGGTAACCGCCAGGTATGGGCCGACAGCCGCCTGTAGCTGGCCAATCACCTTGCGCAGATTGGTAAACGCCTGGGCCTGGGTGCGGCCTTCCCAGAGGAACTCGGCCAACAGCTCGCGGGAATGCATCTGCTGGGTACAGGCGAGGTAAATCAGCAGCGCCAGCGCTTTTTCGGAGATTTGCTCGTGGACAGGCTGCGAGTCTCTCCATACAACAGGAGAGCCAAGCGTTCGTATCGTCAGCGGAGGCTGCATGACGAACTCCTCAGGCTCAGGAACGCTTCAGGAACGCTTCAGGAACGCTTC
>CAZXCK010000248.1:1314-2828 GCA_964639225.1 uncultured Anaerolineaceae bacterium | reverse complement strand
GGTAGACCCGCCCTTCAGCATCATAGCGCGTCTCGGTGATGAGGTCTTCGTCAGCGCCGCTGCCGGGGATGTAACCGCTCAGATTGGGATCGGCAGCCACGTCGTAATCCGGGTCGCTGGCGTTGCGCACCGTCTTCACCTGCCGCCCCAGTGCGTCATAGCCGATCAGCGTCCAGGCCCATACCAGCGCCGCGGCGCTTTTATCATAGCGCCGCAACTGCCGGGTCTTCACCACCCGGCCATCCACATCAAAAAATGTCTCGCTGATGACATCCGCCGCCGGGTCATCCACCGCGCCGACATAGCCGCTGTCTTCCGGCGCAGGACTGCCGCCGCTGTAAGTGCAGCCTGCGATCTGTTTTACCTGCCGCCCTAATCCATCATAGACCTGCCAGGTTTTTGTCCCGACCATATCGCGCGCGAAACGCACCCGCCCGGCTTCATCGTAGACCTGTTCACCGATCAGGTTCTGGTCGTTGTGCTGCCCGTGCTGAATCGGTGTGCCGTCGCTGCGCTCCCAGCGCCCATCCACCTCATCCCAGACCCACGCAGCGGGGTCTTCTCCCTGATCGATGTAGTTGCGCACCGACAGCCGCTGGCGACCCAGGGCGTCGTACACCTGACGGTTGTAAACCCAGGTTTCCGCCGCGCCAGCCTGCGCGATGAGCTGGGAGGTCTCAATCACCCGCCCCATCTCGTCGTAGCTGGTCGTGCGCCGCAGATCCTGGTCAGGCGCATCGGAGAACACGTACCGACTGAAATTGCCATACCCCAGCAGATTGTAATCCGGATTGGACGCGCTGCTGACCACCTGTGCCGGGCGGTTAAGCGCATCATAGTCAGTCAGATCGGTGATGCCGAGGGGATTGATCGCCCTGATGAGGTTTCCGGCAGCATCGTAATTCTGTTGGCTGATGATATCCACATCGGTGGCGGTGGTGTCCTCGACATAGCTGCTCAGGTCGGGGTCGCCGCTGCTGTAGTCATTGTCATAATCCGGGTCGCTGGCATTTTGAACAGTCTTCACCAGCCGGTCGGCGTCGTCATAACCAAACAGAGTGACATTGCCCAGCACATCGCGCTGCAGGCGCGTCAGTCCGCGGGCGTTATAAGCCGTGTCGCTGATCCGGTTCTGAGTATTGTCCGCGCCGTGACTGATGGGGTTACCAGCGGGTTCATCTTTCCAGATCCCGTCCTCGAAAACCCATTTTCCTGGGGCGGCGTAGCCATCGTCCACGAAGCTGGCGACGGTGCGCACCACCCGATCCAGGGCATCGTAGAGTGTCAGGGTGGTCTGGGCAAAGCTGGCTCCGGCATTGACCGTGGTTGCCACTCGCCGTCCCATCTCGTCGTAGCGATGGGTTGTCACCCGGTTCTTATCCGGTTCAGCCGGGTTGTAGAGCGCGGCGGCTTCAGTTGCATCTGCCGGGTCGGGACTGGCGCCGGGGTCATAATTGCAGATGCTCGCTACCACATTGCCCGCTGGATCATATACTGTGAAGGAGATGTCACAA
>CAZXCK010000248.1:0-1214 GCA_964639225.1 uncultured Anaerolineaceae bacterium | reverse complement strand
CTGTCTAGAAACTTGCCGCTGCTGCTCCAGGTGAGGGTTGTGTCGTTGCCGTTGGCATCAATCTGCTTTGAAGGACGATATTCGGTGTTAGTAACCCGTCCAGTAAAGCCTCCTATGGCATTTTCTACCCCCGCATAAATTTCACCAACAAAGTAATGAGTCCTGAGACGTCCACCGACTTCTTCCGTCGTTACTGGCTTCCCATTTGGTTGAAAGCTGTAATTGGCCACCTCTAAGGCAGCCGCAGCGCCCACAATGCCGCGTTCTTGCGTCAGTTCCGTTATACCTCCACCTGACAGCGTATATTGCAGGGATTTCAGAGTTGTGACGGTATCAGGGATCTCGTCACCATCTGTATCTACCTGCGGCGACCGGTACTGTGTCAGGAAATTGAGTTGATTGGGATCGTTTTCCCCGTTTTCGTAACCATAGTACTGATATTCCCAAACCTGTCCGCGTACGTCACGAACCTGTTGCAGTAAGGGACGTGGGTCAGGCGATTTAACGGACCCGTTCTCATGTTCCTCAATGTATGCAAACTCAACATAGTGTCCATTCGGTGTTTCGCCATCCAGGCCGGTGGCATCCTGGTCGCCTACACGCCACAATTGAAGATGATTGAACCCGGTACTGTTGTCAACATAGGTGAACTGGAGTTTTCTTCCATATCCATCCTCTACCAACTTCAGTTTGCCGTCGGCAAAGTGGGGCGATTGATAGTATTCATATGCCCACTCTTCGCCAGTGATCCAGCGGCGGAGACTCAGTTTTCCCGAATCATCGAATTGATATTCTGACTGATCTTGATTGAGCAATTTGAAGCGGGCCGAAGCGCTTCCGGGATCTTCCGTAATAAGTGATGATGACGCAGAATCGGCCAAATATTCCTGTGTTCCAGCTGCCGTCTCAGTGAAAGGAACTTCGCCCCCATCAGCCAGCTGAAGTGTAATGGTATCTGGCTGACCGCTGCTCCCTGGAGTGTGAGCCAGTGACATAAGATGATTATGTGTCCATCCAAGTCCCATCAAGTCAAGCTGTTGCTGCCTACTCTGTCGGTAAGTGCGGATCAGGGACAGTGGTTCCGCAGCGCTGTTTACCGCTAGATCCGTGACACTTTCCCGCTTTTCACCGTACAGCAGGCTGACAGGCGTTGGGCTAACTTCTTGATCTCCCATGGCCCAGTTTATGGGACAAACATTACCCGTATTGATGGA
>CAZXCK010000247.1:0-2833 GCA_964639225.1 uncultured Anaerolineaceae bacterium | reverse complement strand
GGGCGTCGAGTTCGGCCTGCGCCTGGACCGTCGCCTGGATGTCGCGTTCTTCCTGCTCGACGGTAGCCTGGGCATCTGCGGTGGCCTGCGTGTCCAGCGCCGCCTGGAACTCGACGGTAGCCTGGGCGTCAACGGTGGCCTGGGCGTCGAGTTCGGCCTGCGCCTGGACCGTCGCCTGGATATCGCGTTCTTCCTGAATGGCGGTAGCGCGTGCCGCGACGGTGGCCTGTGTGTCCAGCGCCGCCTGATAATTGGCGGTGGCCTGGGCTTCGGCAGTCGCTACAGCCGCGCCGGTGGCCTGGGCTTCGGCGGTCGCCATTGACGCCGAGGTAGCCTGCGCATCGGCAGTGGCACGAACGAACGCCTCGGCCTCCGCTGTGCCGGTCGCAGCCTGGACGGCATCGGCGGTGGCCGCATCGGCTACGCGCGTCGCTTCGACGATGGCATCGGTGGTGGCCTGAGCCGCCTCGGTAGCCGGTACGTCGATGGTTGGCGTTGGCGTGATGGTGGGTGTGGGCGTAACTGTTGGCACGACGTTGATCGTCACCGGAATGCTGACGGTCGCCGTCTGGCCGGCGGCGTTGGTCACGCTGACCTCGATATCGCGCGGGCCGCTGCCCAGCGGCAGCAGCGCGATCTGCGCGGTGTAAACGCTGGCATCGTCTTCATCGACGGTGGCCGTCGCGTTGGCGACCGTCACGCGCGTCACCGGCGTCTGGCTTTCTTCGATATTCACGGTGATCGTCAGCGTATCGCCGGGCATAAACGAGCCGGAGATGCGCTGGCCGGGCGTCACGCCATCGACGGTGAAGACTGCCGGCAGCGCGGCGATGGTGATGGCCTGCTCGATGGTGCGCGTCGCGCCGCTGGCGCTCTCGGCGGTGATGGTGAGCGTCTGCGCGCCGGGGGCGAAGTCCGCCGGGTCGATGGTGAACTCGAACGGCGCTTCGTCGGCGGTGAAGGTCTGGTCGGCCAATGCAGCCGTGACGTTCACGACCGGGGTCTGGCCGTCGGTGACGACGGTGAAGGTAAACGGCTCGTCGATGGCAGCGTCGGGCAGTTCCGGCTCGATGACGACATCCGGCGGCAGCGCGGCGATGGTGATGGCCTGCTCGATGACGGCGGTCGCGCCGCCTTCGTTTTCGACGGTGATGGTGAGCGTCTGCTCGCCGGGCGGCAGCAGCAGCGGGTCGATGTCGAAGCTGTAGGGCGGTTCCTCAAAGGTGAACAGCGTGCCGGCTACGTCCACTTCGACGCTGGTGGCCGGCGTCTGGCCGTCGATTTCGAGTGTGACCGTCTGCGGCGCTTCGATAACCAACTCGTCCAGATCGGGCACGATGACCACCTCGGACGGCAGCGCGGCGATCTCCAGGCTGGCGCGGGCGCTGCCGGTATCGTCCTCGCGGTCGATGGCGGTAATCTCCAGGTCATACGTCCCCGGCGCGAACTGGCGCGGGTCGATGTCGAAGCTGTAGACGCCGTCCTCAAACGCGCCCTCGCCTTCCACGCCATCCAGTGTGTGACCGATGCTGACGATCTCATCGTCGGCGCTGATGGTCGCCGTGATGGTGGTCGCTTCGCTGATGGGCGCGTCGGGCAGGTCCAGCGTCACAATCGGCACGGGGATGGGTGCGCGCAGTGTCTCGCTCAGCGTGCCGGTCTGGCCGTAGGGCGTATTGACGGTCAGTTCAAACGGGTATTCGGTGCCATCGAAGGGCACATCCGCATTCACCGTCACAACATACTGGCTGCGCAGCAAACCGGAAAGCTCGCTGAAGATGCCCAGCAGTTCGTCGGTTGTGGGCGATTCAAAGTTACGGGCGTTGGTCCCCTGGGCCAGCTCTTCGAGGAAGGTGCGGTCGGCGCCGAAACCGAGGCCGATGGTGTAAATCGGCACACCGCGCAGGCGAGCTTCGGCACGGGCATCGTCGCGGGCGGCCTGGCTGAAACCGCCGAACTCGGCGCCGTCACTCAACAGCACGACGACGCGCCGGGTGGTGGGCGCCTGTGTCGCCAGTTCAATCGCCTCAAAAGCCGCCTGATACAGGGCCGTCTGGCCTCTGGCGAACAGGCCGTCAATCGTCTCGCGCAGGATGGTGCGGTTGATGGTGAAATCCTGCTGCACGCGCACCTGGCTGTCGAAGGTCACGATGGCCACCGGGTCATCCGGCCCTAACTGGTCGATGAGCAGTTGGGCGGCGGCTTTGGTCGTCTCCAGCGGTCGTGTATCCATGCTGGTGCTGGTGTCGATGACCAGCACGACCGAAACAGCGATGTTGTCGTCGGTCACGTTCTCCACGCTGACGACTTCGCCGCGTTCGGCCAACTCGCCGGACAGGCTAAAGTCGTCGACGGTCAGGCCGGGGATCGGCTGGCCCAGCGGGTCCAGCACGTTAACGGCGATCTCCGCGAGGGGTAGATTGGTGGCGTTGATGCCTGCGATCTGCAAGGTGGGGGTGGGTTCTTCATCATCGCTGCTCTGCATGGTGACGACCGCCACCGGCACAAAAAGCAGCACGGCAATCAGTAGGATCAGGAATCTGCTGCGCAAGACTGGCCCTCCTTTGTGGCGGCCTGCCCTGTGCAAGCCACCGTGCAAGCGACCGCCGTCTGCGACGGTCGATGACCCAAATGCCAGAACTATCGTCTATCTTATGAAAACTCGTTCATCTTCTTTAGAGCACGATGGTATCTTAACATTTTTTGCCCCCTTGTGTCACGAAATTAGACCAGAAAGGCAGGGCTTTTGCAAAGTCGTCTTATGACTCTTGGGGCGCTGCCCGCCGGGGCGCTGCCCCGGTTACCCCGCCACTTTTGGAAAAGTGGACAAAAC
>CAZXCK010000246.1:0-2842 GCA_964639225.1 uncultured Anaerolineaceae bacterium | reverse complement strand
AGGGCCGTTCCGAGTGTCACCTGCCCGTGAAAGCGGCCGGAAAAATTCCGGGGCCGCCACGGCCGGCCGTCGGCCCCGGTAATGGCGATCGGTTCGTCCACCAGCCGACTCTGCGGCGTCAGCCGGCGCTCGAAGGCGGCACCGTAGAGCAGCGGCTTGAAGACCGATCCTGCCGGCCGCTGCGCCTGTACCGTGCGATTGAAGGGCGTCTTGACAAAATCGCTGCCGCCGACCAGGGCCCGCACCTTACCGGAACAGAGCTCAAGGCTGACCAGCGCCCCTTCCGGAACCGCTGCCGCCGGGGTACCGGCCGGCCGACGCTTGACGATCGCGTCGATCCCGTCCCCGATCACCCGCTGGCCGGCCCGCTGCAAGCGCTGATCGAGGTTGGTGTGGATCCGGACGGCGGCCGACACCAGCGGTCGACCGATCATCTTCTCGGCGCGCCGCCGCACTTCGGCAAGATAGTAGCCGTTTATCGCCGTCGACGATCCATCAACGATGCTCGGCCGACGTTGATGGGCGATCTGGGCCTGTTTGGAACTGATATAGCCGTCGGCAACCATGCGGTTGAGTACGTAACGCTGCCGGGCATGGGCCCGCTGCCAATGCTGTTTCGGAGAATAGCGGCTTGGCGCCTGGGGCAGCCCGGCGAGCAGCGTCATCTCAGCCAGGTCGAGCTGCGCCGCCGGCTTGCCGAAATAGGTCTGGGCCGCGGCCTCTACCCCATAGGCCCCGGCCCCGAGATAGATATGGTTGAGGTAGATATAGAGAATCTCGTCTTTGCTCAGCAGCGTATCGATGCGCCAGGCGAGCATGGCTTCCTTGAATTTGCGCAGGTAGGTCTTCTCCGAAGAGAGCAGGAGGCCTTTGGCGACCTGTTGGGTGATCGTCGATCCGCCCTGGCTTTTCCTCCCGGCCCGGATATTGTTGACCAGGGCGCGCAGCACCGAATAGAAATCAAGACCCGGATGCTCGTAAAACCGGCCGTCTTCGGCTGCGACAAAGGCCTTGGGCAGCAACGGCGGCATCTGGTCCAGACCGACGACGATCCGGTTCTCGGTGAAAACCCGGTCGACAACCGCTCCGTGCCGATCGAGGATCAGCGTCGCCTGGAGCGGCTGATAATTGCTGACGTTTCTGATGCCGGGCAGATTCAGCTGTTGGAAAAACCCGAGCAGTACGGTGAGAAAGACAGTGAGCAGCAGCGCCACCGAGAAGAAAAAGGCAATGATGTGTTTCTCGCCCAGCGGTTTTGTGCGCCTGGTAGCCGCCGTCTTTTTCTTGCCCGAAACCGTCATCGTCGCCGCCTGATATTGAATATTACGCTGTTACCATCTATAGTAAAAACTCGTATACTGTAGCCCCGAAGCGTAAAACGAGCAACCGCTATCGAGCCTGACGCATGTCCAAAATCCGTATCCTTCCCGAACACCTGGCCAACCAGATCGCCGCCGGCGAAGTTGTCGAACGTCCTGCTTCGGTGGTCAAGGAACTGCTGGAAAACAGCCTGGACGCCGGTGCCGACCGTATCGAAATAGAAATCGAGGGCGGCGGTACCCGGCTGATCCGGGTGGTGGACAACGGTGAAGGCATGGATGAAGACGACGTGCTGCTCTGTCTGGAACGGCACGGCACCTCCAAACTCTTCGAATCAGAGCAGCTCAGCGGCCTTGCCACGCTCGGTTTTCGTGGCGAGGCTATTCCCTCCATCGGCGCGGTTGCAAAACTGACGATCATTTCGCGTCCGCGCACCAGGGAGTTGGGCACCATGGTGGTTTCCCATTTCGGCACGGTCAAGACCGTCCGCGAGTGCGGCGCCAGAACCGGAACCAGCGTCGAGATCGCCAACCTGTTCGGCAACACCCCGGCCCGCCGAAAATTCCTGCGTACCGCCCGTACCGAGATCGCCCATATCGATGAGACGGTCAGAAATTGTGCACTGGCCCGGCCTGACGTCTTTTTTTCCCTGCATATCGACGGCAGGCAGACGCTGCGTCTCGACCAGGAAACGACCATGGAGCGTCGTCTGGCCCACCTGCTCAATTATCACGGCGAATTGATCACCATCGACAGCGGCCCGCCCGGTCCCGATGGTATCTCCGTCCGCGGACTGCTTATCCCACCGGAGGCCGAGGCCCCGTTATCCGGGCGATTGCGGCTGCTGGTGAACGGCAGGGTCATCAGGGATCGGCTGCTGGCCCATGCAGTCGGTGAGGGACTTCGCTCGTTCCTGCTCAAGGGCCGTTTCCCGGCCGGAGTCATCGGGGTCACCGTGCCGCCCGCCGAGGTCGATGTCAATGTCCACCCGGCCAAACACGAAGTCAGATTCCGTGACAGCCGCACCGTCCATCACCTGGTCAGCCAGGCGGTGCGAGACGGCATGCTCAGCCGTCAGCACCAACTGCGCCGGGAGATGTTCCAAGCACCCACGGCACCAGTGCAGCAGACCGAGGGGGCGAGCGAGGCGGACGCAGCGCCACCAGCCACCGGACGGGCCGATCTATCCCCGGTCGAGCCGCGACCGGCCGAACCGCCGCCACGGCCGGCACCGCCACCCTGGCAGACCGCGCCGTCGGCAAACACCGGCATCCGGACCGGTACCGGCGAGAATGAACCGGCTCGCGACTACCTCCCGCGACAAACCACCGGACCACCGGCCACCGGTGCCGAGGAAACAATCCGAATCGATGAACTGCTGGTCATCGGCAGCTACCGTGACCTCTATATCTTCTGCCGAAACCGGGACCGGCTGGTGGTGATCGATCAACACGCCGCCCACGAGCGGCTGCTCTTCGAGCAGCTGCGCCGTCAATATGCCGGGGGACGGGTGGCCTCGCAG
>CAZXCK010000245.1:0-2845 GCA_964639225.1 uncultured Anaerolineaceae bacterium | reverse complement strand
CCAGTTGCGTGCCATGAAGGGGCAGAGACGCTGGACAGCAGCGGCGGCGGGCGCGCTGTAGCACGCCCTTACGGCGTGTGGGCCGGACGGCAGCGGTGGCGGGCTGCGCCCCCACGAGACATGCTGAGTCGTGACTGCGATAGCCCCGTTGGAATCTTTCCTTTTCCCCGGCGAACACTTGTGCTACACTTGACAGTGATTGGCAGCGGTGTATATGTGGCGCTACACTGGTATACATCCCCGCGATGGCGGGGACCGTGTCGATACGCAGAGGACGGGCACTGTGACTTCATTTGAATGCATCGGTGTTCTGGCGCATCCGTTACGACCGCGCAGCTTTCCCCTGGCGCAGCAGATCGCCAACTGGCTGGAAGATCGGGGCATCCAGACGCGGCTGTACACCGAATGGACCGCCGAGCAGGTCCAGGGCGATATTATTCGGACTGATGTGGTGGTGGCCATCGGCGGGGACGGCGCCATGCTGCGCGCCGCCCGTGTGTGCGCGCCGCACAAGGTGCCGGTGCTGGGCATCAACGCCGGGCAGCTTGGCTTTCTGACGGAAGTCGGCGGGCCGGAGCACTGGCAGAGCAGCTTGCAGGCCATGCTCGACGGGGCGTACTGGGTGGAAAACCGGGCCATGCTGCGGGCGGTGGTGATGCGCGACGGCTACGAGCCGATCCCGGTGGAGCACGCGCTGAACGAATTCGTGGTCAGCGGCAGCGTCATCGGGCGTATGATGCAGATGGACATGTTCATCGACGACGAGTGGACGACGACTTACCACGCCGACGCGCTGGTGATCGCCAGCGCCACCGGTTCGACGGCTTATGCGCTGGCGCTGAAGGGGCCGATTCTGCCGCCGGAGCTGGATAACATTCTGGTGGTACCGGCAGCGCCGCATCTGAGCGTGGACCGGGCCATCGTGCTGCCGCAGGGCGCACGGGTGGATGTGGTGGTGCGTGCCAGCACGGTGGATGCCGTCATCTCCGGCGATGGCGCGATTGTGCATGAGCTACAACCGGGCGATAAGGTGCGCGTCCAGACCAGCGAGTACGTGACGCGCTTCATCCGGCTGGGCAGCCGCAACTATTTTTACCGTTCGCTGCTGGACCGTCTGGAGCCGCGCGTGCAGCGAGACCGGCACCAGAACACATAAGAACGCCCTGAGAACCGCGCACGATTGCGCATTGGCGGCGCGTTTTCAGGATAAAATGCGATTAGTGGACGTTATTGTTAGCAATCGAACGAGATGATGACACAGGACGAAATCACAACTGAGGAGACAACTTACTGCGAGGTCCACCCGGACCGGGAGACGGGCCTGCGCTGCAACCTGTGCGGGCGTTATATGTGCCCCGAATGCGCGGTATCGACGCCGGTTGGCTATCGCTGCAGGCAGTGCGTGCGCCAGGTGGAAGATCGCTTTTTCAGCGGCACACAGGTCGATTATGTGGTGGCCTTTGTGACAGCGGCCATCATCAGCGGGCTGGGGCTGATCCCGGCGAGTCTGGTGGGGTTCTTCTGGATTATCCTCATTATTGTGGGGATTTTCGTGGGCGGCGTCATCACGCAGGCGATCCAGCGCGTGACCCAGCGGCGGCGCGGGCGCTACACAGCGCCGGTGGCTACGGCGGGCGTGCTGGTGGGCGCGGTGGCGTTGTCGGTGGTGCTGGCCGGTGGGATTACGCTGGGCGTGCTGCTCTACGCCGGGCCAGCGGCAGTGATTGTCTATCAACGCTTCAAGGGGTAGCCCATGCTTGAGGAACTCCGCATCCGCAACTTTGCCATTATCGACAACCTGGAACTGGGCTTCTCGCCCGGTTTCAACGTCATCACCGGGGAGACCGGCGCGGGTAAGTCGATCATCATCGACGCGGTGGAGCTGCTGCTGGGCAGCAAAGCCGACCCTGGCATGCTGCGAGCCGGTGCGGAGAAGGCCGTCATCGAGGGCGTGTTCGCCGTCGATGGCGTAGCCCGCGAGCTGTTAGTGCCGGTGCTGGAGCGCGAGAGCCTGATCGAGGACGGCGCTGACGCCGATCTGGTGACGCTGGCGCGCGAACTGCGCAGCAGCGGGCGCTCGCTGGCGCGCGTCAACGGCATCACCGTCAACCAGGACGTGCTGCGCGAGGTGGGCGCGGTGCTGGTCGATATTCACGGCCAGAGCGAACACCTGTCGCTGCTGGATTCGCGCAATCACCTGGACCTGCTGGACCGCTTCGCCGACCTGCTCGAAGTGCGGAGCGCGCTGCAGAGCCTGGTCAGCCGGCTGCACGGCGTCCGGCAGCAGATACGGGCGCTGCTGGAAGACGAAGCCGCCCTGCAACGCCGCGCCGACCTGCTGCGGCGCGAGGTGGAAGAGATTGACGCGGCGGCGCTGCGTCCCGGTGAGGACGACGAACTGCGCGCCGAGCGCAAGCGCCTGGCCAACAGCGAGCAACTGGCAACGCTGACCAACGAGGCCGTGAATCTGCTGAACGGCGACGACAGCAGCGACCAGACGGCGGTCGATATGCTGATGCGGGTGGCGGTCATCATGGGCAAGCTGGCGGCCATCGACCCGGAGATGAACGACCTGGCCGAGATGGCGGACGGCATCAGCGCCCAGGCGCAGGAACTGGCGATGGAACTGGCCGGTTACGGCGACGAAGTCGAATACGATCCGCAGCGCCTCAACGATATCGAGGAACGGCTGGAACTCATCAACATGCTGCGGCGGCGCTTTGGTGTGACCATCGAGCTGGTGCTGGAACACGCGGACAAAGCCCGCGAGGAACTCAACAACATCGAGCATAGCGAGGAACGCCTGCAGGAACTGCGCGAAAAAGAGACGCTGATGCTGCGCCAG
>CAZXCK010000244.1:0-2912 GCA_964639225.1 uncultured Anaerolineaceae bacterium | reverse complement strand
GACTCCTGGTATTTTGAAGAGTCGATCACCGACGAAGAGAAAACGATTTGGACCCGAGTGCATCCCAAGTTCATGGGAGGTGAATTCCTTCCAGAGCATAAGCAGGGCGAGGTGGAGATCGCTCGGGTCTCCTTACCCCGAACAATAATGGCCGATGTCATCGTGGTGACCGCGCGCTGGGAGAATGGAGAAATTCATTATGCGGTCCACGACGAGTACGAAAACCCCTTCATCGTAAATCCGAAAACGTCAAAGGAGCCTCTCACCATGCGGGAGCTCATCGGCCTGATGGACTCGGTGACCCTGCCTAAAAGGTACGCTGTGACATCGGCCATCGGGATCGTCCTGCCATATCTCGAGAGCAATGGCTCCAGTTCGACTTTGCGGGTTAGTCCCAATGCGCTGGACGGTTTCGTCGAGGTGGATTCCCCTTTCTATCCTGAGCTAGGGGACTGGTACGACGAGGTCACGAGCGAGTGGATATTCAACCGGCTCTATGATGTCTTTCTGGAGAGCTTGGGTATGGCGGCGGGAAAAAGCGAACAGGAGGGCGCCTCGGTCAGCCCGGAGACTTTCCCTACGGACCTGTATTTGAGGAACAAAGAACTCGGACTTTCCCCGCAAAACCTGATCGAGCTGTTCGGCCCGCCCAGTGGCGAGCTGTGGACAAAGAAGGTCCGCCATGAGCTCAACGCCGTTACGGAAGAAAATCCGAGGAAGGAGCTGCAGAGAAGGCAGAGGAGAGCGCAGCTGCGACTAAACAAGAAAACCCTTCGAAATAGAATACGAGGTTGTCTGCTGGGGGTAGCCATCGGAGATGCTCTGGGTGCGCCATTCGAGCACGTGAGACCTAGAAGGCGGATCTGGCGATTCAAAGAGTCTGACGGCCGAATCACGGATTTCCAACCGTATCAGGGAGCCCCTGCAGGCACCTGGACAGATGATACGGGTATGACGCTGGCTACCTGCCGCGGTTTGCTCCATGCGGTCAAGGCCGGTGAAACGGTTGGGATGGCGCTGAGGATGGCTTTTTCCGATTGGGCGGGCGGGCCTGAGTGCAGAAAGGCAGGTAAGACCGTTTTGCGGGCGGCGAAGGAAGGAATTGCCGACCCCGGTTCCTGGGCCAATGGCGCATTGATGCGCATTTCTCCTGTTGCCATCTACTCACACCTCATGGGGTATGAACGGAATGAAGCGGCAGTATTGGCGTATGATGTGGCT
The DNA here is from genome assembly GCA_964639225.1 of uncultured Anaerolineaceae bacterium. GTDB lineage: Bacteria > Chloroflexota > Anaerolineae > Aggregatilineales > Phototrophicaceae > CAZXCK01. Next base: position 1,691 of record CAZXCK010000244.1, on the reverse strand, counting down.
CGACTCACCCATGGGCATCCATTCGCAACCTTTCCTGCAGTCGAGTCTGTCATGGCGATTCTCTCAATTTTACGTGGGGATAAGAACATCCCGAAGTACCTTAGCAAACCAATAGCATTTTGCTGGGACTGGCAAACGGACCCGGGATATCGCTACGCGGAGTATGCCGAATACCGGAATGCCTCAGTCTATGCTTGTCACCCCACAACGGGTATAATGACTTGGCAGCACGTTTTCAATCTGGCACTTGAACTCCACGATGGCGAGCCATGGTCCAAGATGCCGACCTTTGAGGACGGGATGGTCAATGTCCTATGGGAATGTTTCGACAAGGACACGACCGGTGCGGTGGCCGGCGCTCTTCTAGGAACATACTGGGGCGAGTCAGGCATCCCGGAGAGGTGGAAGGCGGGCGTAGAAAAGGGTGAGGAGATCGTGAAGATCGCTGATGAGTTGATTGACGGTTGCTTACGGGAAAACTGACAGGAGAGCACACAAGATGATACTGCGCTCTATCTACTACTATGCGATGATGATAGGTGCATTGTTGGTAATATACCTATTCACTCAGTTCTGTAGCGCTTCCTATCTTTTCATATTGTTTATAGCATGTATTCCTTTTGCAATCCTTGCCTCCTTATTTGTTGAAAAGGCAGGATCAAGCTTTGGTAGTTTTCTTTCGGGTTCATTCAAGAACTTCAGACATCAAAATGATGAGTTCATGGCTGATCTTGAGAAAGCCAGACATAGTAAAGCGAATGGTCGTTATGAAGAGGCTCTTGAGATAATTGAGGGAGTCATCACAAGTGTCCCGGAGTGGCCCGATGCTCTTTATCTCAAAGCACAAATCCAGTGGGAGGGCTTCGGGAATGCCGCTGAAGCCAAGCAATGCCTGAAGAAAGTTATGCGGTTGGTCGGCTATGATGAAACCTTGCACCGCTGGGCTTCAAGCTATTTTGATTTGGTGGTGAAGGCTGAAAAGGCAAAATATGTGACGTAAGCGTACTACTAATGCTGATATGAGGATGGTGCCCCTGGCCCGAAAGCACTCCCGACACAGGCGTAGTAGTCGGCGCGGAACAGGATGGGCGAGGAACCCTTGCGTCTTCCCATTTTGATCCTGCGGTTTCTCTTGAGCTCGAGGATGAGGACGTAGGTCCCTTTGCCGAGATTGGGCGGGAGCTGGGAGGGGGTGAGTTTTGAGATGGAGACTGGCTGATCGCTCATGGGGTGAGGATATCACGGGTACCATTCGTTCTCAAACCGGCGATTCGGGACCAGACGAGCACTTGCCGTGAAATCACAATTTTGATTGGTTTTCGGATCAATTCGTGCTATATAATATCCCTACTTTCTCTCCAGACACCTCTTTTCAGAGGAGCATTGTCCGGTGGCCCTCACAAAGGACAATCTCGTTGCTTCCGTTTACAGAAACACCGACCTGCCAAGAAAGCGGTCCCGGCAATTCGACGAAACTACCTTTAAGCCGATCAATTTTACTTTCGCATCCAGTGAGGATGATATCATGGTTACACCTCCTAGCATATCTGCGAGGATTCATCTATTTGAGCATTTTTTACGGTGCTTGATTGAAAACAAACATAAACTCTAAAGACATAATTTGCATTTGACTTATTATATTATTTTATACCAATATCTTCAAGATACTATTTGGGGGCACTAGATCATGA
>CAZXCK010000243.1:0-2913 GCA_964639225.1 uncultured Anaerolineaceae bacterium | reverse complement strand
TCACGAGGGCCGCTGGCCCACATCGACGCGGGGCGCGCGCCAGAACAGCCCAAAAACGGGGTTGGCCCGCGATTGCAGATGGTCCAGCAGACTCACCAGCAGAAAGCCGACCAGCAGCAGACTCAGCGCCAGCGCCCACTGCCCGGCACTCAGCGCCCCGGTCTCGCTGACGATCTCCACGCCTTCCGCCGCTTCTATCCAGATCAGCCGCAGCGAACCGATCATGAAGCCCACCAGCGTCGCGATGGTGACGTTCTCATAATGCCGGAGCAGCCAGCTAATCACCCGCGAAAAGACGATGATGCCAATGGCCGCGCCCGCGCCCAGTGCGGCGATGTTGAGAATCTCGAAGTTGCGCACCGCGCCCAGCGCCGCCGTGTACTGCCCCAGCACCAGCAGAATAAACGACCCGGAGATGCCCGGCAGCAGCATGGCGCAGATGGCGATCATGGCGCTGAAGAACAGCGTCGGTAACTGCGACGACTGGTAAACGTCCGCCGCCAGCGATTCCTCGATTTCCGACGTATCCAGCCCGGACCGCGCCGCCGATGTCAGGCTCTCGACGCGCACCTCGATGTTAGCGGCGTTGTTGGCCTCTAGCGCGCTCACCAGTTCCGCCTCGGCTTCGGCGATGCCCTCGCCAGTTTCGATTGCCAGCAGCAGATCGCCCACCGGGTCGGGCGCTTCTGTGTCGATGCCCACCAGAAAGAAAGCGAATACCGCCGCCACCACCAGCGCGAAAGCAGCCTGCGGCGACCACTTCACCTTGACGTTGACCGCCAGAATGGACGCCAGAATCAGCCCGGCGAAAAAGGCGAAGATAAACGTCGGCTGGTTTTCCAGCAGATCGTGCAGCAGATTGGCCAGTAGCAGCACCGCGCTCACCAGACCCAGCCCCAGCGCCAGGAAGAAGCGCACCGGCACATGCCCCAGCACGCCTTTGATGTCGAACTTCAGCGCCATGCGGATTGTGCGCACATCGAACGATTTGATGCCGTTAATCAATGTCTCGTAGATGCCCAGAATAAAGGCCATCGTGCCGCCAGAGACGCCCGGCACAATGTCGGCGGAACCCATCGCAAAGCCGGTCAGGTACAGCCGCAGGTACTGCCGGGGCGTGCGCGGTCGGGAAAGGTCAACCTGGGCGGGGGCCATTTGATCGCTCATAAGGGACTTGCTTCTCCGTAAACTCGTTGGTCAGGCAGCGTAATATCAGGCGATGAACGTCGCATATGATGCACGACAAACCATAGGGCGTCAATGTACAGCCCGCTGCGGGTGCATCCGGAAATTGGGGCAGGTTTTCAGCTTTCGCGCCGCCAGTGTGCCAGGGGTTCAAAAACGTTGGCTAGAGATAGCCAAGCCATTAAAAGAGTTGTGTCCTTCATGGCCGGTTACGTGAGTCTGTTTTTGTGTCTCTTTAGCAGACACGCTTCCTGTAGCCCGGTGTTTTAACGCCGGGCGGGACCGGTCCGCCCCCCAAATCCGGATGCACTCCCACCGCCGCCGGGACAGGCGCATTCATCGATGGTTCATGTTCTGCTAAAACTGCGCATACTTTACGCTTAAGCGGGTTTCATGAACACTACAGTTTACTTTCATCAAAATAAACTAAATTTTGTAAACAAAGTAAACAGAAACACCAGCGGGCGCAGCAGTTCGCCGCGCTGATAAAAACCGTTCGCTCTTTAGGGAAGTCAAGGTGTAGTCAGATGATTAATCCCAGTTTCGAGAACTTCTTCAGCTACACGCCGCTGGAATTTGACATCGTATCCCACACGCTCACGCTGGGATTCGCGGTCATGCTGGCGGCGCTCTTCTACTTCGTCCTGACCATCCGCACCGTCGCCCCGCGCTATCGCATCTCGTCGGTGCTGTCGGTCGTCGTCATGGTCTCCGCCTTCCTGATTCTGTACTACCAGCAGCAGAGCTGGACCACCGCCTTTACCTTCAACGGCGAGACCGGCCTGTACGAACGCACCGCCGGCACCGACCCGTTCACCAACGGCTTCCGTTACCTGAACTGGCTCATCGACGTGCCCATGCTGCTGTTCCAGATTTTGTTCATCGTCGAGATCACCCGGCAGAAGCGCGCCACGCTGCGCAACTGGTTCTTCTTCTCCGGCGCGCTGATGATTATCACCGGCTACATCGGCCAGTTCTACGAGCGCCCTGAGGCTGGCGAGAGCATCAGCTCCTGGTTCTACATCTGGGGAGCCATCAGCACTGTGTTCTTCTTCCATGTGCTGTTCCTCATCTACCGCGTCATCGTCGAAGCCCGCAAGACCCTGTCGCCGCGCGCTGGCAGCGTCATGGGCGCCATTGGTGTGCTGTTCTTCGTCTCCTGGATGCTGTATCCCGGCGCGTACCTGATGCCGGTGTTCCTGGACAATGTCAGCGGTGTGGTGGGTCGTCAGATTACCTTTACGGTGGCCGACATCGCCTCGAAGGTTATCTACGGCATCATGCTGACCCAGGTCGCCCAGATCCGCAGCGAGGAAGATGGCTACGTTCAGCCCGGCACCGAACTGCTGATGGGCGGCAAGCAGGCCCCCGCCACCGGCGACTAAACCCGCCGCTCCGGTTCCCTTTTCTCTGGCGAGATGTCCCCTGCGGGCGTCTCGCTTTTTTGTATCTACTCAGGTAGTTGCCGGGATGCTGCCCCAGTCCCGCGAGCAAGCTCGTGCCGCTTTTGATACGCTTTAACAAATTAATGTGGATAAGGCTGGATACGCCTCCACCAGCGCCCCCGCCCGTAAGGGCGTTAGCGCGCCCGCCGCCTCTGCCGTCCAGCGCCCCTGTCCCTCATGGCAGGCAAAAAGGGCGGCCCTTTGTGCCTCTTTAGCAGGCACGCCTTCTGTAGCCCGGTGTTTTAACGCCGGGCGGGACAGGTCCGCCCTTTTACTCCGCTCT
>CAZXCK010000242.1:0-3029 GCA_964639225.1 uncultured Anaerolineaceae bacterium | reverse complement strand
TTTTTCCCGGTCGTCGCCGTCAAGGACGCCGGCGGCGGCCACTACCACGCAAGGAGGTGTGCGATGCTGATTCTGAATCGCAAGTCTGGCGAATCCGTCACTCTCGATCGCCACGGGGAGACCCTGGGGCAGATCACGGTGATCCAACTGGGCGATGGCCGGGTACGGCTGGGGTTTGAAATGGATCGCCACGTCGCAATCATCCGCGACGAGATTCGCGGGAAATATCCGCCGGGGACAAGGCACCAACGATGATCGGCACCGATCGCACCCACGACGAGCTGCATCACTACCTGGCTCGGAGTGCCGTGGCCCGGCGTGTGCTGCGGTACCTGCGGCTGGCACCGACTACCGTCGGCGCGATGGCGACCTGCATGGGCCGGTCGCGCCGCACGGTACGCGGCGCGGTGCTCGAGCTTCGCCGAATGGGTGTGGTACGGTGCTGCGGCCTCAAATCCTCCGGCGCCCGGATTTGGACCGTCAACACACAGGGAGGAACGTAGCCGTGACTGTCACTGCGCACATCCGCGAGCACCTCTTGCAGCAATGCGGCTATCACGCGCACCGGCGAGCAGCCGTGCCGCCGCTGGAGCAACTGCGGGAGACCGAGTGGGTGGCCGAGTTTGAATCGCTGATGCGGAACCGCCTGATCATGGGCCGGTTTCGCTACGGCCCTATGCGCGACCCGGCAAAGGCCAACTACGACACGGTCGGCGCCTGCATCCGCCGCCTGGAGAATTACGCCAAAAGCGGAAATCTGGAGAGCCTCGTCGACGTCGCCAATCTCTGCATGGTGGAGTTCCGGCACCCTCGGCATCCGCTCGCCCATTGGGCACCGGAGGACGACGGCGAGCACGTGGCCACATTCACGAGGAGGTAATCAGCGTGCAGACGATCAACTACAACACGCATCCGGGCGGGGCGGCCCGGTTCGATCGACATCGCCGGCAGCCGTACGACTGGACCTGTCTGTGGTGCTTCGAGCGGTCGCCGGTCGATCCGATGGCGCCGGGGCGATGCCCGCATTGTGACACCGAATTCTGGTCGAGGCACCGGGACTACGGGCCGACGCCGGCGAGCTACTACACCAGCGACCCGGCGGCCGACCCGGATCGCCTGATGGCCATCGTGCGGCACGAAGAAGGTTGGCGGTGGATGATCGTCCGCGACCTGGACGGGTACCCGGTGTGCAAAGGGCCGCCCGCCCAAACAGAGCGCGCGGCCGAACGACACTTGCACCAGTTTTTGCGCCGTGTGCGCGAGGGCAAGCTGGTGCTGGAGGATATGACTTATGATCGATTGGAAATGTGATGCGAGCCCCCTATCACAAAGGAGCGAGGCGGATGACAACGGACATGGTGACAACGAAACGGCGGCAGGTGCTGACGCTGCGTCAGAATCTTGAGCGATCCAAATCAGAGATTGAGCGGGCGTTGCCGCAGCACGTCAAAGCGGATTACATGATGCGGGTCGTGATGACCAGCATCCAAAACAATCCCAAGCTGCTGGACTGCGACCCCAAGAGCGTGCTGTCGTGCGTGATGCAATGCGCCCAAATCGGGTTGGCACCGGACGGCGTGCTGGGGCAGGCGTATCTGATCCCCTACGAGGATCGCCGCAACCGGATCACGCGGTGCAATTTGATACTCGGTTACAAGGGTCTGTGCGAGCTTGCGCGGCGGTCCGGCGAGGTCACCAAGCTCTACGCTCGCGTCGTGCATGAGGGCGATCAATACAAGTTTGCCGAGGGGATCGCGCCCACGCTCGAGCACGTGCCGGCACCCAAGAGCAAGCAGGGTGAGCCGATCGCCTACTACGCCGTCGGGTTTTTTCGCGACGCGTCGACGCCGCCGCAGTTTGTCTGGATGTGGCGCGAGGATGTCGAGGCGCATCGCGACAAGTTCGCGCTGGCGAAGACAGGGCCCTGGCGCGATCATTTCGACGCCATGGCGTGCAAGACCGTGCTCATCAAGCTTTGCAACGAGCTGCCCAAGAGTCGCGAGTTGCAAAAAGCGCTGGAAATCGACCAGCAGTCGGAAAGCCGAGTGTTCGACGTGACGCCTGAGCTGGTCGCGACCGGCGGGGCGTTGCCGGGGCCGGATTCGGACCTCGAAGATAGCGAGGCGGTTGACCACGCCGAGCCCGACGCGGATCCTGACGCCGATCCGGCGGGTGATATCGCATCGACGGAGGATGACGGAACGACGGGCGAGCCCGAGGACAACGGCCGCCTGTCGCCGGACGAGGCCATCGAGCAGTTTGACCAGGCGTTCGCGGTGGCCGGGTCAGTCAAGGGCGTGGCGAACGCGTTGAAGCCGTTGGATCGGATGGATTACCTGCCGGATTCCACGCAGGAGCATATCCGAGAGTTGGCCGCCGCGCGCAAGAAGGAGATCCGCGAATCGGCCTGATACGGGATTCCGGGAGGCCGGGCGCACGGACGCGGCCCGGCCGCTTTTCACCACCATTTTTAGGGGAGATTGAGTGATGACTGAACAACAGTTGGATCACGAGACCGACGCCCAGGACGTCGAGCAGCAGAACGTGGAGCAGGTCACGGCCTACACGCAGGCCGAGCAGCGACACTACCAAGAGATTCGCGAGCTGACCGACCGCGTCGAACGGTTGGCGGCGGACATGGAGGCGAAGAAAGAAGATGCGTCCGCGTCCAAGAAAGCCTATGACTCGGCCGTCCTGACGTTGCGGTCCACGATCAGACGCGGCCCGGATCTGCAGGGCGAACTGCCGTTCGATCAGGCGGACAACGACGCGTGGCGTGAGCTTCCGGTCGCCGAGCTCGTCGGGTGCGGTTTGGCGGAGGCGGTGGCCGCGAAGCTGGCCGACGAGGAGATCAAGACGCTCGGCGAATTGTCCGAGCGGATGGCCGAATACGGTACGACCTGGTGGTGGCACGAAGTCGCGGGTATCGGCCAGGGGAAGGCGGAGAAGGTCGAGGCCGCGCTTGCCGAGTTCTGGTCACAGCATCCCGAGTACGCGGAGGATCAAGTTGATTCGCCATCTGGCGATGA
>CAZXCK010000241.1:0-3043 GCA_964639225.1 uncultured Anaerolineaceae bacterium | reverse complement strand
CAACGCAGAAGATTCCGTCCTTCCCGCCCGATTTCGACGGGGCAGGCATCCGTCACCAGCTCTATACGCTGACGCTGACCCACTTTCAGAGCGTGTACACCAATTACTTCGAGCGGCCTGAACTGCACAAGCTCCACAACCGGTCAGGGGAGTTATTGTCACCGCTGGTGGCGCTGGCGGCGTTCTTTGAGGAGCAGGGTGGTGTGGCTGGACTGCTGGATGCCATTTCGGATGCGGCGGAATGGGACGAGCAGATCAGCGAGGGTAAGTCGCTCAGTGAGCGTGAGGAGGCGGTGCTGCAATCGCTGGAAATCATGACACGAAATGGCGATGGCGCGATGTGGCTGAAGGCATCGGAGCTGCGGGAGCATGTGCGCGAGATCATGGGCATCAGCCGGGAACAGATGGGCCACAGCAGCGCACTGAGCGTGAAGCCTATGTGATATATAATGACAACATGCAACCCGTTATACTTGAAGCCCTGCGCACATGCTACCGGCACATTGACACGGCGGAAGCCTACGGGAATTAACCAGGCGTTGGCGGGGGAGCAGCGCCTAGAACAATGGGGCGGGCACTCGTCGAACTACGCCGGATGGGGAAAGCCCGCGCTATCGGGGTCAGCAACTTTGGCATCGCACACCTCGAAGCGATGAAATCAGCCGGACTGCCGCTGCCGACGCCAACCAGATTGAACTGCATCCTTGGTCGCAAAAACCGGAACTGGTAGCGTACCTTAAGGACCATGACATCGCCATCATCGCGTACAGCAGCCTGGTACCGCTGTCAACGTAGCGGGTTGCACCGGGCCAGGACAGTGCGAAAACCGACGCCATGCGGCAGGCAGGCGAACAGGCGGATGCTCCCTTCAAGCAAGGCGATGGTGCAGAAGTATGGCGTCACCGAGGCGCAGGTACTGCTCCGCTGGGGGTTGCAGAAGGGCTACGCGGTGCTGCCAAAAAGCACCAACCCGGCACGTATCCGGCAGAACTTCGACCTGCTATCCTTTGAAATCGATGACACCGATATGGGTGCCATCGAGAAAATGGAACGGGGCGACGGTGTCGCCTGGAGCAGCGGCGACCCGACCAGAGTATCCTGAAAAATGCCGCAATCGGTCTGTGTTTCAAACCGGTTGTTGACAGAGACGACGCAATACCATAAAATATGGTTTGTATCTCAAACCAGTTTTCTACAGGTCAAAAGGGGAATATTGATGAACAATCCTAATCAGATTCGCTTCATTACCCAAAACTACGAACATCTTCAAGGTATAAGGCAAGTGCCAACTGGTTTCATCATCTTGCTGATAGGTATACTCTCTTTGGGAATCGACACGAGTCACCTGCCAGATTGGCTTCTGATCATGGCTTTGCTGATCGCTGTTGGGTTTGCCACATCTGTCGGTGAGCGATTTCGGCGCTACTATGTTGAGCAGTACGGCAGCGTGACAAGTGGTTTTTCCATGCAACAGTTGCTGTGGGCCGGACTGATTGCCGTTGTTGCTGTGATCGAAGTGCGTGTGGATCCACCTATTAGCATTACGCTTGTGGTCATGGGTGTGTATTTCCTGGTTCGTTGGCAGATGGCAGACGGTCTGGGCAAACATTACTTTTTACTGGCACTTGTTCTTGGTGCCGCCTCTTTGTTTCCTCTGCTGGTCACTACTGATGGTCGTGTCGCCATTCTTTTAATCGCTTACGGCATCATATTTGTAGTGGAAGGTCTGCTCGACCATCAGATGCTGGTAAACGCTTTGAAAAAGCCGGATGAGGATGATACTGATGACGACACCATTTGAGGACTTAGCCGCATTGGATAAGCTAGTGCATGAACCGGCACGCCTTGCCATTCTCACAGCACTTGAGGCAGCTCATGAAGTCGATTTTCTCTTCCTCCAGAGCATCACAGGTCTGACGAAAGGTAATCTTTCGACGCATCTGTCGAAGTTAGAAGAAGCGGAGTTTGTCAATAGCAAGAAGCACTTCCAAGGTAAAAAGCCTGTGACCTCCATTGCCCTGACCGATAAAGGGCGACGGGCCATACAGCAGCATTGGCAGCAATTGGAAACGCTACGGCAGCAAGCGTGGGTCTGGAAGGCAGTGGCGAATTCTTGATGCAGCGCCAGTCGCCAGGCGTTGACATCCTCCCAGGGTGTTTCACCGCGCCGGATTGCCAGCAGGAGTTCACGGTAGTTGTCCCGCACACGCACGGGGATCGCGGACCAGCGCCGCGTCGATGTTGATCCCGCTCATGTCGTTGACGATGACGGCGACCTTCAACCCCTCGCGGTTGCTCAGGATGTGGTTCAGCAAGGTGGTTTTGCCCGCGCCCAGAAAACCTGCACATTCCCAAGTCTTCGCTTCTGCTCACCGAACCGGGTTCGGTGAGCAGGTGACACGTCTTAACTTATGACGAGGCGCTGGCGTAGCGTCGTGTCGCGCGCTGGAAGAGCCGCGATGCCCCCACAAAGACAAACCCGGCGAACACCAGACTACCAATTACCGCAGCCGGTGCGACGGTTCCAGTGAGCGCCTGAGCTGGTATGGTCGTGATGATGCCAATCGGGATGACCCAGGTCAGCAGCAGCCCCAGTGCGCCAGGATAGATTCCCACCGGATAGCGGGCCATCTGGAAAATGCCGTCAAAGACCCACGAAAACAGGAAACCGGGACTCCAGAACAGCAGGCTGCTGAAGATTAGCAGCAGAGCGTACAGTGTCAGCACACCGCCCAGCAGCAGCAGCAGAAACACAAGCATGTTGCCGACGGTCAGCGTGATCTGAGCGCAGGCCAGGCCGAGAATCAGCAGCGCCATCAGCAGATCGAAGACGGCAAAGACATGCCAGATGCGCATACTGACGAAAAACTGGGTGTTGGCCGGACGCAGCAGCACAAAGTCGAAGGTGCCTTTCCAGATATCCCCCTCCAGCCCGGCGAGCTGGTTCAGACTGGGGCCAATCATCAGGTCTCGCACCGCCCCCACCAGCAGATAAACACCCAGCACGGCCAGCGCCGAGGCGTAATCCCAGCCCTGGAGCGTA
>CAZXCK010000240.1:0-3080 GCA_964639225.1 uncultured Anaerolineaceae bacterium | reverse complement strand
GGAGAAGTGGAAACAATGAGAGAAACTAAAATATCATCTGGCAGCGAGGCGACGGGAATCGCCCTGCTTTGCGACAAACAGGGCATCGTGCTAGAGGTGCTTCACGACGAGCTGGGCGTCGACGCGCGGATCTCCCCGGGAAAACCGTGGAGCGCGGTGGTAGATCGAGGGAGTCTCGCGAAAGCGCTCAATTTCCTGGTCGAGCTTCGCCGGCAGGGCGCGGTCTTCGATTGGGAGATCAATGTGTCGCACGAGGAAGGCCCAATCACGCTCCACTTCGTGGGCGCCGAAGTGAACGAATATCTGTTGATCGTCGGCGCCAGGAGCAGCAACGGCGTGATGGCGCTCTACGAGGAGATGATGCGCATCAGCAACGAGCAAGCGAACGCCCTGCGCAGCGCCGCCAAGGAGCACGCCGAGCAAGCCCAGACCAGAGGGGAGCGCAACAACGAACTCTACAACGAGATCAGCCGCTTAAACAACGATCTGGTGGCGATGCAGCGTGAATTGTCCAGAAAGAACGCGGAATTGGAACGGTTGAACGAGCAAAAGAACGAACTGCTCGGTATGGCGGCGCACGACCTGCGCAATCCGTTGCACGCGATCTTGGCTTACAGCGATTTCCTGATCGAGGAGGCCTGCGCGGCGCTCAGCGAGGAGCACATCGAGTTCCTGTCTATCATCCAGGCATCAAGCGAATTTATGGCCGCGCTGTTGAACGATCTGCTAGACGTCGCGAAGATCGAGTCGGGTAAATTACAATTAAGTTTAGAGCCATGTGACCTGTCATCGCTGACGACGCAAAACGTGGCCCGGAACAGAATCCTGGCGCGGAACAAAGGGATTGAGATGAGGCCCTCGATTGACGCGCTTCCCCCGATGATGCTCGACCCGGCGAAAATTGAGCAGGTGTTGAACAACTTGATTAGCAACGCTATCAAATACTCACCGCCGAACACCACCATCGACGTCAAACTCCACCGCGATGGCGATCACGCCGCCCTTTCGGTGCAGGATCAAGGGCAGGGGATACCGGAGCACGAACTCGACGCCCTGTTCCAACCGTTTCAGACGACGAGCGTGAAAGCGACCGGCGGCGAGGCGAGCACCGGCCTGGGGCTGGTAATCACAAAGAAAATCATTGAGGGGCATCGCGGCAATATTGAGGTGGACAGCGAAGTCGGCAAAGGGACGACGTTCACGGTGACGCTGCCCCTCGACTTAGCATTTTCCGGATGACTCGGAAACCCGATTTTTGAGACATTCAGAACCTTGCGAAGGTTTCAATAGGACGATTGGCGCGCGATTCTCAGCGGAAGAGGCGGACGCTGAATAGAGGTTGATGTGAAACCTTCGCAAGGGGGCGCATACAAAACTTGGGGGAGGATTAAAGAGCCATGCCATCAGCCGCCTGCACTGCAAAGCTTCTTGCTCAAGCAGGCCAAGTCAGCACAGAAACCCCTTGCAGTGGTGCTTTTTTGCCCCCTGCTTACCGCTTTGGAAGGGTCTGGTCAAACTATCAGCATCCTCCAATCGCCTCTGTGTCCAGGATTTGATGGTCCTGCAACAAAAGGCCAAGAGGCTTCTCGACTGATATCCCTATGCGCTAGCAGGATCGGGCAATTCGAACAGATCGTCGAAACGCCCGTTAACCCAATCCAGCCGGAGGTAGAGCAGGTGATCGAATCCATCGTCGCTCCAGCGCATGCCGACCCCCTTGAAGCGCTGTTGAATCAGCCATTTGCAAGCGCTCTCTACCACACCACTGCCGATAGGCAGCCCCCATTCCTTGAATCGAGCATACTTGATGTGGCTGCGGTGGGTGTCCAAGTAGTTGTACAGATTCTGCAGCGTCTTGCGCTTCGAATCCGACAAATCTTCTTGGCCCAAGATGGCCTCGATGGTCGCCAGCACCTGGTCTGCTTCTCCATGCCGCAGCTTGCGACGCATCTGAGCAAACCACTGGCGCGATCGCTTGGTGCGACCATCCAGCCAGGCTTTGGCACCCTTCCACAGGTTTTGCGCTGCGTGATAGAAGTCCAGGATGCCGTGAGCGTGTCCCTCGAATCGCTCGCGGAACAAGCGCCAGAACCCTCGTCCTCCATCACTCAACCACACCACGGTCTCGGCCGTGAGGATGCCTTGATGCACCGATTCGAGCCAAAGCAAGTGCCCGAACGTGTCTATGTCTCCCCTGACGGCCACCAGACGCCGACGCAACAACTTGGTGACTGTTTTCTCTGTCTTGGTTACCCGCTCACCCAAACGCGCCAGGACGCCCACCTTGATCTCGCGCCAGACCGTGCGCCCTTTGGGTTGACCGCCTTCCGGTCGGAAAGGAACCATCACTCCATCTGCACCGATGAGCAGCGGCAACTCGGCCACGGCTGCTTCTATTTCCTCTTCTTGTGGCTGTTCCCCAGCGAGAAGCGCCTCCAACTGTCGCTTGATCCGCGCTTTGGCCCTCGCTCCCATCATTTGAACCCAGTTCCAGATACTTGTAGCACTCACCTCTATCCCGGTCAACGAACTCAACAGTTCCCTCGCCGTCCCAAAGGGAACGAAAATCGCCAAACTGCAAGCTGCGCGCACCAAAGCGTCACTGGTGCGCTGATTGGGCCTCAGCCCCAATTCTTCGTCCAGGGGAGCTACTTGGCCAATCTTACAGCGGTTGGAGCAACGCCCCTTGCGCCGTTTCCAACTCACAGTGCCGATCAGCCCCTTAAGCGAACGATCATCGAAACCCTTACTTTCCAGTTTCTCACCACACTTCGGACAGGGAGGCCATTCTGTTGGCCTTTGTGCGCGCTCGTTCAGCACATCTTCGACTACAGCGACTGCTATCGCGCGCCCCAGGTGCCATGCGGCCAACATCATAGCTGCCAGCGTGGGAGCATTTTCAACAGCAGCGAGCAACTCCGGCAAATCGCCATCCATTCGGCGTATACTTTCTCTGAGACAAGACATTGGAAGACATTCTCCTTTCTAGAATCTGGCTCGACCTCCAGAAAGGATACCATGCTTTTGAAGTTTTGTCTTGTCTCCCCCCCCCAAGTTTTATATACGCCCCGTTATTGCGC
>CAZXCK010000239.1:0-3158 GCA_964639225.1 uncultured Anaerolineaceae bacterium | reverse complement strand
GCGGAGCCAGCACGGCCTCGAAGCGCTGGCGCAGCGCTTCGTCCTCGATGACGGCAAATGAGAAGCCCAGACCGGGGATGTTGTACGTCTTGCTGGGGGCCATCAGCGTAACCGTTCTGGCGGCGATCTCCGGGGAGAGCGCGGCGGTGGGGATGTGCTGGTTGTCGTCAAAGAGCAGGTCACAGTGAATCTCGTCGGAACAGATGACGACATCGTGTTTGAGGCAGATTTCGGCCATGCGTGTGAGTTCGTCGCGGGTCCACACGCGCCCGGTGGGGTTGTGCGGGCTGCAAAGCGAGAACAGGCGGGTGCGCTCGTCGCTGGCGGCGCGCTCGAAGTCGTCGAAGTCGATCTCGTAGTACAGGCGGTTGCGGTCCTCGCGGCGGACCAGTTCGCTGCATACCGCCCGCTGACCGGCCCCCGGCGGCGCTTTGATGAAGGGCGGGTAGACCGGCGGCTGCATCAGTACGCCGTCGCCGGGATTGCCATAAGCGCGGATGGCGATGTTGAGCGCCGGGACCACCCCTGGAATGAAGATGATGGCTTCCGGCGCGACCTGCCAGTTGTACTTCGCCAGCAGATGGGCGCGCAGCACGTCGCGCAGTTCGGGCGAGTTGAGCGTATAGCCGAAGATGCGCTGGTCCACGCAGCGATGGAGCGCCTCGACGACCGGCTCCGGTGCCGGGAAATCCATATCCGCTACCCACAGCGGCAGAACATCGTCGTCTACAATGGCGTATTTGACCGCGTTGGTGTGGCGGCGGTCGATTACCTGGTCGAAGTTATAGCCGGTCATGTGCATCTCGCTTTGCTGCGTTCCGTCAATGTTGGGGCAGGCTGCCTACCGGCCATTGTAACATCATCGGCCCTGCCCCACGATTCCACGCAGACCGCCTGCCAGCGTCAGCCGGTGGGGCGAATGAGCGCCAGCAGCGACGACAGCCGCTTCATGTCGTGAGAGAGCAGGCGGGCGATGTGGCGTCCGCAGGCTACGGTGAAGTTGTAGCGGTCCTGGCCGCTGTACGCGCCGGACGCATAGCGCACCGCCGCCGCCAGCAGATCGTCGGACGGGACTTCGGCGGCGTTGAGAACCAGGCGGAAGAAGTCCGGCTGGCGGGTGAAGCGGTAGACCTCTTCGGCGCTGCACAGGCGCACCGGCGACAGACTCAGCGGCGGGCGCGGCGGCAGGCTGTGGACGAACGCGCCGTCGATGCCGTAGCCGACGTTGAGCACGCTGATCTCCACCGGGATCATGCGGTTCTCGCGCTGGTCGTAGAGCACGTTGGGATCGACCGAGTCGGCCATGACCAGCTCGTTGATGAGCAGATCGTCCTTGATCTCGACGGCGTAGATGAGGCCGATGACCATCTGCCCGTCGTCGTTGGCGATGGGCACGCGGACGAAAGCGCCGAAGTCGTGGCGGAAGTCGATGCGGCTGCTGTGGGTACCGCAGGCGAAGCCGCGCGTGCTGGCGCGCAGTACCCGGCCTACCATGTCGTCGTATGTCGTCTCGGTCATGTGATTGTCCCTGGTTGCTGGCCTATCCAGTGCAGCAGTATAGTGCTGCAGCAGTCAGTTTTTTTGGTGCAGCAGTGCTGGACTATGCTGCGTTGTACGCTTCTATCATAGCACAGGCGTTCGCCGGTGCGAGTTAGAAGTGGATTTAAGAAATGCCTATCGCAGATCGGTGCGCAGTTCGTAGGACTGGCGCTCGCTGCGGGCGACCTCTTTGCCGCGTACTTTGCCACTGCGCAGCAGCGGGTCGATGCCTTTGCGGCGCAGCTCGATGTGAATCATCTCCTCCAGCTTGGCCTTGTCCTTGCCGCTGATGTAGGCCAGTTCGTCGGCACGGGTGAGGGCGTAGGGATAGGGCGTGCGTCCCTGCATGGTCGATTGGGCCAGCAGCAGCCCGTGCAGATGATCGACGGCCTGCGGATCGCGGGCGACCCACATGGGAATATCGACGCGGGCCACGCTCGAATGCTGGGCGCTGCCGACTTTCACATAGAAAAAGGCGATCTCGTGGCTGGGATTGAGCTGTTTGTAGGTCAGGTTGCGCGGCGAGTTCTGCACCATGATGGCGGAACGCTCGCCGGGGCGCAGCACACGGTTGAACAGATGGCGATCGCGCAGCCCTTCCAGATCGCCGCCCTGGGCCAGTTCGGTTTCGTGGGCTTTGACCTCGCGCTCGTCGTTCAGACTCAGCAGATACAGCAGGCGCAGCACGACGCGGCTGCGCTGCGGATTATCGACGTAGCCGGCGAGGGTCGTCTGGATGCCGTTGGCCTGCAGGTCGTGGAGCTGCTGCAGGGCCGCGTGATAGTCGCGCATGATCTGCTGGCTGCCGGTGACGTCGTTGTTGGCCCAGAACAGCAGATGGTTGTCGTAGAGGGCCACGATGGGCGGCATCGCCTGATGGCGCAATTCCCAGGCCAGCCCGGCGATGGCCTGCATCTCGGCGACGGTGCGGCGGGCGTCCACCGTGCGATTGCTGACGAGGCGCTTCTGCTCGTCGTGGACGTGGTCCTTGTGGAAGGCAAGGCGCGGCTGGGTGATCTGCTGCGGGATGAACGCCTGCCCGTGATAGTAGATGAACAGGCCGATATTCAGCACGTAGTAATGCAGCGGCGACTGCTCGTTGGGGTAAATCTGCGAGCCGTCGGCGGCGATGAGGGTCGCCGGTGGGGTGGTTTCCGGCGGCGGATAGATGGTGTTGATGGGGTCATCCAGCGGCGAGTCCAGCGGGGCGGCGCCGCGATAGCCGCTGATGTCCGACTGGCGCACCAGCCCGATGCGCTCGCGGACAGCGTCGATGTCGCTGGCGGCGGCGAAACGTTCCAGGGCGATCTGCAGGCGGTCGCTGAGGTCGAAATCGAGCTTCTCGATCATGGCGCCCATGCGAATCACCTGGTCCGACAGTTTGTTGAATTCGAGCGGCACGTCGCGCCATCCTCTCCGTAAAGCCGAGCCACAGCCGGCGCGTTACATGATGTGCCAAGCGTAGCACTGGTGTTCTGCGACGTCAAGCAGTCGGCGGCGGGGGCGTTTGCAAAGACCCAAAGTGTTGTTTGTGGTGGCTCTGCCCCCACACCCCCGCCACTTTTGATGCAGATTAAGAATTTAGAGCGGAGTAAAGGTGCGGACCGGTCCCGCCCGGC
>CAZXCK010000238.1:0-3162 GCA_964639225.1 uncultured Anaerolineaceae bacterium | reverse complement strand
TTGTGCGAGAATGGTGAAGATAACCAGTGCCCAATCGTGCATATTCATGGACTTACATCTCCTTCGGATTTGCTAGCTGACCGGCGCGTGAGCCAACAGCTTTCGCGTGGCGATGCGGTTTGATCACCATCGCTGGCTCGGTGATGCTGGCTTCAGGCAGCGGCGCGACTTCAGTGACCACGTCACCGTACTTCTCACGCAGTTCTGCCAGGGTGCCGAAGTCCAGCGCACGATGCGGGCAGGCGGTGACGCAGGTGGGCTTTTCGCCCACGTCGATGGCGTCATAGCAGAAGTTGCACTTGGTCATGATGCCGCTGGCTTCGTCGAACTGCGGCGCGCCGTAGGGGCAGGCCCACTCGCAGTAGCGGCAGCCGATGCACTTGTCTTCGTCGATCAGGACGATGCCATCCTCGCGTTGGGTGATGGCACTGGCCGGGCAGACGTTGGCGCACACTGGATTGGCGCAGTGATTGCAGGCGACCGATGTGTAGTACGAGAACACATCGTGATTGTATGTGCCGTCTGGATTGCGGACCCATTCGCCGCCGGAGTATTCGGCGACGCGCCGCCAGGTCACGCCGATTTCGAGGTCCCATTTGTCCTTGCACGCCACCTGGCAGGCTTTACAGCCGGTGCAGAGATTGGCGTCAAAGTAAAATCCCAATTGATTCTCAGCCATTGCTATATCCTCCGTCACGCCTTCTCTACCTGGACCAGATTGGTGTGCTGCGGGTTGCCCTTCGCCAGCGGTGAAGGATGCCAGGAGGTCAGCGTGTTCACACAGCCACCCTCATCCACACCTTCAGCGTTCGGGGTGTACCACGCGCCCTGCGGCATTGAAGTCACGCCCGGCATAATACGCGGGGTAACCTTCGCCGGCAGTTTCACACGGCCCCGGCTGTTGTAGACGTAGACCATATCGCCATTTTCGATACCGCGCTCGGCGGCGTCCAGCGTGTTGATCCAGATTTCCTGCGGTGCGGCCTCTTTTAACCACTCAACGTTGCCATAGGTGGAGTGCGTGCGCTGTTTGAAGTGATGGCCGACCATCTGCAGCGGGTAGGTGTCGCGCAGCGGATCTTGCGGGCCTTCCCAGGTGGGGGCGTAGATCGGCAGGCCGGTGATGACATCGCCTTCCGGCAGTTCCCATTCCTGGCCCATCGTGTGCAGCCGCTCGGAGAAGATTTCGATCTTGCCGGACGGTGTGTTAAGCGGGTTCTCTTCCGGGTCCTCGCGGAAAGCGGCATGGGCTATGCCCGGCTCGCCGGTGTGTGGAACCTTGAAGATGCCCATCTGTTTGAACGTTTCCAGATCAGGATAATCCGGATTGTTTTCCAGAGTTTGTTCCCAGCACCATTCCAGCCACTCGTCATGCGTGCGGCCCTCGGTAAATGCTTCTTCGACGCCCAGGCGACTGGCGATCTCGGCGCACATTTCGTAGACCGGACGGCACTCAAACAGCGGATCGATGGCCTGCTCGACCCAGATGAGATAACCCATGTTGCCAGAGCTGCCGTTGCTCGACATTTCATTCTGTTCCAGGGTAGTTACGTCTGGCAGCAGAATGTCAGCATATTTGGCGCTGGATGTCATGTGATTCTCGATGACCACAATCATCTCGCACAGGCTGTCATCTTCCAGCATGCGACCGGTACGACCGGCGTCCGAGTGCTGGTTGATGATACAGTTGCCGGCGTAGTTCCACAGGAATTTGATCGGCACATCCAGCTTGTCTTTGCCGCGAACGCCGTCAGCGGTAGCGGTCATTTCGGCGCCGCGCTCAATGGCGTCGGTCCACATGAACACCGAGATGGCCGTCTCTACCGGGTTGTCAAGCGTGGGGAAGCCACGCAGACCGATGCCAAAATTACCTTCACGCGCGCCGGTGTTGCCACCAGCGATGCCGACGTTGCCCGTGAGAATGGGCAGCATGGCGATGGCGCGCACGCTCTGTTCGCCGTTGGCATGACGCTGTGCGCCCCAGCCCTGTGCGATGTAGGCCGGTTTGGTCAGCGCGATCTCGCGGGCCAGGCGGACGATGGTTGACGCCGGGATGCCAGTGATGCTGGCCGCCCACTCCGGAGTCTTGGCCAGGCCGTCCGGGCCGTCACCCATAATGTAGGACTTGTACGAGTTACCAGCCGGGATGCCTTCCGGCATGTGGTCTTCGTCGAAGCCGACGCAGTAGGTATCCAGGAATTCCTGATCGTGCAGGTTTTCGCTGATGATGACATGCGCCATACCGGATACCAGCGCGGCATCTGTGCCGGGACGAATGGGAACCCACTCGTCGGCAATCGAAACACCCGTATCACTGTGACGCGGGTCGATGTTGATAACCTTAACGTTGTGACGTTGCTTGAGCTGCTGCAACTGGTACATGATGGTTCCGCCACCCATGCGCGTTTCGCCAGGGTTGTTGCCGAACAGCACGACCAGCTTAGTATTGGCGATGTCGTGAATGTGGTTGCCCGCGCCCGAACCATAAGTGTAAGGCAGCGCGGCGCTGATCTGTGCCGTGCTGTAGGTGCCGTACAGGTTCAGGTAACCGCCGTAGCAGTTCATCAGGCGGGCGATGGGGCTGGAGCCAGGCGGCCACGACTTGGAGACCACGTTTCCCAGCGCGCCGGTGGCGTAGTTGATGTAAACGGCCTCGTTGCCGTACTCCTCAACCACTTCTCTGAGCTTATCGGCGATGGTGTCGTAAGCTTCTTCCCAACTGATCTGCTCAAATTCGCCAGAGCCGCGCGTGCCGACACGCTTCATCGGATATTTGAGACGATCCGGGTTGTAGACCCGCTGGCGGATAGAGCGACCACGCACGCAGGCGCGTACCTGGTGCTCGCCGTACTCGTCGTCGCCGGTGTTGTCAGTATCGACACGAACAGCAACACCGTCTTTGACGTAGATGCGCAGCGGACAGCGAGCGTTGCAGTTCACCTGGCAGGCGCTCCATACGACCTTATCGGCCTCAGCCTCGGTGATGGCTGTTGTCGCGCTGGCGCGCTGTACCCCGTTGAACGGGAAACCGCCGTTAGCCAGAACGGCAGCCGTACCGCCCATGGCCGCGCTCCACTTCATGAAGCTGCGGCGGGACATCACCGTTTTGTTGACGAGGTCGTTGAGCAAGCTTTTCTCACTCATATGTTTCCTCCGGTAATT
>CAZXCK010000237.1:0-3236 GCA_964639225.1 uncultured Anaerolineaceae bacterium | reverse complement strand
TGGTTTTCGCTACACCCGTTCGCTTTGCCACCGCGTAAGGCGATAGCCCTGTTTTTGCATGAGCTTCGGTGAGGTCAATTCTGAAGTATAAAGCCATCGGGGCATCCTCATGCAGAAGTCAATTGCATATATCATAGACCAAACGCTTGACATAGGTCAAGGACTTGGCTTATAACCCCTACCCTACCGAGCAAAACGACCGCTACTACTGCTCCACGGGCAGGACACCGCTGACATCACACGAGTTGTAGTCAGCGCCTAACAAAACGACGAAATCAGTTGTGCGATTGGGGTCTGGCTCAATACGGATATTCTCTGACTGAACATTCAGAATACGAGCCAGTTGCTCCAGGCTGCTGCCTTTCTCCTGACCGGTATAATCGATCAGAATCGTCTGCGCAAGCGTTGTATCGTCGCCATATCCCATCGACGAGGCAGAAAACCCTTCCCACAGCAGCCGGTCAGCAGCCACACGATCCCAGTTACGATTACGAGTGCCGTTATATACTTCTATTGTAGCGCCCTCAATCGTAAACCGGCTGTCGGGCGGTGGCCGGTAGAACTCCTCGAGCAAAGGACGCATCGTCTCGTAAACTGGGAGTTGAACAAAGTCACCGTCAGGAGTCTGCCAGGGCGTCGTGTGATAAGTCCTCACCAGCGTAAAATCTCGAATATTACGCACATCCAGATTGAGCGCCAGCGGCATCAGGCTCACGAAATCCTCTAAGCCCATATCCGTTTCAACGGCGTCCATCAACTGATTCCAGAGTTGGGGCGCGTTGGTCAACGACACCTGGCTCATGCCTTCCCGCCAGATCGAGCGCAGAATCTGCTGCTGACGCCGCCCCCGGTCAAAGTCAGAACTGGTGCGGCGCGTCCGCGCGTACCACAAAGCCTGTGCCCCGCTCATCCGGTAGTAACCCACTGGCAGAGTCCGCAGCCCCTCATCCCCTACTTCGATGACACCATCGGGCAGCTCTGCACCGATAAGCTGGAAGTCCTGATAAGCACAGTCCACCGCCACATCAATTCCACCCAGCGTATCAATGATCTGTGTGAATCCGCTGAAGTTGACCATTGCGTAATAATGAATGTTCAACCCCAGGTTGTACCACAGAGTCTGGCGCAGCAATCCAAATCCACCATCCGTATAACCAATGTTCTCGCCGACGCCATAAACAATATTGATGCGCTGCATCATGCCACTGGGCGTAGGGATGTAAACATAAAGATCGCGCGGCAGACTCAACATCGATACGGTACCGGTCTGCCGATTGATAGACACAATGATCATCGTGTCAGTGCGCATAAAGCTGTCATTGGTCAGTTCTGCATCCGTTCCCAGTAACAGTACGTTGACCAGGTCGTATTCACGGGGGACAAATGGTACACGAGTTGGCACAGCCGTCCCCCCCAGCACCAGCCCCTCTGGCGGTTCCAACGGCGCTAAAAGCGTCGGCAGCGGGCCAGGTGCTTCCGCTGTCGGCACGTCAGTTGCCGGAACAGCCGTCGGTGCCTCGGTTGGTGGTTCAGGAGTAGCTGTCGCTGGAATCACAGTTGCTGTCGCCGTGGGTTCTGATGTTGGTGTGGATGTTGGCAGATCGGTAGCGGTCGGCTCTGGTGTCTCGGTCGGTAAGGGGGTCTCATCAACAGCGCCTTCCGGCGTGTTCGTCGCAAATACTGACGGACGCGGTGTGTTTGTCGCAAACACCTGGGCAACCTGTTGAAAAACTGTTGGCGTTACGGTATCTGTAGGCGGAATGGACGTATCGGCAGGTTCTGACGTCGAAGTTGGCTCTGGCGGTTCCGTCGCAGTTTCTGTAGCCGTCATAGTAGCCGTCGGCGGGATGGACGTTGGCTCCGCAGTTTGTGTCGGTGAATTCTCAGTCGCGATGCTTGGCGTGGCAGTTGGCAAAACAGCGACAACCTCGCCACCCGAGTCACGATTAGATGTGATGGCAGTGGCCGTACCAGCGAAAGTACCAGCACGATCCGCCACATCTGATCGCTCATCAAGCTGGCGCAAAACAGCCTGGGTTACCTGATAACCAGACCAGCTTATTCCCAGAATAACGACCATCGGCACCAGCTTGAGCACCACAAAGCCCAGAAGTTGGCGCAGACGCGATCTTTTTTGTTCAGGCATAACATCCCCGCTATCGATACGCTGCTTACAGCATCGGTCACAGCGATGTCAGTTTAACGCATGACATGACGATTTTGTATAGGCTATTCAACACGAACCGGCACCGTGCATGTCCCTTGATTGGGCAAATTACCTTCATCATCGAACACAGCCAGGCGCAGCCAATAGATGCCGCCCGGTAAACCCTCAATGTCAATCACAGCCAGAACATCCTGCACAACCGCCACATCTGCCAGCACAAGCTCCGTATAACCAGTGTCAGCATCCTGGCGAACTGAAAGCGAGTACTGGCCGAAATTCTCAACAGCGGCTGATCCCACAACATCAAAATCCTCTGTCAACGTATCCCCAGGCTGTGGGCTGGTGATAATCGCTGTGTCCGCATCACAGCCTATAACAACCAAACGCTCATCGTCACTCAAAGGTGGCGCGTCAGGCAAACGCGGGACATAAAGCTCGTCGCCCGTGGTGATGTCTGCCGGGTCTTCCAGACAGTTTGCGTCACGCAGATCGACGACTGTACTATCGACAGCGCGTCCAATATCGAAGACAGTATCCCCAGACTGAACCGTGTAAATCACCCAGCCTTCCGGCGGCGTACAGATGTCTGCAATATCTGGCGTTGCCGTTGGTGTAGGCAGAATACTCAGAGTCTCCGTCGGACGTGGGGTGCGCGTCGGTTCTTCTGTTGGTGTATTCGTCGCCGTAGCGGTCGCCGTCGGTTCCGGCGTGAATGTCAACGTATTCGTCGGCGTCGCCGTTGGCTCCGGCGTGAATGTCGCTGTGTCCGTTGGCGGTACCGTGGCGGTCGCCGTAGCGGTCGCCGTTGGCTCTGGTGTGAATGTCAACGTGTTCGTCGGCGTCGCTGTCGGTTCCGGCGTATCCGTCGCCGTAGCGGTTGGCGGCACTGTGGCGGTCGCCGTGGCGGTCGCCGTTGGCTCGGGTGTGAACGTCAACGTATTCGTTGGCGTCGCTGTCGGTTCCGGCGTATCCGTCGCCGTAGCGGTTGGCGGCACTGTGGCGGTCGCCGTTGGCTCTGGTGTGAACGTCAACGTATTCGTCGGCGTCGCTGTCGGTTCCGGCGTATCCG
>CAZXCK010000236.1:0-3280 GCA_964639225.1 uncultured Anaerolineaceae bacterium | reverse complement strand
TGCGTGTAAATGCGTTTGGACTCTGTAACTTGCATG
This sequence comes from uncultured Anaerolineaceae bacterium, assembly GCA_964639225.1. Classification (GTDB taxonomy): domain Bacteria; phylum Chloroflexota; class Anaerolineae; order Aggregatilineales; family Phototrophicaceae; genus CAZXCK01. The sequence goes on along the minus strand of CAZXCK010000236.1, from coordinate 3,244 downwards.
TGCACAGAATCCATCTACACTGGCAGCGCCACCGCAAACAAGCGCGCCGCTCTTGCTGAGTTCAACTCTATTCTGGCTTCTATTCATGACTTGCAACCGATAGTATGAATTGGGTCACCTTGTCCTCTATGCTAACCGAACCTAGGTTGTGTCGAAGGTGCTCTAAGTCCTCAGGAGACACCAGAATCGAAAAACGATCCTCGCCCAGTGATATTCTTTTTATGACTATTTCGGGATAGCTACGCGCGAAACGGGTAACCAATGCTCTCTCGACTAGAACCCCGTTGTCCGCTCTCAAGATATCTACCGCGCGCGGATCGGTATAAGCTCCGATAAACAGTGCATTGCGTACGACTCTTGGTCGGGTTTCTATTACCGCTTGTATTGCCTCGTCAACAGAAAGGCCCTGGCGCCTCGTCACTTGAGTAACCTGTTTGACCTCTTCTTTTGTAAGTGCATTTTCCGCCACCATTTTCAAACAGCGAGGTAGTTCAACATCTGATACGACGCGGGACAACTCTGATGCTGACGTCATTGAAACGGCACCACTGCGACCACCCCACTCAACCAGGGGGTCTACTTCAGCCGGCAAGTTGGCCAGTCTAACGATTCGACGAAGCGTCGAGGAGTCGGAAAACCCAAGGTCTTCAGCCAGCTGGTCGATTCTTGTAAAGGTCAAAGCTTTGGCAATACGACGAGCGGCTCCGACAGGACGCAGACGTCTTGCGCCGCGTCCCGTGTTCACGCTAAGAGCAAGGTCTCGCCACTCTTCTATTGTTAATCCATGACGAAAATTCTCAGATGCCACGTCTAGCCAGCCCATCCTCAATTAAGGCCGCAGCCGCTTCATCCTGAGTTGTACCCTCGTTTCTTGCATAATTCTGTAGTTGCTTAAGTAGCTCTTCGCCCAATGTGATCACGACCTGTTTCAATATCGGCTGTTTACGGCCCCTCTCAATCCGTTCCTCGATCGAGTCTGTCGCACTTTCCGATACGGTCTTAATAAAGTTCTTTCTTTGCGCGCCACTCATCGGCTGAAGCTCTTGCGCAAACTTCACTGCAGCTTCTTCATCAACTTCGCCGTTATCGGCCTGCGCCGCTCGCTGAGCTTGTAGCGCAACTTGCATGTCAAGACCTTGATTGTCGACGAGATCCTTCAACTCGCCTATCAATTGGTCGTACTTCACATACTGGCTTACCTTGTCAGCTGACAGCCCCGTCTCTTCGGCTACGATCTTCATTGAACCATACTGTCGATAGAGCTTCGTACATGCATCGATAAGCTCCCTCTGGGTCATGTCCCTGCGTATCATGTTTTCGGTCAGGGACAGCGCGACTCGCTGTACGTCTGTTAGCTGATCCCGGGGAACGACAACAGCTTGAATTGTTTTCTTTCCCAATAGCTGGTGTGCTAGGAATCTTCGCTGTCCCGCAATGATCTCGAACCGGTCGCTGGCAGTCTCGCATACGTGGATAGGGTGGATAAGCCCTTGGACGCGGATGCTAGCCGCTAATTCGTCTATTCCAGACGACAGATCCGTCCGGACCTGAGCTTGCCCAATATCGAGTAAGCTTAGGTCAATCTCCCGAATGATCATTGCTTCGCTCCTTGTTCGTTCTGGTTTGGAGACGCCTATTTACCGTTGAAGGTGCGTGCAGATTAGTAGAAAGAGAAGAGGCGACGGAATGAAAATGCCCCCAACTCGCAGCGAACGGAGTCGCGAGACTATTCTAGGTCATTTGATGAGCGTGCGTCAAATGCTTACCGGCCTGGCTAGCCCGCGAGCTTTCCGGCTCTTCGCTATTTGGTGTGGGCGAAAGTCTCATGAATTTGGCGGAGTTCCAGGTTCAGGTTGCCCGCCAGCAGATAGGTCATCACTATAGGGTATCGAGTCGACCGTTGCTCTCCCTCTTCGCTCGGCTTCAGCGAGGGAACCCTGCGGTACCATCGACGCCGGCTGGAGGCCGGAACGCAAGTCCGCCGCAATGTAGGAGTTCAAGGAGCGATACAACAAACAGTGGGTCTTGAAGCGGTACGGATATCTGACTGCGAATCAGGTACGTGAGTCGCTCGAGCACGCGGCGGTGACTGCATGAATACCTTCCATATTGTGTCCAAGAAATCGGGTGCTGTTAATAGGTTGCCGAGTTGATCTCATACTGTTGGCAGATGTCTTTGACCAGGACGTCGGCGTCCGCCTCACCCCAGATGCTCACGATCGGGGTTTCGGTGAAACGCGACGTTAGTTATCGGAATCTCCTGGCTGCTGTATGCCGAAAAGCTCTTCTCATGAGATATCCGAAATCCGTCGGAGCTTACGAACTCACTTCAGATCGCGAGCCAATCGGCCGATAGCCCTCAGGGAATCGCGAAACGATATCCGGGGGAGTATCCATGCCCAGATTCACGGTCGGCGACGTGGTCCTGCTCCGCGAGGACCCCGGCGTGCAGGGGGCGATCCTTGCATTGGAGACCCGGCACGCCGGCGAGCAGTACTACCGGGTGTTCATCGGCGGACAGCAGGAGGTCCGCGCCGAGGGATCGCTGCTCCCGTTCAGCGGTGGCAAGAAGCCCACGGACGCGCTGGCCGGCGGCGAGATCGCGGATTTCGATGCCTTCCAGCGCTTGCTGACCTTTCATCGTGCCCGGCGGCGCGCCAGCCTCTCCAACCACTACTATGCGTTCAACGCCTCGCGCACCCGCTTCTACCCCCACCAGTTCAAGCCGCTCATCAAGTTCCTGGACTCGCCCACGGGCCGCATCCTCATCGCCGACGAGGTAGGCCTCGGCAAGACCATCGAGGCGGGCCTGATCCTCACCGAGCTCGAGGCCCGGCAGTATCTCGACCGGATCCTGGTGGTCTGCCCCGCCACCCTCACCGGTAAATGGCAGCAGGAGCTCAAGCAGCGCTTCGATCAGGAATTCGAGATCGCCCGGGCGGCACGCTTCCGTGAGTTTCTCGACCAGTATGCCCACGATCCCGCCCAGACGCGGGATCGGCTGATCGTCTCCCTGGAGACCGTCCGCTCCGCCAGGCTGCTGGGCCGGATCGAGGCCGTGGCACCGCGCTTCGACCTGGTGATCGTCGACGAGGCCCACCACCTGCGAAACAGCGGCCGCAACCAGCACGAGGCCGGCAAGCTCCTCGCCGGGCATGCCGACGCCACCGTATTTTTGACCGCCACGCCCATCCAGCTCGGTCGCGAGAACCTCTTCACGCTGCTGAACCTGCTCGAGCCCGAC
>CAZXCK010000235.1:0-3348 GCA_964639225.1 uncultured Anaerolineaceae bacterium | reverse complement strand
CCCGGCGTTAAAACACCGGGCTACAGGGAGCGTGTCCACTGAAGGGACACAAAGGGCCGCCCTTTTTGCCTGCCATGAGGAATAGGGGCGCTGGACGGCAGAGGCAGCGGGCGCGCTGTAGCACGCCCTTACGAAGATGGGCGGGGTGGCCGGGCGCGCATATGAGCAGGCGCATATCAGCTTTCCTGGCCGGTGTGCTTCTCCAGTTCTTGGAGCACGGTTTGCAGATCGGGCATTGCCTGCGTACCGCCAACCCCGGTCACGGTGAAACCGGCTGAAATGGTGCCCATCAGCAGGCTACGTGACCACGACCATCCATGCAGCCAGCCGTAGAGCACACCAGCGTCGAATGTGTCGCCCGCGCCAATGGAATCCACCAACTCACCCATAAGGATCGCGTTCTGGTGCTGCTGGCCATCGGCACGGTAGACCGTCGAACCCTCTGCGCCCTGCTTGACGATGACCGTCCCGGCCCCGGCAGCGCGCAGGGTGGCGGCGGCGATGTCGACCTCATCCTGGCCGGTTATGCGCTGCGCCTCGGTTTCATCCACAAACAGCAGATCAACATAAGGAAGCACATCTTCCAGCGCGCTGATCCAGGGGGGCGACATGGAAATCAAGGGGAACTGTGGGTCCAGCGAGGTGCGGATGCCCCGGCGCCGCGCTTCTTTGAACAGATCGCGCGTGTTACCGTGCCAGTCATCGTGGTTATGCAGATAAGCGCCACAGTGCAGAATCTGCGTGTCCAGAAGCCAGTCAATTTCGGCGGCGCTGAAGTGCGACGGCCACTGCTCATGGGTGGGCAGGCGATACATCAGCGGTCGTTTGCGGCTGCCAAACAGCAGCATATAGACGCCGATGCAGCCTATGGTGTCCGGCACCAACTGCACATGACTGGTGTCTACGCCGGCGCGCTGGAGCGAAGTCTGAACAAACATACCCAGCGGATCGTCCGGCAGGCATGAACTCACGCATACATTCAGGCCCAGCCGGGCCAGAATCTGTGTGGTGTAGCCCACACTGCCGGCTGCGGTCATCTCCATACTGGCCGGGCCGTCCCAGGTGGTCAGGGATTCCCAGTCTGGCGGGCCGTCGCCGGTGATGAGCAGATCAATGTTCAGCGGGCCGACGACCGAAACATCTCGTGGCATGGTTGTCATCCAATCTGTACCGTGTTTGCATGTCACAGTATATGATCCGGGCGACTGACGCGCCAACAACAAAGTGGGCGCGCTGGAGCACGCCCGATGGGATAGATCGGTCATGCCCGGCGTTAAAACACAAGCTGTTTACAGCAGGCTACAGGGAGCGTGTCCACTGAAGGGACACAAAAAACGTCCTTTGGCTTGCCATATAGGGCACGGCTCATTTTGTGGGCTGGTCTGCACCAGTGCGGTGTATCCGTAGTAATGGGTGGGATGTGCGCGGGGTGGCCGGGCGCGCTGTAGCACGTCCTTACGATGGGCGGGATGGGTGCGGGCGCGCTGGAGCACACCGTTGTGGCTTTGCGGCTGATGATATTTGACAAACGCTAAAATTCGGGTTATCGTTAGGGAAATGAGACCGATTTCATTTCTTATTTGACAGATTTGACCTGTTATGAAAAAGCGTCCGACTTTACGCGATGTTGCAGAACTGGCCGGTGTATCTCGCGCTACCGCTGCCCGTGTGGTGAATGGCAACCACGAGCTGGTGCGCGAAGATACGCGCGCCCGGGTAATGGACGCCGTCAACAAGCTGAAATACGAGCGCCACGCCATCGCGGGAAGCCTACGCTCTGACCGCACGACGATGATCGCGCTGTCCATCCCCGACATTGCCAACCCCTTCTGGCCAGAGGTGGCGCGCGGCGTCCAGGACGCGGCAGACCTGGCTGGATACACGGTTGTCCTGCTCAACACCGACTGGAACGCCGAACGAGAAGCCAAACACCTGCGGCGCATGCTTCAGGGACAGTTCGACGGTCTCATCATCAACCCGACCAGCGTCCTGGTCACCGACCTGGCTCGATTGCACCTGCCAGTCATCATCCTCGGCAGCGGCAGCGCATACCCCAGCCTGGATGCGGTCGGCAGCGACTCGGCGACCGGCGCGCAGGAAGCACTGGAATACTTGTGGTCGCTTGGTCACCGGCGCATTGGCCTGATCGCCGGGCGTTCGATGCGCCATCGCGCCCAATCGAGATATGAGAGCTACATTCTGTTTCATGCGCGGCACGGCGCCAGGCTGGATGACAGCCTGGTTGTAGAGGGCGATTTCACCGAGCGCGATGGCTTTGAGGGCATGCGCCATCTGCTTTCGCTGGATGACCCACCGACGGCGGTGTTCGCCGCCAACGACATCATTGCTCTGGGCGCGCTGAAGGCGGCCCAGTCGATGAACCGCCGCGTACCGGAAGATATCTCTATCATCGGCATGGACGACATCTACCCAGCCGCGCTCGTCTCACCTGCGCTGACGACGGTCGCTAAACCCAAATACGACATTGGTGCCAGAGCCGCCCAACTTCTGTTGGAGCAGCTACAGGATTCATCGGCAGAACAGCGGCAGCATATTCTGCTGCCCTGCTCGCTGGTCATACGAGACTCGACCGCACCGCCCGGCAGCTAGCCTGGGATAAGGCGTATGCAGGTCTTTGTATCGGACTAATGAGACCGATCTCATTATCACACAACGGAGTTCTGATCCATTATGGAACCAGTGTCGCAAAACGAACTGACGAATACAGACCCTGATCTGCACCGCAAAGCCGCCGGCTGCCTGTTGGGGCTGGCTGTGGGTGATGCCTTCGGCGACATCGGTCGCAGCGACAGCTACCGCCAGCGTTACGGCATCGTCACCAACCTCTACGAGGGTGCGCGCAGCACGGACGACACCGAATTCGCCGTCCTGACAGCGCAGACGCTGATTGACTGCGGCGGCGACCTGACACGGGAGCATCTTGTCGCGTCGTGGCGCAAATACATCATCGATGAGGGGGGCGTGGCGGCGCGCGGCGGCAAACCGCTGTACGGCGCGGTCGCCAACCTGGAGCGCGGTATGCTGCCGCCGCTTTCCGGCCTGGACAACGTGCAGAACGACGACGACGGCGCTGCCATGCGCATCGCTCCGATTGGCATTCTGTGCGCGGGCGACCCGGATGGTGCCGCCCGGTTGGCCGAAATCGAATCCGAGATCAGCCATGCGCGCGACGGCATCTGGGGCGCGCAGGCCGTCGCCGCGAGTGTCGCCGTCGCTATGGTCAGCGATTCGGCTGATGAGGTGCTACAAGCCGGTTTGCGGCAAATCCCCGAAGATAGCTGGCTGGGGCGCGCGATGGCGCGCGCGATGGCCATCTGCGACCGGGCG
>CAZXCK010000234.1:0-3550 GCA_964639225.1 uncultured Anaerolineaceae bacterium | reverse complement strand
CTGAAACGAAAAGAACCAGCTTGAGTGCTGGTTCGCTTCAGATCAAACGGAGTGACCCTGGAAGGACTCGAACCTTCAACCTAACGATTAAGAGTCGCTTGCTCTGCCAATTGAGCTACAGGGCCGGAATGCGAACATTATACAGACCCCACAGCGCGGGCGTCAAGGCCGGGCCACGCCTGAGCAGATTTTGAGAAAGCCCGGCGCTACGTTGACTTGGCGCCGTCCAGGCCCTAAAATCTAGTGGCAAGTCAACACACACCATCTGCACATCCCCGCCCGTGATTTTGCAGCAGACGACAGGCATGTAAGCGAAGGCAGTGCGCATGGCTCATGATTACTACAGGATACTCGGCGTCAGTCGTAATGCCAGCGACGAGGACATCAAGCGCGCCTATCGCCGCCTCGCCAAGCAGTACCATCCGGACGCCAATCCGAACAATCCTGCCGCCGAGACGCGCTTCAAAGAGATCAACGAGGCTTATGCCACGCTGGTAGACAGCGCCAAACGCAGCCGCTACGATCGCCAGCGCACCGACCCGGCCTATTACCAGCGTCCCACGCGCCCGCCACACCGCCCAACCACGACCACCAGCACCGGCTCACCCCGGCAGGCGCCGCGCCGCCAGGAGACACGCAGCCACAACACTGCCGGACAGCAGCCCGCCGGACAGAACAGCACCGGAACCAGAGCCACCGGATACAAATCCGGCGAGGCGAAGGCTGCCGGGGCCAAAGCGACCGCAAACAACCGGACCGACGAGCAGCAAAGCGAGGCCAAAAACGAGTCTTCTGGCGGCTTCAGCGAGATGTTCGAGTCGCTGTTTGGCTTTGGCAAGGGCGGCAAGCGCAAGGATCGTGCGCGCGGCGAACCCGGCGCCGATGTCGAGCACGATGTCGTCATTACGCTGCGCGAGGCGCACGACGGCACTACCCGCAACCTGACCAAAGGCGAGCGCCGGATCAAAGTCAATATCCCGGCGGGCGCCATCGACGGCACGCGGGTTCGGCTGGCCGGCGAGGGCGAACCCGGCCCGGATGGCGGACCCAACGGCGATCTGTATCTGAAAGTAAAGGTCGAGCCGGACGCGCATTTTCGCCGTGAAGGTGACGATCTGTACGTCGATGTGGCGGTCGATATGTTCACAGCGGCGCTGGGCGGCGAGGTCCACTTGCGCACGCTGGGCCGTTCGGTGCGGCTGCGGGTGCCCGCCGGGACGCAGAGCGGGCAGACGTTTCGCGTGGCCGGGCGAGGTATGCCGCGCCTGCGCTCCGAAGAGCGCGGCGACCTGTACGCCCGCGTGCAGATCACCGTGCCCACGCACTTAACGCCAGACCAGGCCGCCGCGCTGCGCCGCGCCCAGGCCCAGATCGACCCGCCACGAGAGTGAGCGGTAAACCATCGCTTGGATTTTATGGATAGTCTTATGCCAAAATGGAAACTTCTGTTTGCGCTGCTGGTGATGATCGCGCTGGCCGCCTGCCAGGGGAACACGCCCCCGCCGCCCAACGCCCAGGCCAGCACGCCCATCGCCGATCTGCCGGTCAGCAACGCCAGCGAACGCGAACGGGCGCTGCCGTCGCCGGTCCCCGAAGACATCATCGCCGAGGCCGACGCCGAATATACCCTGCTGACCAACATCTACGAGCGCAGCGCGCCGGCGGTTGTCAATATCGAGGTCGTGGTCCCTGTGACCGGTGTGGCCAACATGCGCGACCTGGGGCGCGGCTCCGGCTTTGTCTATGATCGCAACGGTCACATCGTCACCAACGCGCACGTCATCAACATGGCCCGCGAGATTCGCGTGACCTTCGACGATGGTTTTGTGACCACCGCCGAACTGGTAGGCCAGGACAATTACAGCGATCTGGCGGTGATTAAGGTTGATGTGCCCATCACCCGGCTGCAACCGCTGGAACTGGCCGATTCGGACGCGCTCCGGGTGGGACAGCGCGCCATCGCCATCGGTAACCCATTCGGTCTCAGCAGCTCGATGACGGTTGGCATCATCAGCGGACTGGGCCGCCAGCTCAGTTCGGCGGCGCTCATCGACAGCACGGCGATTTCCGGCTTCCAGAATCCGCGCATCATCCAGGTGGACGCCGAGATCAACCCCGGCAACAGCGGCGGTCCGCTGCTGGATAGCTGGGGCCAGGTGATCGGCGTCAACACGGCGATTCGCTCGGAAAGCGGCGTGTTCCAGGGCGTGGGCTTTTCCGTTCCATCAAACACGGTGCGCCGTGTCGTACCGGAACTCATCGACCAGGGACAGGTCGATTATTCGTGGATCGGCATCACCACCGCGCCTTCTGATTACAGCGTGGCCTCGCTGGCCGAGGCGCTCGGCCTGCCGGTCAGTGAAGGGGTGCTGGTCACCGGTGTGACGCCCAACTCGCCCGCCGATAAGGCCGGTCTGCTCGGCGGCGACCGCCTGCGCACCGTGCGCGAGATCGACGTTTGCGCCGGCGGCGACATCATCGTGGCGGTGGATGGCGAATACGTGCGCAACATGGATGAGATGGTGGCTTACCTCGTCACGCGGACCCATCCCGGCGACACGGTCACGCTGCTGGTAATCCGCGACGGCGAGACATTCGATGTGCCCGTCACCCTGGAGTCGCGCCCTTCGTCCGGCGATATTGTGCCGCTGGGCTGCGGTCGCTGATCGCCCGTAGTCAACAGCATCCCCGGCATGCACAATTTCTGGCGGCGAGTACACTGGTAGGTAGCTATCGGGATCAACATGCCGGGGAACCATATGCTGCATCTCAAGCTGCAAACGGCGCGCCTGGACCTGCGCCTGCCCGACATCGGCGACTGCGACTCCATCCAGGCGGTGACCAATCACCGCGATGTGGCGGCGAACACACTCAGCCTGCCCTATCCCTATTCCACTGAAGATGCGCTGGAATTCATCAACTACGCCCGACAGGCGGTGATGACCGGCGACGCTTACCCGTTCGCCATCACCCGCCGCGACGATGGCGCCATCGTGGGTGTCATCAACCTGACGCTGCGCCCCAGACACCGCGCGGCGGAGATGGGCTACTGGATCGGTGCCGAGTACCGGAATTACGGGTATGCCACCGAAGCAGCAGGCAGTGTGCTGTTGTTCGCGTTCGACCAACTGGATTTGAACCGCGTCCACAGCCAGACGTTCGCCGAAAACAGCGCGTCGGCGCGTGTGCTGGAGAAGATCGGCATGCGCTATGAGGGCACGCTGCGCCAGCATTTCATCCGCTGGGACGAGTTCAAAGACGCGGCCTGCTATGGCGTCCTGCGCGCCGAGTTCCTTGCCGGGGCTGGCGGCGCGTAACCAGGCCATACGCAAATAAACAGAGACGACCCCGAAACCGGGGCCGTCTCCTTAGTGTGCATTTCTGCACGTTGGCGGGAACACACCTCTGATCAGGCATTCCCTAGACTAACGAGGTGCGTTACTCAGCGGTGTGCCTCCACCTTGAAATCATACATAACGTTGATCACCTCCTTTTACTCAGCCAACGATGGCATCAGTGTAACATACATCCACCGGGTACACAAATGACA
>CAZXCK010000233.1:0-3588 GCA_964639225.1 uncultured Anaerolineaceae bacterium | reverse complement strand
GCGGTGGCTGCGTGAATACCTTCAATCTTGTGTCCAAGAAACCGGGTGCTGTACAGCGGCAGCCCACAATGAGCGCCAAGTCGAAAATCGGCTTCGACGAGGTGCTTCACCGATGAAGCGGGAGACGCCTGCACGCACTGCACGTCCCGGAGATCCCGGGAAATCCCTCATCTCCGAGAAAATCAGGCCGATCATCAGTGCAAGACAAAAGAGACTTCACAAGGGATGCTATACAAGAAGGTTCGCCAGATGGCAAACGAAAACGTTGCTGAACTCGAGGCCCCGACGTTCCTGTGCCTGGGAATCCAGAAGGCGGGTACCTCGTGGCTCTACCGAATGGTGAGCCAGCATCCGCTGGTGCACACCAGCGACCCCAAGGAACTGCATTTTTTTAATCGCGACAAAAACTTTCGGAAAGGCCTGGAATGGTATTTGGGGCACTTCAGGGCCCGACCGGGCGCCCAAGCTGCAGGAGAATTCACGCCGGATTATCTCTGGATCAGGGATGAGCATCGCGATGTGCTGGGCTTCGAAGCAACGCCGGACGTGCCGCGACGGGTCGTCGAAGTTTTTCCCGACTTGAAATTCATCGTCATTCTGCGCAATCCAGTCACCCGTGCGATATCCTCCTACTATCACCATATCGGCGCGGCTCGTCTGAGCCCCAACCGCCGGATCAGTGCAATCGGCGACCAGTGGGGGATCCTTTCAATGGGCCATTATGCCGCATGTTTAGAGCGGTGGCTTGAGCATTTTCCCCGCGAACGGTTCTTGATCCTCTTTTATGAAGAAGATCTTGGTCAGGAACGACAACCCATAACGCTCACACGGGTATTCGAGCATATCGGGGTCGCCCCGTCCTTCACTCCCACGAATCTCGGTGCTCGCTACAACCCCAGGCGTTCGCATTTCGATTATCGGCTCGCGCGGCTGCCAGGACGCCTTCAGAAAATGGCGCGGCGCTATGTCCCGAGCATCGTCGAGCGATTACCGATCTGGGATATCCCGATCGCCCAGGATGAAGTCACCGCGCTGGAACAGTACTATCGCCCGCACAACGAGCGATTAGAAGCATTGCTCGGCCGCACGATCCCCTGGTAGAGGTTCGCCACCAGGCTGTCTCTCACCGGGGGGCGTGTGCCACCGAGGCCAGGAGAACACATTGGTACCGGTATCCGTCGTCATACCTGTCTACAACGTCGAGACAATCCTCGGGGACTGCCTCGACGGCGTCATTGCTCAGACGTTCTCGGACATCGAGATTCTATGCATCAACGATGGATCAACCGACCGATCCGGCGAGGTCCTCGAAAGATATGCGACACGTGATCCTCGTATCCAGGTGGTCCACCAAGATAACCGTGGACAGTACCCCACGCGTAACGTCGCGCTCGACCTGATGCGTGGGCGCTACATGCTCTCGGTGGATTGCGACGACACGGTCGAACCAACTCTGGTGGAACGTCTTTTCTACCGTGCCGAGGCTGACCGCGCGGACATCACCCTGACTGGCTGGGACTACCTGAGCGGGCCGTATCGCTCTCAGGACGTGTCTGCCTGGAACCTTCGCAAATGGCGGACAAGCCCCACGGGTCCGGGATTCCCCATGGGTTATGGCTATGTCTGGATGAAGCTCTACCGGAAAGACTTCCTGGACCGCCACAAACTGCGCTTTCGGGAGGATTTCTACTGCAAGGCTGACATCATCTTCCACTGGAAGAGCATGTCTCTCGCAGAACGCGTAACTGTCGTGCCCGAGCCCCTCTATCATTACCGGGTTCACGAGAACTCCGTGACCGGCACGATTGGCCCACGCTTCGTCCAGGTGATCGACGTGATGGAAGCGATCAAGCACGATCTGATCGATCTTGGGGATCCGAAGGGACTATTACCAGGGTGGTATCCTTTCGCTTTTCAGTTTCTCCACGGTGTTTTCCATCAAATGGCACCGGAGCATCAGCCAGAGATGGCGAGTGGCTTGCGCGGCTTCTTGGACCGCCTGAGTGAGAACGAGAAGAAGGTGTATCGCAGGCCAGGGATAATTCCGCGTGATACGAGATACTTCTTCCTTGCCCTGGAATCTCCTGTCAACGCTTTCCGCTATGGTACGCTACACCGAGGCCGCACAATGGTGGTCAACGCCATCAGCCGCGCCCTTGTCCCAGCACAGCTAAAACAAACGCTGCTGGACCATATCCGGCGCAATTCATATACCCTTTCTCGTACGGCTCAGAAGGATCTCCGCGAGAGTGTTCTGGAGCTAAATGACACGGCTAATCGCTTGGCTGAAGAGAACTACAAGCTAAGGACGAGGTTGCGCAGGCGTGCTGCCGCAGACGAGTGACTTGATCACTGATCGGAACGAGCGCCGAGAACCCATGGGACTTACCCCGTCGTCATAGTGCGTCAACCGAGAAACCTTGGGTGGACATTCTCAAGGTTAACGTAGGGGTTACACCGTGCATGGTCGAAACTCACTTGCGAACAATACTCCAAGATCGGTACTCGTCCCTGATCTCCGCAAGCGAACTTCCTGGATCGCCTGGGAGCGCCATCCTCGTAATCGTAACCTCGCGGAGGCGCTTGGAGTTGAGCTCGTCGAGTATCCCGAACTCAACGCCATGGGCCACACCGCGCGAAAGTACCTTTTCGGCCTCTACAAGACACTCGCCTATCTCATACGGACACGGCCCGCGCTGGTCATCGGCATGTATCCGTCAATAGCCAATGCAGTGGTCATTGTCCTTCTACGGAAGATTCTGCGGTACCGGGCAGTGATCGACATGCACAACGTTGGCATCATTACTTCGCAGCATGGCAAGCGCATTCTCGCCTCTGTGACGAAGTGGATCATTCGCAACGCAGACGCCATTATTGTCTCGAATGCTCGCCTGGAAACCTCAATCCTGAACGAAGGCGGTCGTGCTATAGTCTTGTCCGACAAGCTGCCATCGTTCTCACCCGAACCCCCCGCTCCAAAGAAAAGCCGCTTCCGAGTGGTTTATGTGACAACATGGTCTGACGACGACCCGAATGATGCGGTCATACAAGCCGCCAGTTATTTGGACGAAACGCGCTACGAAATCCTCGTCACCGGGCGGCCTCCTGCAGAGATCTGCGAGTCGCTCGCGCTGCCACGCCAAGTGAAGCTTACAGGATTCGTACCCGACACGGAATACCAGCGAGTTCTCGCAACGGCAGATGCCATCATGGTCTTGACGACGCGCAGTGACTGTCTAGTATGTGGAGCCTACGAAGCGACTGCAATCCACAAGCCCATGATTTTGTCCGACAAGTCGATCCTTAGAGAGTATTTTCAGGGCGGCACGATCTTCACCAATCACGGGTCTCAATCGCTTGCCGATGCCATCATGGAAGCCGACGCCAGTATTCGCGAGTTGCAAATCGGCTCTCGTGAGCGCGAGTTGAGAATCCGCGAGCGCTGGAGGCAAGAATTCGCGGTTGCTGTTGGTGCCCTGGATGAACTCATTCCATGAACCGTAGTATAATGTGGATCCCAGCGGGAATTGCCACTAACCCATCTTCGATAGCTTGAACCCCATAGCTGCATAAATCCGACGCAAACCG
>CAZXCK010000232.1:0-3653 GCA_964639225.1 uncultured Anaerolineaceae bacterium | reverse complement strand
GATGAGCTGATCTACGAGGATCTCATCCGCGGCGTCGATGATCCCGAGAACGGCCCTTTGTGCCAACATGGATGAGACACGCAGGGTAGCCCGCCGCTCTTTTATGTCAGCGCGAGTGTGGAAGATCCGGCGGGGAAATGGAAAGGTGAATTTGAGGCGTTACAATCCGGGGTACCTGGGTGTCGTAGACGGCGCACGGACGCTGACACAGACTGCAGTGCGGACGGCGCCAGGTGGGGCGGACATCGACGATGAGCCCGCAGGTGGTGAACTCGAATCCGCGGACGAAGATGGACGTGACGGCGACGAGATTCTTCAGTACGGTGGTGGTGCGCACGGGTCCCTCTTTGGCTTGGTTGAAGTGTTGCAACTCCATTGAGCCATGGATCCGTGCGTATTTCTATGGTAGGATTGGATTTAGGTGGCGATGGCGGGGGTGAAATCACCCACAATCATGCCAGGAGAGCCGATTTTAACGCCATCAAGACTATCGTCATTTAGGATTCGAGAATAACCTATTGGCTAAGCGAGGGAATTTCTGTGACTTCATTACTGCATGTCACTGCTGAGAATTTTCGATCCTGGCTAAGGAACCACCCACAGGCTTTTGATCGTCTGAGGGCTATATCTCGCCCGCTTGGGCTGCGCAAGGAGGAGAGTTGGGCATTTTTTGACGAGTTCTCCCGGGCTCTGGATCGTCGGGTCGTATTTCTGCAAATCGGCGCCAATGATGGTCTACACAATGATCCCATTCGGGAGTTTGTTGTCCGGGACAAATGGAAGGGCGTTTTCGTTGAGCCGATGCCGTCGGCGTTCGCGCTTCTGACTCGGAATTATCGCTACTTGAATCGCGATGGCTTGCGTTTTGTCAATGCCGCGATAGGTGGCGGGTCAGTATCGGAACTCGTGGCTTTTTCTTTTAGCGACGAATATCTCGCCGCACTCCCTTTCGAGGAGGGCTTGCGTCTCATCAGAAAAACGTCATTCGATCGCGACCTTGTAGAGAGAGCTGCAGGTAAAGCACATCGCCACGCAATAGTGGAGGTCGATTTGCCCTGCCTCAGCGTGGAGGCGGTAATCGAGCAGTTTCTCGGCGGCCGTGTACCTGATCTTCTTGTCATCGATGCTGAAGGCTATGAGCCGGCTATCATCCGTTCTATCGACTTTGGGCGAATCCGGCCTAGGGCGATTTTCTACGAGTCGCATCATTTAGGTGACTTTGGGCCTACTTTGGTAGAGCTTTTAAGAAACGCTGGTTATCGAGTCGAGGTATTGCATGGTGATACAGTTGCGACGTTGCGAGACTAGCCTAAATGGAAGTTTTCCTGGCTCGCTGTGGGGGGTGTAACGTCTCGTCTGCAAAGTCAGATTTTTCCGCTCTGAAGCGAGCTTCGGAGTTGAAGCGGTGGGCCCCGTCGGGCCTCCTCGTTGGTGATACCACTCAACCAACCTCGAGGACGCCGGCGATGACCCACCGCAAGGACGATACGACGATCGGGACGGTCATGGAATACCTGATCGAGAACGGGATGGACGGCATGGCCGAGGTGATGGCGCTGCTGATGAATGAGGCGATGAAGATCGAGCGCAGCCGTTTCCTCGGCGCCGACCTCTACGAGCGTTCCGGCAAGAGGCGCGGACAGGCCAATAGCTCCAAGCCCAAGACGGTCGTCACGCGGATCGGCCCGCTTGGCCTTCAGGTTCCCCAAACGCACGATGTCGAGGGCGGAGAGGTCTTCTACCCCTCGTCCTTGGAGCGTGGCCTGCGCAGTGAGCGCGCCCTGAAGCTGCCGATCGCCGAGATGTACAACCAGGGGGTATCGACGCGCCGCCTGGAAGTCATCACGCTTGAACTGTGCGGGCTTGACGTGGCGAGAACCGAGGTCAGCCGGGCGGCTACGGAGCTGGACGAGCTGCTTGAGAGCTGGCGGATCCGTGACCTGGGTGTCGCTTGACAAGCGGTGGACGCGCGTGGCGGCGCTGTCTTCGAACGAGGCATCGCGGCTTCGGTTGGCGACCACCATCTTCATGGAGATCAGCGAGGATTGGGAGACCGGGAGAACCTACATCAACATGGAGGACGACTGAGGCGCGCCGGTGGATCTACAGAAAGAATGTTGCTTTACCCTCGGCCAAGACAGGGTCATTGGGATCTCAGCCTAGATGACAGTAAGGATTGGATTTGGCGTGAACTTTGCAGCCATCGGTTGTCTGGTTCCGAATTCGCACCCCAGTGTAGGCTGTGGGAGAGGATCGGAAGACATAAATGTATTTGTTACAGGAGGATGGCGCGTGAGAGAGGGACGTCTTGGGGCACTGGGACGGCATTTGTGCTTGGTCGTTTTTTGCACGATGATCGCCGCGGCAGTGACCGCTGATGAGAACATCCGAATAGATAGCGTTGTGGGAGCTTTTAACCATGGTGCAGTCATTGAGATTCGAGGCGAGGGCTTTGATTCCAAATTCCCTGCTGAACCTGTTGTCTGGGATGATTTCGAACACGGGACGGCAGGTGAGCCAATCCAGTCGCCCACTATCGGCGAATATGATCGAGTTTCGTCCAATCTAATATACACAAGCACCGATCCGTTCAGCGGGTCGACGTCTGCCTATGAGTATTTCGACGGTTCGAACTGGTTTAATGGCGTCGTGGCCAATTGGATTCCGCATGAAGCGCAGAACTCGTTTGCCTCAATGAAGGTGAAATTCACGAGCAACACCGGCACGCTCGCCGAACCTTCGTCAAAACTGCTTCGCCTGAATACCTGGGACCCGGACGCTACGCATGGGTATCCAAATTTTGTTATCGGAATGCGCGGACATTCGCCCAGTCTCGAGATAATTACTAACATTGGCGCCGGGTGGGGTGATCCTGGCTCGGAAACTGTGGGATCGGTTAGCGAGGCTGAGTTCGACGACCCCAATGGCGAGTGGTTTAGTGTCTCGGCTTGGGTCAGAATCGGTGATGTCGGTGTAGCGAATGGTATGGCGGGTCGTGAGTTCAATGGCTCCATAATTGAACGTAACAATATCATGACCCTACTGCCGTGGGATGGATTTCACGATTATTCGGGAACCAGGTCGGCATATTTCAATGGTCATATGGGGCTCTACGAGAGTACTTCACTTGAAGCCGTTATTGATGAAATATATGCTGACAGCACATTTTCTCGCGTCATCGCCCGTGATCCAGATGGTGGTTTTTTTGCAATGCAAATCCCGCAGGATTGGTCAGACACCATGATAACTATCATTGTTAACACGAGTAATTATGCTGAGGGGACGTTGCTTGACTTGTTCGTATATGATTCGGATAACAATGTCTCGGAGCCATTTGTGGTAGTCGTTGGAGAGGATAATTCCGGAGATGACCCTGGCGCTCCAGGGCAGCCTAGCGACCTTGTCATGTACGAATAATTACCAGGTAGAAGATCGGCCGCACGTGCCGTAACGATAAACTGATGCTTGAAATGTTATGCCGAGTAAGTGGGTGGTCTTAGAAAGTATATTCTACTCAGAATCGGTGTCGATTGGTGTGGGCTAACGGCGTATGTGAGAATTCCGAAACGTCAGGTACTGTCCCGTATATAGGCCCGGCGGACCAAAGACCTGGCACCCGTCGAGCGAGCCGATGAAGTTCATCTCCATGATAA
>CAZXCK010000231.1:0-3699 GCA_964639225.1 uncultured Anaerolineaceae bacterium | reverse complement strand
TGCCTTTTTCGGCGCAAAGCGCCGAAAAGTAAAGGCGGGGGTGCTGGATGGCAGAGGCGGCGGGCCAGCCTGCTATTGTCAGCGGGGTGAAGTTTGATTACGATGAGAGCAACACAACCGACGCTGAACGGATGCCAATATGAAGCTCAAATGCCCGGCCTGCGGTTCGCCGATTCCATCGGACAATATCAACATTCGCAGCATGTCCGCTGTATGCTCGCACTGCGATAACGTGTTTACGTTCAGGCCCACAGATGCGCGGCCAGCCCGGAAGCTGAAAGCGCCGAAGCAGATCACCACCCACAGCGACAGCGACGACGCGCTGCATTTTTCGTTTAAGTGGTCGTGGCGGACCGAGCCGCCCATCGCGATGGCCGGGATGGCGGTGATGGTCGTGGGCCTTATAATCGCATTCGTGGCGATACTGGTTGAGGGCGCCAACAGCCAGATGCTGGCCGCGCTGGCGCCGCTGCTGGCTCTGGGCATATTCCCGGCGTATGTGCTGGGCGCCATCGCGCTCAACAGCACGCACTACGAGATCGAAGGCGACCAGCTTCATACTTATACCACGCCGCTGCTGTTCCCCTATTATGGCCGCCGCACGGTTCCGCTGTGGGATATTGAGCGCGTGACCACCGTGCAGACGCTGACCATGCCGGGCGCATCCAGCCGCGAGGCGTTCTACAACGTTTACGCTCACACCAGCAACGGCGACCGGATTATGCTGGCGCGGCTGGTCAACTACGAGCACGCGCATTATATCGCTCAGGAGTTGGAGGCGTTCATCGACAGCCGCGCCGGTGAAGCCCGCCACGACGCCTATTTTGATCTATCCTCTGAGTCGCGTTTGGCCGATGATGAGGCCGACAATGTGGCCAGCGTCAACCTCGACGCTGGCGACCTGCCCCAGCGCGACGCGCGCGGCTGATTCGGCGCGTCGCTTTGTGCAGATTGCCCGGCTTATTAAGTTACAGCGACCCTGAATCGATGCTATAATCGTTAAAGTTCCTTAAAACTTTCTCCAACTATTACCTTTATTTCTATCTGGCAAAGTTTTTTCGACTGTAGAAGGATAGAAATAATGGCATCCTACGTTGTCAGACGTTCGTCATACACGGATAGCAGCCTGGAGATCGCCTTCGCCGGTGACGGCGTGCAACTCGCCGGTCAGTTGGACTATCCAACCCAGCACAGCCCGGACAACGGTTATCCGCTGTTGTTTGTGCTGCACAGCGCCGGTTGGAATACACGTGCCGACCTGGCGCACTTCGCGCGCACGGGCCTGAGCTGCGGTTACGCCGTGTTTCGCTGGGACAAACGGGGCAACGGTCGCAGCGGGGCCAGCGGCCTGGGATCAACGGCGGTGGACGCGGTGCTGGCCTACGAAGCGGCGCTCAGCCAGCCAGACATTGACCCCAGCCGGGTGGTGGTGCTGGCGCAGGGCGAAGGCACGCTGCTGCTGGCCGAGTTATTCGCGCAGTTCGCCCGGATTCAGCGCCCGCGCGGTGTAATCCTGGCGGGGAACATGCTGCCACCGGATGCCATCGGTGCCATCGACACTCGCGTGCGGGTCATCATGGGCGAGGACGACTGGCACGACTGGCAGCATTACGCCCGTGAAGCCTGCGCGGTGCATAATGCGACTTACCGGCACGGGGCGTCGTTTTATGTGGCGCATAACGCCGACCGGATGCTGATGGTAGGCGAGGAAGGCCAGACGAGTTTCCACTTCGGAGCAAACCACATTATGCGCGATTGGCTGCAAACACTGTGACGAATTTCCAGGTAGACCTTAACGGACAGACCGCTATCGTAACCGGGGGTGGCTACGGCGTGGGCCGGGCCATCGCCCTGGCGCTGGCCGCCAGCGGGGCGGCGGTCGCCATCAACGACATCAACCCGGACCGGGCCGCCACGACCACCGCCGCCATCACCGAGGCGGGCGGGCAGGCGTTCGAGTTTCAGGGGGATGTGAGCAATCGCTTTCAGGCATCGGCACTCATCGAAGAGACGCGCAGCCGCTACGGTCGCGTGCATATTCTGGTGCATGCCGCCGGTGTGCATAAAGCCGAGCCGTTCGCCCGCATCGACGAATGGGACTGGCGGCGGCAGATCGACGTAAACCTGACCGGTGCCTTCTTCGTCAACCAGTTGCTGGGGCGCGTGATGGCCGACGAAGGCGGCGGCGTGATGGTCAACGTGGTGTCCAGCCTGTGGGACAGCACCCTGCCCGATGGCGGCGCGGCCTATGTCGCCAGCAAGGCGGGACTGGTCGCTATCACACGGCAGGCAGCCCGTGAGCTGGCACCGTCGAACATTCGCGTGAACGCGGTGTGCCCCGGCAACATCGACGAAGCCGATTCGCCAGCGCCGGTGGCCAACATGCTGGGGCGCGTCGGTTCGCCGGACGAGGTGACCGGCGCCGTGCTGTTCCTGTGCAGCGACGCGGCGCGCTTTATCACCGGGCAGACGCTGGATGTCGACGGCGGCAGTCTGGGGTAGACAGCTGCCACGATCAAAGGTTAAGCGCGCGTCAGCGCCGGGCGGTGCTATAATGGCAGGCAAACGCGATTGTCCACGCCGACTAACGAAGGAGACCTGCCGTGAGCCGTTGGATTCGCCTGTTGATCGCGCTTGCGCTGCTGCCGGCGCTGCTGCTGGCGCCAGTCGTCAGCGCGCAAGATGATGATGTTCCCCCGGAACCGGCGGATGATGCGCTTATCATCCCACCAGAAGAAGCACAGGAAGCGCCGCCCGCTGTGGATCGGGCCACCCAGCTTCTGCTCGATGCCCGTGTCGATCTGGAACTGCTGGCCGGGGCGATGATCGCCGATGGGTCGAGGCCGGAAGGCTGGACCGGCCCGGTCGAGGCTGATGGCATGCAGTTGGCGCTGGTCACGCGGCTGGACCTGGAACTGCTGGCCGGGACGCTGCTGCAGGGCGACCCACCACCGGCGGGCTGGTTCGGCACGGTGTCGAGCACAGCTTATGCCGTCGCACGCGACATCCGGCATGACCTGGAACTGCTGGCCGACCGCTTCGGACGCCCGGAAGGCTGGCGCGGCGGCGAGCCGCTGCTGCGCTGCGACCGCTCCACGCAGGCGCTGGTGAACTTCCTGGAGCGCGGCGGCGTGTTCACGCTCCAGGCGGACCGTACCGCGCCCGATTTCTGCCGGCAGGCGACGCTGGAAGTCAGTCGCTTTGTCGAGATCAACTACCTGGCTGACCTCGACGATGACCCGCTGGTGCTCATCGCGCCGTCAGACGGAGCGGGTGGTGGCAGCGCGGCGCAGGTCAACAGCGACTTCGCTGTAGCCTTCTTCGACCGGGGAGCCGCCCGCCGGGCGGGGATTATCCCCAATGGCACCAGCTTCGAGCCAGTGGCGCGCAGCGCGGCGCAGTTCTCCAATATGATGCTGGTTCGCGGTGACGATTTTGAGGTGTTTGTCGATTACCAGTTCACCACTGTGACGCGGGCCGAGTTCGACACCCTGCCCGATGTGGCCGGGCTGGAAATCGAGCCGGTGTGCGCGGCGGCCTGGTGCCTGGGTTAGCGGCTGCCGGGGCGCAGCCCGCCGGGACTGTGTCCCTTACACCCCGCCACTTTTGATGCGGATTAAGAATTTAGAGCAGAGTAAAGGGGTGGACCGATTCCGCCCGGCGTTAAAACACCGGGCTACATCATGCGTGTCTGCTAAA
>CAZXCK010000230.1:0-3724 GCA_964639225.1 uncultured Anaerolineaceae bacterium | reverse complement strand
TGATGTTGCACAGCACGGCCAGATCAGCGCCAGCCAGCGCCTGCTGGAAACGCTCTGGCGGGTACGTCTGCTCCTGAATGTCTTTGAGGTCGGTAAAGATGCTGCGCATGCCACTGGGATCGTACAAAATAACCGACTGCGGCGTGTGGTTCATCTGGCAGAGCACAGTATCGCCAGCGATGCCGTCCTGGTCCAGAGCGGCACGAGTGAGCGTGTCGCCGGTGTCCGCGCCGGTGAGAGCCAGCAGCGACACGTCATTATCCAGCACAGTGAGTGCGCGCGTCACGTTATAACCCACACCCGATACCGTGCTGTCGATGCCAAAAAACGGAAACCGCACCGGCGCGTATTCCACCGGGAAGTGAGATACCTTCAGCGTGGTTTCGATGTTAATCAGCCCCGCAACCAAAATACGGGTCATATATTTACCCCTTCCTGAGCTGCCAGCCAGTGCTGCCAAACGTTGAGCATTGTAACGACTCTAAATCGTTTGCAGGGTTACAATAACGATATATACCGGCTGGTAACCGAGGAACGTTCCATGTTTGACGCGCTGCGCCATCAGTTTTTTCCGCATGAGCTGCCCGGCGGTCTGGTGGCGCGCCCGGTGGACGCCGACACCTACCAGGCGGTCCGCGAGCCACGGCTGGACGCCGTGTTCCCGCACTGGAACCAGCGCGTGCGCTTTGAGACACCGCCGCAGCGTCGCAAACAGATCGCACGACTACTGAAGATCTACCGGCGGCTGCACGGCGAGCATTTTGTCTTCTACGCCGGGGATACCCCCGTCGGCTGGTCGATGGGACGCATGGAAAACCCCATCACCTTTCGCATGGTCAACAGTGGACTGCTGCCCGCTTATCGCCGGCAGGGTGCGTATAGCGCGTTCACACGGCAGCTTCTGGCCTATCTCAAAGCGATTGGCTACGAGCGCGTAACCAGCCACCATCACGTCAACAACCGCGCTGTGCTGACCGCCAAGCTGAAGCTGGGCTTCGTCGTCTCCGGCTCGGCGCTGGGGGAGGATGTCGGCGCGGTCGTCAGCATGGTGTGCCATCTGCACGAGGACCGCTTCCGGGCCTATGAGGACATCCTCGGCCTGGAAACCGACCCGGACTGGACCGCGCCGGACCGCGCCGCGGGCGACGAATGACTTCGTTTTATGTCAGGTCCTTCATCAGCGTGTAGACTGCCTGCCGGGGCGCGAAAGCGATCACTTTATCGCCTCCGGCCAGGGCCGGCAGCGGCTGGACCGTCCCGCTGAGCGTATAACCCTGCCCCACGTAGAACTCAACGCCGCCGGTGACGGTGATCGAAGCCCGTGTGCAGCCGCGCCGGATGGCGATCTCCTCGGCCATCTGCATCAGGCGGTGGCCGATGCCGTTGTGGCGCAGCGGCTCGTCGACCCACAGCATGTCGATGTGCAGTCCATTGCGCACCGTCACCGCCGACAGTCCAGCCACAACATCGCCTTCGATGTCGTCCAGGCTGATGTCCAGCGGCGCGGCGTCGGCGCTGTGGCGGACAGACGCAGCGGGCAGCACGTCGGCCAGCTTGCGGGCCAGGTACTTACGGAAGTCCTCGTCCGGCTCGTGGGTGATGGTGAACTCATAACTTCCACTATATTGTTCTCGTTCAAAGAGCTGAATGACGTTTGTCGGCATTCGTCGTTCCTCAGCTTGCATTTATTCGAGTCTAGGCTGTTCAGGCCCTGATGAAACCAGCCTGTTGACCGGTTCCATCCCGTCAGATCGATGAGTCTTCTCCGGGCGGACCACGCGGCGTGTGCAATCGCGGCTGAAGCTCGGCCAGAGAGCTGAGGGAGTTTGTGTTTGCGGGTAGTCTGTTATGGAGAACAGGACAAACCGGAATCACAAAACAGCCACGAGTCGCGAACGCGCCCACCGGTGTGAGCGTGCCCGGCGTATTCGCCGTCGTGACTGCCGTGCCAGCGCCTGAGGCGCAAACCTCAGTTGCCGGTTTTCCGGTTAACGATGAAGTTAACGGGGGTGAGGCAGTGTTCTAATGGACGACGGCGGACACGCCAACTGGATCGAGTCCACGCGGTGAGATAATCATCCAGGCCATTGACATTGTGCCCCTCCGTCTTCCTTGAGGATAGTCGAATTAGTGTGTCATGAGACACCATTGGACAGAATAGCATACTTGAAGGTTGCCTGTCAACCACCAGAGAACATTACAGTTCATTTCGATGGGTGGCGGGCGTCAGCGGGTTGTGAGGGGTCAGGGTGTCGCCGTATTTGGTTTTGCCTATTGTAGCACATATGTTCTTATATCGAGATAACAGATTACTAACATTGCGCTGCACACAGTTTGTAATTTACTGTAAAATGTTAGAGTGATAGCGAAAAGAGGGGCATTATGCGTGAACTAACCGAATATGGCAAATTTGCACGGTACTACAAAGGGCGCGGAAAGCTGATTCCCAAATCAGACGATCAGGAAGCCGTTGAATACGAGTTTGAAGCCGCCCAGTTCGTTAACGGTGATATGCGCCTGATTCTGCTGCGAGACGGTGATCTGCGCGGTATAGGTACCATCAAAGATCACATTCACTTCGAAGGTAGTACACATGACGGGCGGCGATTCAGGGCTGTGGGACCGGTAATTGTCAATGAGCATCCTATACATACCAGTAATATACCTGGCGAGAATCGTATTTATCATCAGATGGTGTTGCACTTGACTGCAAATGCGCGTCTTCAGATCGGTGACATGCAGGAATTAGACAGTGGTGAGGTGCGATTCACCATTACGAATTTCGAGTATATCGGAACAGAGACACTTCAAGTCAGCCCAACTCACACAAAACTTGGTAGACTACGTCTAGACATTGATGGGATGGAAGTCATTATTGATCAGGTTCCAGATTACGATGAGCGTCTGCAGGTATTAAAGGCTAAACGGGGATATGACATCACCAGCAAGCTTACTATCCCGTTGAATCAATGCACACTTGAGAAAGCGATCGAGATTGCCAGCCGAATTTGTGATCTATTGGCTATCGCTCGTGGTCGGCGCGCCAACTGGATTTTCTATGAAGTGCACGACAGCGCAGAAAAAATAGCTTACACCGAACACCGGCTGAGAATCACCACACCTTTTACCGGTTTTGAACTGATTGACTATATGCCGCCTGAAAACACAAAGAACTACATCGAAGAATGTTATGCTCACTGCTCTAACCCGGTCTTTACCTGCGACCTCAACACCATTGCTAACCTGCATTCAAACATACATTCTGGGGCAATAATCGAAGCCCGATGCCTGCTAATCTGTTCGATGATAGATCGTTTCTTTCAGCTCACAAGGCGAAACTATCATAAAGCTGGAAGGAACAAGAAAGCCAAGAGAACCAAAACGAAAAACAAGGCCAAATTGGTTGTACGAGCATATTCAGTTCCCATCGATATAATTGAGATTGACGAGTACACAGAACTCCGAAACAACCTTGTGCATGAACTCGAATTCATCAGTGCGCAAGGGAGTAGCAGCAAACAGTATCTCGCATTACTGCACTTCTATGATCGGATTGTTCTACGCATACTCGGCTATACAGGATACTATATTAATTGGACGAGGCCGGAGTTATGGCGAGGTCAGCAAGCCGACAAACTGACCCCCAAGAAGCACGTATAGCGATTCGCTTCCCCCTACAACAGCTCCACCACGCCCGACGTCATATCGTAGTACGCCGGTAGCA
>CAZXCK010000229.1:0-3787 GCA_964639225.1 uncultured Anaerolineaceae bacterium | reverse complement strand
GCGGCGCCCTCGAGCAGCCCTGCCTCATCTGTGGCGGCCGCTGCGGGAACACCTGACGCCGGCCATCCTCCGGCGCCATTCACCCCGCCCCAGGACCTGCCCGGCTTTGACTGTCCGCACCCCGCGCGGTAGTCTCATGCACGTTCCATCCGGGGAGAGGGACATGCAGCGCCGCCTCGACAGCTCGCGACTCCTCATGGCCGCGCTCATCACGGTGATCGCCGTGGCGCCCGCCCGTGCGGGCTCCTCGGCGCCGGCTCCGCCCGACGGCCAGTGGGTCCACCTTCCCGACCATGGCGTCATCCATCTCGCCGAGATCCAGGACCTCGGCTGGCATGGCGAGGAGCTCTACGCGACCGGCCGCCCGACGCGCGACCCCGACCAGACCGAGCGTGCGGGCCTCGGTGTCTTCGTCTGGCGTGCCGGCCGGTGGCAGGCGGTCCGCGAGCTGGAGACCTGCCGCGACTGGCTGCTCGAGAGCGACGGCGAGGATCTGGTCGCGGTCCAGTGCGGCATCATTCATCGCCTGAGCCGGGGCCAGTGGCGGCGCCGCGAAACCAGGGTACGCGGGCGGGTCGATGCCGTGGCGCTGTGGCGCGGCGAGGTGGTCATGGGTGGCCAGTTGCTCGTCGGGCGCGAGCAGCATCTGGCCCGGCTGGTGGTCGACGACGGTGACCGGAGCCGGCCTCTCGGCGGCGATGTGGGCGGCGTCCCGCAGCCGAGAATCAACGCGCTCCTGGTGACCGACGCGGGCCTCTGGGTGGGCGGTCGCTTCGCCTCGTCCGGTCCGCGGCGCGTGGCCAACGTCGCGCGCTTCGACGGCCGCTTCTGGCACGATCTCGGTGGTGGCGTCGACGACGAGGTCACCGCGCTCGCCCCCCACCGGGGCGGCGTCGCGGCTGCCGGTGTGTTCGTCCATGCGGCCGGGCAGCGATGCGCCGGCCTGGCGGCGTGGCGGCATGATCGATGGAGACCCCTGCCCGCCATCCCGGATCACTGGCGGATGCTGCCGCGGGGAGAGGCGTGTCCCGTGGCCAGGGTGACGGCGCTGGCCAGTCATCGCGACGGGCTCGTGGCCACAGGAGGATTCTCGTTCGTCGATGCGGCCGGCGACACCGCTCGCGACCTCGCGTGGCTCGTCGACGAGCAGTGGCGCCAGGTACCCCGTGCCGATCGACTCGCGACTCCGCGACGATTCCAGGGCCAGCCTCACGTGCTGCGCGATGGGGCCATCGAGTATCTCGATGCCTATCAGCCCCGCTGGCAGCGTCGCGTCTGGTGGCCTCACGAGCACCTGGCCGGCGGAACGGGCCGTGTCGCCATCGGCGGCGACTGGTACGTGGCGATCCTCGGTGACTCGCTGGACGTGATCGCGTCACCCGGTTCTCTCGGCGAGGTCTCCGCTCTCGGTGTCTTCGCTCCCGACCTGGCCTCCTGGCGTGGAGACCTCCTGCTCCTCGGTCCGGAGATGCTGGCCGGGCGTCGGCTCGCCGGCCTGGCGCGGCTCGGCGCCGACGGATGGCGACCGCTCGGGGACTGGCTCGGCACGAGCCTGGACAATGGCGGGCCCGTGGTGGCCACGGCCGGATGGCGCGGCGATCTCGTGGTCGCCGGGGAGTTCCACTTCGCCGCCGACCAGGTCGTGCGTCACGTGGCGGCCTTCGACGGACAGCGCTGGCGGCCCCTCGGTGGCGGCATCCCGCGCGCCGGCCTGCGGGATGCGATTCTCGCGCCGCGCTCGCGGGATCTCGTCCTGGTGGGCGATTGCCGGCCGGGCGGCATGACGGCCTGGCGGTGGGACGGCGAGCGCTGGACGGAGGCCGCGCCTCCTGCGGCGGCGTCGCGCGATCGGCAGGACTGGCAGCTGGTCGCCGTCGGCGACACCGTGTGGGCCACCGTGCGGCAGACACGTCCCCACCGGTCAGGGTCCCGGTGGCGGGTCCCCACGAGGACCACCGCGCTGTATGCCTTCGCCGACACGACCTGGGTTGAGCTCCACGCCTGGAGCGGCTGGAGCCCGGAGTCCCTCGCACACCGCGACGGATCTCTCCATGCGCTCGGGCCGCGGGACGGGCACGCGTTCAGCGTCCTGCAGCGCTGGGATGGCCGACAGTGGCGCGAGGTGCCGCCCTCTGGTCTGCCCCACCAGCACCCCGAGCACGGTGCGGGACCGGCGGGTCTGCTCGGAGATGGCAGCGTGCTCGTCCCGGGCGAGAGGATCAGCTACCGCTGGAATGGCGAGGGCTGGGCTCGCTGGCCCGGCATTGCACTGGAAGGCAATCGCTGGCGCGGGCGCCTGGTCGACGGGCGCCTCTACACGCTCGCCGGCACGAGCGCTCATCCGCGCTTCGCCGTCTGGGACGGTCCGCTTCCCGGTCCCGACCCCGACCTCGCACCCCCGCCTCTGGCGCCGGTCACGGAACCGCGTCGGTGGCAAGCTACCCGGCGCCCCGACCTTCCGCCGCTCATGACCGGCACACCCGGCGACTCGCTCACCGGCTGGACGGTGCGCACCCGCGGCGGTCCGGACGCGGAGCCCGGTTTCGCAGTGGAAGATGGCGACCGGTGGCGGCTGGAACCGAGGACCACGCTGACCTATCGCTTCCGATCGCCGCGGCCGACGTGGCTGCGGCTCACTTGCCGGGTGTCCGGCGATCTCGACGCTGGCGATGCTGGCGTGAGCCTGCGGATCGCCCAGCCCATCGCGGACAGCTCCCGGCGCTCGTGGCGCCAGCGTGGCGGCTCGCGCGATCACTGGGAGGACGGCGACCGGCTCCGGCTCCTGGCGCCGGCCGTGGCCGCCGATCTCGACGGCACGGTCTCCATCTCCTCCCATCATGAGCCCTTCCGCCTCGATGAGCTCAGGCTGGAGCATGACGATGCGTTCCTGGTCGAGGCGCTCGAGGACATCCGGCGCCGTCTGCAGGACCGGTGGCGGCCGCCCCCGGGCGACGGCTCGGTTCCCGGCGCCTTGCCCGCTGATCTGGCCGCGGCGGCGGCCCGCACGTTCACCGCCGCCGGCGCCGATAGCCTGGCCCTGACGCTGATCGACCTCCTGGGCGACCAGCGGATCTGGGTCGCCGGTCGCACGACGTGGCGGGATCGAGAACCGGCGCCGAGGCTGCAGGAGGCCGGGGGAGAGTCCTCTCGCTCGTTCGGCCCGGCGGCCAGCAGCCCCCCGCGGCGTTACGCGCTGCCCGCCGATCCCGCCCCCTGTGAACGTCTCCCCGGCGGCGTCGATGTCTGGCTGCCGGGAGACCTGGCCTACTGCAGCGTCTTCTACCGCCACACCGGCGGCCTGATCGCCCTCCCGGATCCGGATCTCCTGTCGGCGCGCGGCCTGGTCATCGACCTCCGCGAGCCCGAGCTGAGCACCGCCCTCCCCGGCCAGATCATCGTCGGTCGGCGCGGCGATGTCCGCGGTCGCCGCCTGCTGCCGGCGCTCTCCCGTTTCGCGACGGGCGGGCGCTGGGCGCGGGTGTGCGACCAGAACGGCGAACACCACGGCTGGTGGACCGTGAGCGAGTCCCGTCCGCGTCGGGAGTTGCCCCTGGTCCTGCTCATCGGGCCGCACACCGATGGCTCTCATGCCCTCCTGGCCGAGGCCCTGGTCCGCATGGCGGGCGCGCGGACGGTGGGCGAGGCGACGGCCCCGCTACCGGCCTGGGACCAGCCGCTGGCCGTTCCCTGGGACGACTGGTGGTTCATGATCCCGGCCGGGGCCTGGGAGGCACCCGACGGCACGACCCTCACCGACATGGTGCTCGCGCCCGACGTCGAGTGGCCG
>CAZXCK010000228.1:0-3820 GCA_964639225.1 uncultured Anaerolineaceae bacterium | reverse complement strand
GTTTACCTGGGTTATGGCGCGACCATGCTCAACGAAGACGGTCTGTGTGGCTTCGAGTCGCCGGAGTTCTACGACGCGCTGACTTACTACACCAATCTGTATCTGGAAGATGAAGTCACCCCGCCAGACACTCCAACCTACAGCCGTGAGCAGCTTGTCCAGTTGATGGCCAATGGCCGCGTCGCCATGTATATCGATGGCCCGTGGATTCTGGGTTCGATCGAGGCGGCTGAGCCGGAATGGCTGGACAGCCTGGAAATGGCGCCTATTCCCGCCGGGCCAGCCGGACAGTTCGGTTTCCTCGGTGGCTGGCCGCTGGTGTTGTGGGCTGGTTCCGAGAATCCGGATGCCGCGTGGGAGTGGATCAAGTTTGCCACCGATCCCGAAGGCGGCCTGCCCGGTATCGCCGCTTCCGCCAACCTGCCGCCTGGCCGCCAGTCAATTGCTGACCAGTGGCTGGAACAGTATGATGCGCCCTGGGATTCCCGCTTTAGCGTGGTCCTTGAAGGGTTGAGCGTCGCGCAGCCCTACCAGTATCCGGCTCCGGGCATTCCGCAGATGGCGACAATCGAAGTTGATGTTATCCAGCAGGCCATCCAGAACGTGATGTTGGGTGCTGACGTCGAGGAAGCCACAGCTCAGATGTGCGCTCGCATGAACGACATCCTGGGCCGATAGTCCGACTTCTTGTCTTCGTCATGGGGGATGAGGCTGTGATCTCATCCCCCATTTTCTGAGTAATCCTATGGGACAAAACAGCCGTCTGAATGCCTATCTTTTCATTTTGCCGGCACTGGTCGTCGTTCTGGCCGTGAGCCTGTATCCGGTTGGCTATGCCTTCTGGCTCAGCCTGACCGATTGGTATCCGCTGCGCAATCCATCGCCCGTCTTTCACGGCCTGGCTGGCTACGAGCGACTGCTGAATGACAATCTGTTGTGGGTCAGTCTGCAACGTACCATTATATGGACATTTGGCACGGTTGCTGTTGAGTTCATTGTTGGTCTCGGTGTCGCGCTGCTGCTCAACCGGCCCACCCGCATCAATGGTGTGCTATCGGGTATCATTCTGCTGCCCTGGGTGGTGCCATCGGTGGTGGTTGCATATACCTGGCGCTGGCTGCTGGACAGCGAATTCGGCGCGCTGCACCACATTCTTCAGTGGGTCGGCATCGCTGGCCGGCGATCTCTGTTGAGCGAACCCGAACTCGTTCTGCCGATTCTGATTGTGGTCAGCGCGTGGAAAGGTATTCCGTTTATGGTGGTGGCGCTGCTGGCAGCCCTGCGCGCTATTCCACAGGAACTGTATGAAGCGGCCTCTGTCGATGGCGCGACGCTGTGGCAGCGGTTCCGCTTTATCACGCTGCCGTTGATCCGCTCGGTAAGCATTGTCATCAGCCTGGTATTGGGCATCCTCGCCTTCTACAGCTTCGATATTGTGTGGATCATGACCCGGGGCGGCCCCTCGGAGTCATCTACGCTGATTGGTATTTACCTGTTCCGTAACTTCTTTGAGCGACAGGAGTTAAGCTATGCCGCCACCATCGGCATCTTCATGTTGTCGCTCCTGCTCGTCTTTTCGATCTTCTATTTGTGGCTGTTTGGCCGGGGGCAGAGGCGATGATGTCGTATAAACAACGCAAACTGCTGGCTGACGCGCTCATTCAGTTGTTCACGATCGTTGTCGTCCTGGCCTTACTGTTCCCGATCATCTGGCTGTATCTGACGGCTGTCAAACCACAGAGTGAGATGTTCGGCCATCCGATGGACCTGCTGCCGAGTTCAATTACGTTCGATAACTTTGCGCGCATCTGGAACGCGGTGGGCTTTCAGCGCGCCTTCTGGAACAGTCTGATCGTGTCATCAGTTTCGTCAGGCATCACCATCACCATCTCGATCATGGCGGCTTTCAGCCTCTCACGATTTCGTTATCGTTTACGGAACACCTTCTCGATTATCATACTCGGCATGCAGATGCTGCCCGGCATCGTCATCGTTGTGCCGTTGATTCTGGTTTTGCGGCAGTTGCAGCTCACTAACAGCATCACCGGGCTGACCATCAGCTATCTGCTTATTCAGCTTCCCATCGCGGTATGGCTGCTTAAAGGTTACATGGACGACATCCCGGTTGAGATCGATGAGGCGGCGCTGATCGATGGCGCGAGCTACTGGCAGCTTCTGCTGCGTATTATTATCCCTATCCTGGTGCCAGCTATTGTGGCCGTGGGCGCATTCGCTTTTATGCTGGCCTGGGGTGAGTATGTCTTTGCGCTGGGCCTGATCACATCCACCGATTCACGTACCCTGCCATTGGCACTGCAGGCCGCATTCGGTCAATATACCATCGACTGGGGCATGCTGACGGCTGGCGGCGCGATCATCGCGCTGCCGCCCACTATACTTTTTATCTTCTTCCAGCGCTATCTGGTTGGTGGGCTGGTCAGCGGCAGCGTCAAAGGCTAAATGTTCACACAATTATGCATACACGAACAGCATAGGTGATGTCAAATGAATGCCAAAATTCTCGTTTTCAGTGATGACAAGCAAATCAGCTATCTGGATGAGGTGCTGCCTGAGGCTGGTGACGGTGAAGTGCGTGTGCAGACGCTCTTTTCCGCGATCAGTCATGGCACGGAGATGAACGTCTATCGGGGGCTGGCTCCCCAGTGGGATCGTGTCTTCGACCCCGATCTGCGACTGTTTGTGCCAGCCCCGAAAGATCCGCCGGACGGCAAGCGTTACTGGACAGCTGCCGATTCGCATTGGCGTTATCCCCTGGCCTATGGTTACGCCAACGTCGGGCGCGTGGAAGCGTGCGGCTCCGGCGTTACCGATCTGAGCGTTGGTGACCTGGTCTACGCTTATAAACCACACCAGACTGGTTACGTGGCCTCGGCTAAGGAACTCATCAGACTGCCAGATCTGCAAAGTCCGGCGCTGGGCGTCCTGTTCGCGAACCTCAACACGGCTTACAACGGCGTGCTGGATACCGACATCCGCATTGGCGATACGGTGGTCGTCTTTGGGCAGGGACTCATCGGCCTGATAGTCACACAGTTGGTGAAACGCACCGGGGCGGCGTGTGTCGTCGCGGTCGATACCCTGCCCGCCCGGCGCGAGATGGCGCTTAAGCTGGGCGCGGATGTCGTTCTGGACCCGGCTCAGCAGGATGTGGCCATGGAAGTGCGCCGCATGACCGAGAGTCGGGGCGCGGATGTGGTGATTGAGGTGTCCGGCTCTTACCGGGCGTTGAACGATGCCATCCGGACGGCAGCGCCCAATACGACCGTCACGACGATGTCGTGGTACGGCGGGACCGGCGCGGAGCTGCGCCTGTCCGACGAGTTCCATCATAATCGCATCACGCTCCGGTGCTCGCAGGTGGCCGCCATCGCGCCGGAACTCACCGCGACACACTCGCTGAACCGGCGCACGCAGCAGGTGCTTGATCTGTTCGACACGCTGACCCTGGAGCCGCTGCTGACCGACCCCTTCCCGTTTGCCGAGGGCGCAGCCGCCTACAACCACGTTGACCAGCACAGCGCGGACACCATCCAAACGTATCTCACCTACGCCTGAAGGGGTGAGCACGGCGGCAGCTATCATCTGGCGCATTGGGCGCAACTGACTCATCAGCGCAGCGGCGCGAGTCCGTGACCGGATTCGCGCCGTTTTTGTTTGCGCGTCACTGTCAGATCATCAGCCAGCGGGCGACTCTATATAGAGTTAAATACAGGCTGGCCATCAGCGAGGCGATCTCACTCTTGCCGCTACCGGTCGAGCCAACCAGATGCAGCGCCGGTTTGTGCGCCGCTGTCGGGAA
>CAZXCK010000227.1:0-3845 GCA_964639225.1 uncultured Anaerolineaceae bacterium | reverse complement strand
CGATCTCCGCCGCGTGGGCCTTGAGATAGCTGATGGGCTTGATGCGTGAGGAGAGGCTCACGTCCCGACCTCCTGGGCATGGGGGTGGACATAATTAAGTCCGAATATGGTCCTCACGTCAACCCGCGCCGGAGATGATCGCCGGATTCAAGATCCGCACCCGGGATCAATCGCATCACAAAACCACAACAAAGATTCTATTTACATAACCGACTTTATCACGAACGCCCGTTCTGATATTCTTGAGTCACGTCGATCATCCCGGGGCCCGGCCAGGCCGGGCCGTCTTCCAACCAGGCAAGGAAGGTCCCCATGCGCATGCGTAGCGTCCTGCTCGCCACGGCCGCGATCCTGCTGGCCAGTGGCCTGGCGGCAGCCCCGTCCGGCACCATCGATCTGGCCGGCTCGCGGCCCCAGCTCGAGGTCCAGACCGCCGCCGGCGGCTACACCGTCCGCGTGGAGGTGGGCGAGCTGGAGTTCTTCGACGTCCAGACCAAGGGTGGCGCCTTCACCCGCGTGCGCATCCCCGGCTTCCATTCCTCGCAGATGGTGGGGGCGCCGGCCCTGCCCATGATGAACCGCCTGATCGCCGTGCCCGCCGGCGCCAACGCGCAGGTGGAGGTGGTGGCGCAGCAGACCCGCCGCATCCGCCTGGCCGACCATGGCGTGGCCAACCTGCTCATGCCCGCCCAGCCCAGCCTGAGCAAGAGCGCCGACCCGGCCACGGCGGAGTTCCACCTGGATGCCGCCGCCTACCGGACCGCCGGCCTGAAGGCCGCGGGCGAGACCGCCCGCGTGGTGGCCCAGGGACGCCTGCGCGCCGTGGACTTCGCCCGCCTCGAGGTGGCCCCCGTGCGGTACGACCCCACCGCCGGCGAGCTGGAGGTGGCCGAGAGCCTGGAGCTGCGCGTCACCTTCGCCGGCGCCGACCCGGCCGCCACCGCCGAGCTGCACGCCCGCACCGCCAGCCCGTTCTTCGACGGGGTCTACGCCCGCATCGACGGGGCCAGGGGCCTGCACGACGGCTACCCCGACCACGTCCGCGACGAGGTCACCTACGTGATCATCACGCCGGCCATGTTCACCGCCCAGCTCCAGGACTTCATCCAGTGGAAGACCGAGCGCGGCTTCCGCGTGGTGATCGGCGAGATCGGCTCGCCCGAGGTGGGCACCACCACCACCAGCATCCAGGCCTACATCCACGGCCTGTTCGACGGCGCCACCCCCCAGCAGCCGGCGCCCAGCTTCGTGCTCTTCGTGGGCGACGTGGCCCAGTGCCCCACCTTCACCGTCGGCGGCGACGCCACCGACCGGCCCTACTGCGCGGTGGACGGCGACCAGATCCCCGACATCTACTACGGCCGCTTCTCCGCCACCAACGGCACCCAGCTGCAGGCCATCCTCGACAAGACCATGATGTACGACCAGTTCACCATGCCCGACCCCAGCTACCTGGACGAGGTGGTGCTCATCGCCGGCGCGGACTCCTACTGGGCGCCCACCCACGGCAACGGCACCATCAACTACGGCTCGGAGAACTACTTCAACGCCGCCCACGGCATCGACGCCGACGTGCATCTCTACCCGCAGTCCCAGCACGACGACGCCCTGATCATCAGCGAGGTGAGCGCCGGCCGCGCGTTCGTCAACTACACCGCCCACGGCAGCGAGACCAGCTGGTCGGACCCGAGCTTCAGCCAGGGCGACATCAACAACCTGCAGAACACCGGGAAGTACGGCCTGGTCATCGGCAACTGCTGCCTGACCTCCACCTACGACCGCGCCGAGTGCTTCGCCGAGACCTGGCTGCGCGCGCCGCAGAAGGGCGCCATCGGCTACATCGGCGGCTCCAACTCCACCTACTGGGACGAGGACGTCTACTGGAGCGTGGGCTACACCAGCCAGATCAGCGCCGACATCCCCTTCGAGAGCACCGCCCTGGGCGCCTACGATGGCCTCTGGCACGATCACGGCGAGCCGGAGGACCTCTGGTACGTGACCCAGGACGCGGTGATCTTCTGCGGCAACCTGGCCGTGCAGGAGTCGGGCTCGAACCTGACCGCCTACTACTGGAACATCTACAACCTCATGGGCGACCCCTCCCTCAGTCCCTACCTGGGCCTGCCGGCGGCCAACCCCGTCAGCCACCCCGAGAACCTGGTGGCCAACCAGACCGCCCTGACCGTGGGCGCGGCCGTGGGCAGCTACGTGGGCGTCACCCAGGACGGCGTCCTGCTGGGCGCCGGCACCGTGCACCAGGGCGAGTCCCAGGTGACCATCGACTACCTCGAGCCCCTTCAGGCGGGCGTGCCGGTCAAGCTGGTGGTCATGGGCCAGAACCTCGAGCCCCACGTCGCCGAGCTGCCGGTGGCCGCCCCCAGCGTGGTCACGATCTCGCCCCTGAGCATCCCGGCCGGCGTGCCCACCGCGGTGCAGGTCCAGGTCTACCAGAACGACGGCGTCACCCCCATCGCCGGCGTGGAGATCACCGTGGCCGACGTCATGGAATACGGCCTGACCGCCACCACCGACGCCGGCGGCCACGCCACCCTCACCGTGGACTACCCGTACGGCACCACGCTCTCGCTCGCTGGCACCCACCCGGCGGAGGGCTTCATGTTCGCCGAGGACCTCGCGGTCACCGCCAGCCCGCTGAGCGCGCCGGACCTGAGCGTGACCACGGAGTACGGTCTGGCCGACGTCCTGGGCATGAACCTCGAGAGCACCCTGACCGCCACCTGCGGCACCCCGGGCACCACCCTGGTGGCCTACGTGCCGGGCCTCGGCCGCCTGGAGTCGGCGACCGGCAGCCTGGTCTGCACGCCCACCGCCGGCGGCGAGGTGGCCGCGTACATCCTGCGCGATGGCCACGACCTGTACACCGAGAGCTTCACCGTGCTGACGCAGGGCAGCGTCCGCGGCGCGGTGAGCCTGGAGGGCGAGAGCGACTGGTCCGGCGTGACCATCACCGCCCAGCCCGGCGGCCAGTCCACCACCACCGACGCGGACGGCCAGTTCCTGCTCACCGGCCTGGATGCCGGCAGCTACACCGTGACCGCCACCTGCCCGGGCTTCTCCGTGGGCAGCGAGGCGGTCACCCTGGCCGAGGGCGAGCACCTCGGTGAGGTGGACTTCGCCCTGGCCATCGTCCACGAGGTGGACCAGTGCACCGAGCCGGCCCTGGCCATCCCCGACGACGACGCCACCGGCGTCAGCTCCACCATGACCATCGCGGCTGGCGGCGAGATCACCTGGCTGCGCGCCTCGGTGGACATCACCCACACCTACATCGGCGACCTCGAGGTCCGGCTCACCTCGCCCGCCGGCACCTCCATCCTGCTGCACGACCACAGCGGCGGCAACGCCGACGACATCACCGGCTGGTACCCGGACGACCTCGCCCCCGCGGGCGACCTCGACGCCTTCCTGGGCGAGGACATGGCCGGCGCGTGGACGCTCACGGTGAGCGATCACGCGGGCTGGGACACCGGCACGCTGAACGCCTGGTGCCTGAACCTCGGCTTCGCCGGCGGCATCACCACCGGCGCCGAGGACCTGCCGGCGGTGCTGAGCCTGGGCAAGAACTACCCCAACCCGTTCAACCCGCAGACCACCATCGGCTTCGCCCTGCCCCGCGCGGGGGAGGTCTCCCTGGCGGTGTTCGACCTGCGGGGCCGCCTGGTGAGCAAGCTGGTGGACGGCGAGCTCGCCGCCGGCCGCCACGAGGTGGTCTGGCGGGGCCAGGACGCCCGGGGCCGGCGCCTGGCCAGCGGGACCTACGTCTACCGCCTGACCGCCGACGGGCAGACCGTCAGCGAGAAGATGCTGCTGGTGAAGTAGCGCGC
>CAZXCK010000226.1:0-3889 GCA_964639225.1 uncultured Anaerolineaceae bacterium | reverse complement strand
TGGCGGAGTTCACGGGGTGGGCGGCGGATTATGTGGCGGAGAGGGAGTGGTCGCCAAATCAAGTCGTCGAGAAAGTGGAAGGTGGGGTTTTGCGCCTTGAATTCGACGCAGCTTCAGCGACTGAAGTTGCCAACTGGACTTTGGGCTTCGGCTCAGATTGTAGATTGGTCGCGCCGTCGGAATCGGTAGAGATGTTGAATCAGAGGGTACGAGAAATTATCTCCTTGTACCAAACGCCAAGAAAGCCGGGAATCGAGTAGGCCACGTTTAAGGAGGATTCAAGAGACATGAGATTGGCTGTAATACTCGCACTGCTGTCGCTTCTTAGCGCGTGCTCCAGTAACAAGACTATTCAATTCGAGGTGACAAGTGAGCCACCAAACGCCCCGATAGAAGTGAATGGATATAGTATGGGTCGGACGCCTACAACCATCAATCTAGATTGCTCAAAAACGTGGGTGGGGCTCGTAAATTCTCCAGACGGTTGGGCGAATAGGTCGGGGACGTACGCCGTTACCGCATATCCACCAGACGGAGCTGGCGGCGATTCACAAACGAAAATGATCGATCCATGCAACTGGAAAGGACAAGGCAATCCGTCAATTTTCTTCGACTTGTCGTTGCAGTCAGTAAATCCGATAGACAGGGTGAAAGTCGACGTCAACAGCTCGTCAAGCAGCGACAAAACTGAAAGTGAGCTGGACAAGATTCTAGGCGCCTTAAAGGAACTCAGGGATTCTGGTGCGATCACCCAGGAAGAGTACGAAGAAAAAGTGATGAAAGCGATCAATAAGCGCGACGGGCAGGAGTAAATATTCGGTGACGTCCTAAAATTGCTGTAAAAGGAGTCGGGGTGCTCCTAGCCCCAAAACAAGCGAATCCAAGCCGCACATAGTACGACTCGACGGCGCCTTTCTCGACAGGCATAGCTCGACCCGGCCGGCGGTGCTGGCTGGGTTGCTTCGGTTGTCGTCCTGTCCATCCTGTCTCCATGTCCGGCTGTAGGGTGTCGGGTCAAGCAGCCGCCTCCCAGGGCCTCATCGCCGAGGGAGGCGGATCAGGTCACAAGCCGTCGAGTAGCCGGAAGAACACCGGCAACTGAGGCCGCCACGCCAGCAAGCGAACGACCAGCCGCCGTCCTTTCTGGATCACCTGCGCCGGCACGTTGATCACCGCCGCGAGGAATGTGCGGTACTCCATGCGCAGCCACGCGTCGCGCTCGGCCTCGTGCTGTTTCCGCCAGCGGGGCGTCACCGGCAGCAAGAGAGCCATCCAGGCCTTGATCGTCCAGGCCAGCGACACCATGACCATGTACGCCCAGTTGGCATCCAGCGTGTTCACCGGCGCGTGAAGCGCGCGCACGCCGTTCTTGAGCTGCTCGATCAGGTTCTCCTGGTTGCAGCGGTCGTTGGCCTCGAAGACCACCTCGGTCGCGGCCAGGTCCCAGTCCTTCTTGACTACGAGAGAAACCAAAGGCTGACCCTGGATCCGGATACTCTGGAAATCACAAATCCGCGCTGAGGGGGCTGCCGGCTCAATTTGCTCGGTCGGTGTTCTCGTCGAGACCAGGTTCCCGAAACCCACCTAAGCAAGATGGCCTCCATTAGATTTCCGCCATATCGCGACAATTGATATATTTTCCGCCCTTTATCCAGGTACCCCTCGGATGTCGGTGCGACGTATGTTCGCTATCGGCGAATAAATGGTTGACAATCGCGTACAAAAGTGCTATACTGGATACAGTCGGGTAATGGGAAAAGCCGTCTCTTGTTGAGCGATTCCATTTGCTCGTGGGGGCTCTGCTCCTATCGCATGCCTGCCACATGTCGCCTCTCATCTCTCGATGGGGTGTCGCGCGTGGGGGGTAAAACCCATCTCGACGGCGTTCGAGATGGGCTGGAATGTTCAGGGGTTCTACTGCCAACGGAATCCCGTCCTCATGGTTGTGACGGCGCGGTGCGGAAATGGTTTCCGCACTGTAACCATGAGGAGGTGATTATGATTAATCAACCGACTATCCGTTGGCGGGTATTCTTGAAACGGTCTTTGGACTTTGCGAAGCGCCTCAAAAGGTGGTTCACGAACCCAGCGACTCTACGAGTTGTAATCCTGCTGTTCCGCATCTTGATGTGGGCAATACGGGTATTCAAGCAGCTCGGGGAATGACCTCTGAACAATTCTAATCTTTTTTCGAGGGATTCTGTTGTGCTTAGCCGAGCTCTAAGGTTGATTAGAGTATTCCACGACCTCAACCAATCGCAACTTGCGAGTCGGTTGGAAGTTTCGCGCTCTCATATTTCTGAAATTGAATCGGGCAAGAAGGCTCCAAGCCTGGAACTACTGGACAAGTACTCGGAAGCCTTTAAGATCCCGACATCTTCCTTGTTGCTCTTTTCTGAGAGACTTCAGGACAATTCATTTGCTGAGAAGACTCGCGTATCAGTGGCAAGAAAGATCGAAATCATGTTGACGTGGCTTTCTGAGGCGGAAATGGGCGAGGATGAGAAAGCCGGCCACAAAGGGTAATCAATACTCAATAGATCAATCTCCGTTTTACAAACTCCAGACCCGTCGAAAACTCGCCGCACTGCTTCGAATGGACTTGCGAGATCTTCAGGCGCTCACGAAGCGCGCGGATAACTACCGGATTTTTGAGATTGAGCAGTCTCCCACCAAGCGACGCGAAATCCAGGCACCTCAAGGACAGCTGCAAGCAGTACATCGACGGATTTTTGATCTGCTCAGGCGCATTGAGCCTCCAGTCTATTTGCATTCGGGAGTAAAGGGGCGGTCCTATATAACGAATGCACGTGCGCACCTCGGTTCGCCAAGGGCGTTTACGCTCGATATTCGGAAATTTTACCCATCTACTAAGGGGTGGCACGTTTTCGAATTCTTCAACGATGTTATGATGTGCAGCGAGGACGTATCAGGTCTGATGAGGAACATCTGTGTTGTCGACGACCATGTTCCGACTGGTAGCTGCCTGAGCCAGATCATCGCGTTCTACGCTCATTATTCAATGTTTGAGGAGATATCAAATTTTGCCCAGTCTCGAGACCTGGTCATGACTTGCTACGTTGATGACATCACCGTGTCGGGAGAAAGAGCCAATGGATCCGCGTTATACAATATTCGCGGTATGTTGAGAAGACGAGGTCTGCAATCAGCCGTTGAAAAGGAAAAGAAGTTCGATATTGGTCATCCAAAGAAGATCACAGGGTCGATAGTCTTTGGTGATACCCTGCTCCTTCCGAATTACAAGCACAAGAAGATTCACCAACTCACAACAGAGGCCTTGGCTATGGAGGACGGCCCTCAGAAGCTTGAGCTAATCCAGCGTGTCCTCGGAATGGCTGTAGCGGGAAGCCAATCTGATGGACGAATGGACCGGACAAGGGGCGCCCTGCTTGATGAGTTTAGACGGCTACGTCGGTTGTACGGTGACGATTGAGAACACCTGATTGAGACTTGTTTCGTTCGACCGTGCTGGCCTTGCCTAATCTTTCTGGTTCGATATTGGGCTCCATGACTTCCCGTGGCCTCCAACACCCCATTCCTCAATGTATCTCCACCGAGCACCACATTCGGTACATTCGAAATCAGTTATTCTCTCACCGGCTTTACCGTCGAAGTATTCGTTGCGGGTTGGCTCCCCAACCTGCTTCAAGCAGTCGGAAGTTCTTTTTTGGCAATTGAGGCAACCGTGATTGGGTTTTGACTCCATGTTGATATCGCCTCCGATCAGAACCATTGCTTCAGGGCTTAGAGCTACTCAACCAGCTATTTGGGCTCAAGTGTAATCTTGTGTAGAGCAGCCTCCTTCAGGCTGCAGGGTCAAGTCCCAGTTTTGCTGTAAATGCGAGTCGGGCCGCTCTGCCTCTTATCG
>CAZXCK010000225.1:0-3980 GCA_964639225.1 uncultured Anaerolineaceae bacterium | reverse complement strand
TCTCCTCGTCGCCCAAGCCAATGATCTCGCAGAACTTCGCCACCATAGCGGGAGTGCTCATCTTGGACTCGTTCTCGGCGAACCTCAGAATGCGCTCCCGTTTGAGCGAGAACTCATAGACGCATTGTTTGTCGTTTTTCATGGGAAACCTTTCATTAAGATTTCGCTCCGCGTTGCGAAGCGACCCGAGAGTTCGCCTCGGGACCCGACCAAGGCATCCGCCTTGGAACGATATGGGAAGCTTCGCTTCCTTTAGTTGAGACTGAACAGCCCGGACAACCCACGATGGAACTTGTCCGCTCTGGCCGGACTGTATTTCTTGGCTGTCTCGGTGAAGGCGTTGAGCAGACTCCACTTGTTGCGGTCGGCGAACGCCTCGTGACGGGGGTTCCTGAACTCGTCGAGCACCGGCAGAACGTCGCAGCTTGGAATGGCGTCTTCTTCCGCGGCGCGAACAACCGTGACTCTCGCCTCGTTGAGGGAAACCGTCTGGTTCTTGAGCCGCTCGATGTTCATCTCCAGCCGGTCGTACTGGGGAAGCAGGTTATCGAAGGCCCGCGGGATCATGTTCTCCAGCTCGATGCCGGAGGTGTGTTTGCGGTGGATAACGACATCCCCGCCAAATATCAGATTATCGCAAACGATGATCCGCTCCCCCGCCGTCAGGCCCAACGCGAGGCTCTTGTCATGCGAGTTGCGGATGCCCAAGGCCCGTCCAAACTCGGGGTGTCCCTGTGGATGGAAACGGAGCACTCCGAACAATTTGGTTCCGGCCGGGTTCAGTCCGTACTCCTCGGACAGGACGCAGAAGCCCCGATCCTCGGCCTCGTCAACGACGAGGCTGGCCACATCGTGATGCGGCACAGGCTTCCACGAGAGAGTGGGTTTGGGAGTGGGCACGTCCAGCAGATCGGCTCTGGAGACCCGTTTGGATTTTTGACTAAGCATGAGATTGCTCATGATGAGTTCCTTTCTGTTTAAGAACGTTGGGATGAATGGGATGAATGGATTATTGGGATTAGTGGGGGGATTGATGGGAGCGATGGATCGATGGGAATGTTTGGGATGAATGGGAACGATGGATTGGTTTTCGGAAGCGACAGCTTCCCACAATGTTCCAAGGCGGACGCCTTGGCTACGCGGCGAGGGACAACGTCCGGGTTCGGCTTCGATGCCACTCCCGGCAGGCGTTGGCGTGCGAGCAGCCCTTGCACATGAAGCTTCCGCTCACGGGGAAGAACACGTCGTTGGCGACGGCCCGCTCCATCACTCCGACCAGTTCGGCCAGACGGTGGAAGTCGTCCTCCACCCGGATGGTGCGTATGGCCTCGTACTTGGGTTGCTTGGTCTTGGTGACGACATCGAACCGGAACGGGGAAATGTCCCCTTTCAGCCATCGATGGGCCATGCAGAAGCAGGTGGCCTGAAGATGGGAGTCGGCCTTGCCGTCCGACCATTTCCGGGCTGCGGTCTTCCAGTCCACCAGCGTGGTCTCGCCTTGCTGGTCCTTCACGATCAGATCGATCTCGCCGATGAGGGGTTTGTCGGACACCGGCTCGCCGTCCCCGTCGAGAATGGGAACCGAGAACGCGGCGGAGACATCCACGATCACGTCCTCCGTCCAGCCCTCGTAGAACGCCTCGACCATTTTGCGTCCGAGATCGTTCAGGTTGTCCCATTCGCCCTCCTGCAAGGTCAGCAGATCGCCCTCCTTGTCGCTTTCACATTTCCAGCGTTCGGAGAACACCTCCGCCAGCTCCTTGATGTTGGAGTAGTCGCCCTCACGCCGGTTGTTCGCCAGCCAGGTCAACGCTCCGTGGAACGCCGATCCGAAGGGCAGAGCCACTCCGACGCGCTCCGGCTCCAGTTTGTACACGTACCGCATGGCGTACTGAAGCGGACAATTCAGAAACGTGTTGACGCTCGAATACGAGTGATGCGGCTTGCTCCGCAGTTCCTTCAATGTTGGCATGGTTCACCTCCTTGATGATTTTGATTATGTCTCCGGCGGCCCGAGAGTTCGCCTCGGGGGGCGACCAAGGCATCCGCCTTGGAACGTGATGGGGGAAGCAAGCTTCCCCGGGATTTTGTCCTCAAGCCGACACGGTCGGCTTCAGGAAGCGTAGCTTCTTATACCGGTCAAGGGCGGACCCCTTGCTCAGGCGGCTTTGTTGTCGAGCCGCACCAGCTCGTCGATGAGATTGGAGCACTGGGACTTGGTGAGTTCGGAATGGTTGGACAGGTTGAATCGGTCCCGGACCAGATCGTTGATCCGAACCCCGGTGCGGTTGCCCAGATCGAACAGCAGCTTTTTCTGCTTGTCGCTGGCCGGTTGACCGTTGCCGCCACTCCTGCCGTTCTTGAAGGGACGGGAATTCCGGTTTTGATTCTGGTTGCCCGCCGGTGGATTGGCGTTCGGGTTTTGAGCGTTGGAGCCATGACCGTTGATCTCGTTCTCCACCGATGTTCTGACCAGCTCGAAGGTGTCGTGGATTTTCCCTTGAATCTGCTCGGTGGTGAGGCCGTCGGACAACTCCGACTCGATGGAGGCGTGAAATCCCTCCGAGCGACCGTCCACCTCGCCCCACACCTTCTTCGAATAGGACGCGTTGAGTTTGAGCATGATGAATCTCCTTGTTTTGATTTTTTCATGGAAGCGACAGCTTCCCACATCGTTCCAAGGCGGACGCCTTGGTCGGCTCCCGGGCCGAACACCCGGGCCACCGGAGGTGAATTGCCTTTCTCTTTCCCTACGTCAGTTCAGGCCACGGCCAGCGTGAGAAACTCCTCGTTGGTGATGGAAGCGACCTTGACGAATTTGCCGTAGGTGTCATCTCCATACCGTTCATCGATGGAGGACTCGGCTTTGACTGCCGCGTCGAACCGGCTTCGCGCCGGTAGCTGGACCACGGTTTTGCCCATCTCTCTGCCGCCCCTCATGACGGCGACGACGACTTCGTAGAATCTCATGGTGATTTCCTTTCGTTATGTCACTTTGCGTTGAAATGAAAAAGCCCCGTCCCCAGAGAGGGACAGGGCTTGACGATGGTTTGATTCTCGGGTTTCGTTTGAATCTAAAAGCCGGAGACTTTCTGGAGTTCCTTGATGGCCTTGCGGGCGTTCTCGAACTCCTTCTCCTTGGCCTTGACGTTGCGTTGAACGTTGCGGACCTTGGTGGGCAGGGAGTTGACCATGTCCTTGATGTGGCTCATGGTCTGTTTGATCTCGGTGGCGTACTCGATCAGCTCCTCGAAGGTCTCGACATCCTTGTCCCTGCCCTCTCCGACGACTCTGAATCCGGTGTCCGCTTTGCTGGAACCGGCGTTCCCGTTTGCCGCGGCGTTTTGATTGGTGTTCTCGCTCATGGTTTCGCTCCTTTCATTGTTGGCCACGTCCGTGGCGTTAGTGACCGCCTTTGGCGGTGGGTTGGCACTTTGATTTTCCGTCTGCTCCACTGATTGATCCGAGGGCGCGACGACTGACATCTCCTCCGATTGATTTCTCCGCCACTGCTTGATGTGATTCCGGGCCAACGTCTCATTGACGTTTCTCATCGGCATGAAGACCATCTCGCCTTGGAACTCGGAACATGTGGCCCTCAGGGGCTCGTAGCGGGCTCTGTGCTCGATGGTGTCGAATCCCGTCTCCAGCATCAGAAGCAGGATGGACCGGTTGATGGAGAAGAGCACCCGCCCTTCGCCATTGATTCTCGTCTCCAGCTCCCTCGCGTCCGGTTTCTCCCCGTCATGTCGGACCAGCGTCAAGCCTCCGGGCTCCGCGACGAAATGAACCGGGTCCACGCAGTACAAGGGCACCACATCGACGGATTTGAGCCATTTCACCAGCTCGGCCACATCTCTCCGAGTGAGTCTCAAACTCTTGTCGAGATAGCCCCGTTTCGGAATCACCTGCTGGTATTGGGGATAGGTGGAGTCGATGACCGGAGTGGTGAAGGTCCAGTCACCGGATTTGATCACGAT
>CAZXCK010000224.1:0-4023 GCA_964639225.1 uncultured Anaerolineaceae bacterium | reverse complement strand
TGGCATTTGTGAATTCTTTGGGGTAGTTGTTGGTAAAGCTTCCTGA
The DNA here is from genome assembly GCA_964639225.1 of uncultured Anaerolineaceae bacterium. Lineage (GTDB taxonomy): Bacteria > Chloroflexota > Anaerolineae > Aggregatilineales > Phototrophicaceae > CAZXCK01. The sequence continues at coordinate 3,977 of CAZXCK010000224.1, read as the reverse complement.
AGGTGTTTAGCTAATCTGAATAAATCCGATTGACTAAACCATGATGCCAAGCTAGTGCTGCGGCCTGAGTGCGATCTTGCACCGCAAGTTTTCTGAGAATAGCGCTGATATTATTGCGTACAGTGCCATCAGCGAGGTGAAGCCGTTGACCGATCTCATGATTGGTCAACCCGCGTGCCATATATTTCAGAATGGATACCTCCCGTTCACTCAGGTCCGCAAAGATGTGAATATTTGGCACCACCTGTTGGCGTCCCAGCATGAGCAGCTTCTCGCCGATCGCAGGATCAATATAGGTACGGCCTTCGATGGTACCCTCAATCGCCGTGATAATTTCATCCCCATCTGCATCCTTGAGCAAATAGCCTGAAGCACCCGCGCGAATGGCATCAAATACCCACTCATCCGCATTAAAAGTGGTTAGCACCAGCACATAGACACCGGGATACTGCTGACGTATTTTTTGGGTGGCAAGGATGCCATTCATGATGGGCATCTTCAAATCCATTAAGACCAAATCCGGTTGATACGTTTCGACCAGTTCAAGTGCTTGCGCGCCGTTCTGAGCGATTCCGATAACCTCTATCGTACCGGCGGTGTTGAGGATAGTGCGTAAACCTTTACTCACCACATCTTGATCGTCTACGATTAACACTCGAATCATATCTCAGCTCATTATTTCTAGACGAATGGTTGTACCTTCTCCGCCCTCGATGCTCAATTTACCATTGCAGAGATGCGCTCGTTCATGCATTCCTACTAAACCATAACGCTCGTTTTCCGATATGATGTCTGGCTCAAAACCAACACCATTATCGGTGATAATCAGTGTCAGGAGTCCTTTGTTTTGCCGTATTACTATTTCTATATGACTGGCTCCGGCATGGCGTATCGCATTGTTAAGTGCCTCTTCCGTAATGCGATATATATTTTGCTCTGTAATGGGAGATATGCCAACGAGTTCATCAGGCATTTCCAACGAAATCTCTAGCCCTGCACGTGCTCGTGTATCATTTATGAGTTGTTCCAGAGCTAGATTGAACCCCAGGTCATCTAGTGGGCTTGAGCGCAAAGCATGTAGAGCGCGTCGCGTTTCTTTCAATCCCTGTCGCACGATTTGGCGTGTCTGTCGCAGGGTTGTCTTTGCCGCTTCTGGATCACTTTTGATTTGTCGGCTGATCGCTTCCAATTGTATGGATACTGCACTCAAAGAATGAGCAAGCGTATCGTGCAAGTCGCGTGCCATACGGTTACGTTCCTGACTGATGGCGAGTTGTTCAACTGTATTCGCATATTGTGTGAGATGGCTATTCTGTTCAGTCAGTGCCTGACGATCCTTCTTTTGTCCAGCCACAATCCGAGAAACCAGAAACGCGATAATAGGATAGATCACTGCACGCATAAAAGCATCTTCCCATGCCACTACCATTGCAACTTGGTCAGTGATGAGAAACGTCGTAGTTAGTAACTGTAAAACAATGCTCCCAATAGTAAATCCCAGCATCGCACGATAGCCATACTGCACTGTCACAATAATCATCGGAATGAATATGGCAAAAAATACACCCAGTTCCATATTCTGTAACATATCATTTGATATGCTTTGCTCAGGAAACTGAAGTAGCGCCAAGTGTTGTACGAGAATCGCACCAACAGTTGTTATCGTCAATGCGATAGGTAGATACCATCTCCTCAAACGACGGTACAACACATCACTATATAAATAGGCAAGCAGAACTATGCCGCCACCTACGGCAATGAGTTCCCAAAGCCTAAAAGATTTCCACCCAAATATCGCCCCAATGAGACCAATGCCAATAAATAGTGTCAGTACCCATTCGTTGAGACGGAATATGGATAATAAGCCAGGTTCAATGTTTTGATGTTTCATGTTGTACATCATAACATCATCAACCCCCATACAATATAGTTTTTCGTCAACCGTGCAAATTGCACGCCGCTCAGTGCCCCATGTCATCTCAGTACTAACGGGACTCTGCTAGACTCAAATTCACTGACGAACAAATATTCAAAGGAAATTTGATGTCAATCAACCCCGCAAACACAGGGCGCATTGTCGCCATCGATACCCTACGCGGCTTCGCGTTGCTGGGCATTTTGCTTATGAATATCATGAGCTTTGCCATGCCCGAAATTGCCTATTTCAATCCGACTGCCTTCGGTGGGGATGAATGGCACCATCGTCTGACGTATGCGGTGGTGCATATCATCGCTGACCAAAAATTCATGGCGTTGTTTTCGCTGTTGTTTGGTGCCAGCGTCATGCTCTTGTTGAGCAAACTCCGTGAGCAGGGGCGCAAAGTCGCTCGCTTTCACTATACGCGCAACTTCTGGTTATTGGTGATTGGGATTGTGCATGGCATCTTCTGGTATGGTGATATTCTCTTCGTGTATGCTGTATGCGCTTTCTTTTTATTCTTCTTCAGGAATTTTGCGCCTCGACGGCAATTCATCATTGGGTTGATTCTTTTTCTATCGCCTGCCGTTTTTTATGTTGCTGGAAGCCAAGTTATCGCTACGTTGCCCACCGAAGAACAAACCCTGCTGGCAGATTACTGGAATCCCCCTGATGAAATGCTCAACAGTGACATTGAACGGTATCTTGACGGTTATCCTGAGCAAATTGGACCCTTTGGCTTGCTTGACACGACAACGAGCGACGCACTACAGATATACTTATCTGTTATGGGCTACAATTTCTTCATTCGGGCAATGGGCATGATGCTCATCGGCATGGCGTTCTATTCGTGGGGCATTGTCACCGCCCAACGTAACGCCTCATTCTATCGGCGTATGGTGTTGATTGGGTTTGGCATCGGTGTTCCGTTGAGCATGGTTGGTCTGTGGTTACATGAACAGGCAAATTGGGCATCATCGTATTCACCCATGCTAGGGCAAATCCCAAATTTGCTGGCAACACCCTTCATAGCAGGTGCCTATGTGGCGCTCATCATGTTATGGAGCAAAACTGAACTATGGGCATCGCTACAACAGCGCCTCGCGTCGGTTGGGCAGATGGCTCTCACCAACTACATCATGCAGACGATTATCGCCACCACGCTATTCTATGGCCATGGGTTGGGTTGGTTTGGCAGTATGGATAGGTTCAGGCTACTGTTCGTCGTTTGGGGCATCTGGTCTATCCAATTACTTATATCGCCTCTCTGGATGGCACGCTTCCGCTATGGTCCCCTTGAATGGCTATGGCGCTCACTTAGCTACATGGCGATTCAACCCATTCGAAAGGAAAACAGCAGCATCGCGCAAATTGAGTAAGCAGTATGTCTCCCGAAACCAGATCCCGCTGACCCGCATGAACTCGTGATTGTCGAGAAAGCGAACGTTAGACGGTGTGGATACCCAGGCTGTAGGGCAGGATGTTGTCGCAAAGCGGATAGTGACTGACGATACACTTGCGCAGCGGATCAACCGTGGACAGCCCGACGATGTGACCGAGCGCACCGGGTACTGGCAGCTTCGAGTGGTGGACATTGGCGCGTGGCGTGAGCATCATGTATCTCCCAGAAAGACCTCCAGCTCTTCACGACACACAGGCACGCTGCGGACGCCCGGGAAATCGCCGATGCTGACGTAAGTCAGAAACGAGCGGATGGGCATTCTATGCAGCAGCTTATGCACATAGCCGCCGATGACGTTCGCCATCCAGTCATTCACGAGTAATGATTGCGGCTCGACCATCTCACCGCACGATACGTTCGGCTCTGGCGTCGGACGCGGAGGCTCTGGTTGCAGCAGTTCGGGGAACAGCAAGCCTTCCTTCGGCAGATACGGATACTTGCCGTCACGCCCGTCGATGAAGCGACGCACCAGGTCGGGATCGTCGCAATTGGAAATACAAACTTGACCGGATTCGGCATGATTTCCGCTCGAAATATGTACACCACTCACGCGGTGAATCTCTTTCCGCGCTTCGTGATTGTCCACGCACGAGATCA
>CAZXCK010000223.1:0-4072 GCA_964639225.1 uncultured Anaerolineaceae bacterium | reverse complement strand
CCGACCGTGTCGGCCTCACACAGCATGTCGTAGACGTGCGGATCGTCAAACGTCAGCGCCGCCAGATCGGGGCGCTGGCCGGTCGTGCGTTCGATGAGGCTCACCGCCTCGGCCACCGCCGACAACATGCGCAGCCCCAGCAGGTCGATCTTCACCAGGCCAACGTCCTCCAGGCCGTCCTTGTCCCACTGGACGACAAAGCGGTCGGCCATCGTCGCCGGTTCGACGGGGACACGCTGCGCCAGCGGCGCGCTGGTGACAACCATGCCGCCGTTGTGGATGCCCAGATGGCGCGGCAGGCCGTCGATCTGTCCGCACAACGCCAGCGCCTGCTGCCAGGTCGCCCGCTCCAGATCATCCCCCAGCACATCGCGCAGGCTGGCCGAGTCCGCCAGCGAGCCAGCCCCGCGCACGTCCAGCGCGGCGGTCGCCTGATCGAGCCGGTCGAGCGGCAGACCCAGCGCCTTGCCCACATCGCGGATGGCGCTGCGGGCGCGAAAGGTGACAAAGGTGCAGGCCATCGCCGCGTGCTCCAGGCCGTAGCGCCCGTACACATACTGGATGACCTCCTCGCGGCGGGCGGCGTCAAAGTCGATGTCGATATCGGGCACCACCTGACGCTCCGCTGAGAGGAAGCGCTCAAACACCAGCCGCTGCGCCAGCGGGTTGACCGGCGTGATCCCCAGCAGATAGGCCACCAGCGAGTTGGCCGCCGATCCGCGCCCCTGGCACAGGATGCCGCTGTCAGTGGCGAAGCGCACGATGTCCCACACGATCAGGAAGTAGTTGGACAGCCCGCTGTGGGCGATGACGCGCAGCTCGTGCTCGAGCTGGTCCGCCGCTGATTCGGGCAGGCCGTATGGGTTCAGGGCGCTCTGGCACAACCGGCGCAGGTAGGCATCGGCGTCCAGGCCGTCGGGGGTCGGGAAGGCGGGCAGCGTCTGCAGGCCGTAGTGCAGGTCAAAATCACAGGCCGCCGCGATGCGGCGCGTGTTCGCCAGCGCCTCCGGCTGACGAGCGAACAGCGGCGCCAGTTCGGCGCCGGACTTGAGGTAGTATTCGGAGTTGGGACGCAGCGGCGGGTTGTCGTCCAGGGTGGTGTTGTGGCGGATGCACACCAGCACATCCTGCAGCGGCTGGCGCTCACGAACAGCGTAGTGCACGTTGTTGGTCGCCACCACGCCCACGCCGATCTGCTGGGCCAGCGCCGCCAGGTCCGCATTGAGACGGCGGTCCTCAGGGCGCAGATGGTGCTGCAATTCAATCCAGCAGCGCTCGCGCCCAGACAGGTCGCATCCGAACAGGTCGCGCAGATGCGTCGCCGCCGCCAGCGCCCGCTCGTGATCGCCGGCCAGCAGCGCCGCCGGGACCGTCCCCTGGCGGCAGCCGGAGAGGGCGATCAGGCCGGCGGTGTGGTCGGCCAGCAGGCCCTGCGGCAGGACGGCCTCGCCTTTGGTCGCGTTGTGGCGCGCCGCCGTGATGAGCGCACACAGGTTGCCCCAGCCCGCAGCGTCCTGCACCAGCAGCGTCAGGTGATGGCCGTCGTGCAGGGTCAGTTCGGCGCCCAGGATGGGCCGTATCCCCGCCTCGCGGGCGGCGCGGACAAAACGCGGCGCGCCGTAGACGGCGTCGTGATCGGTCAGCGCCAGCGCGTCCATGCCCAGCGCGGCGGCGCGCGCCACCAGGTCCTCCGGCGAGGACGCGCCGTCGAGCAGGCTGAAGCACGAATGACAGTGCAGCTCGACATAAGCCATCAGTCGTACATCCGCTGCAGGTACCAGCGGTCGTCCACCAGATCGTGATACACCACCAGCAGCAGACCGGTCGTCGTGACCAGCTGGAAGTAGTCGCGCCAGATGCGCGCCCGCCACCAGCGCACATCGACCCGCCAGCGGTTGCTGATGCCCTGCACCGGGTGCGTCTGCTCCTCCCAGCGCAGACGGATCGGGATTCCCTCGTCATCCAGCCACACCGCCAGCGCCAGACCGCTGAGCCACAGCCGCGTCATGCGACGTCGACCGGCTCCAGCCGGAAGCGCAGCTCCAGCAGCGGCTGCTCCACCGGTACCACGCGGAAGAAGCGCGCCTGGCGGTAACAGGCGGCCAGGTCAATCAGCCGCTGGCCCGGACTGTGCGCCGGGGGCATGTCGAAGAGCGACAGCTGCCGCGCCACAACCGGCGCCAAGTCGCCTGCCTGGGCGCTGAGGCTGAGCACGCCGCTGTTAATTGGCAGACGGTCGAACAGCTTCTGCAGCTCGCGCAGCAGACCGATCCCCTGGCCAACCGGGTTCGGCAGCCGCGCCTGCGCTTCCTGCTCGCCGCCGCGTTCCAGGCCGACCACCAGCGTCACCGTCCGGCTGGCCTGGCCGTCAAGCTGAGCGGCCAGTTCCGCCGCCAGCGCGCCGAGCACACCGTCGATGAGCAGCCGGTTGTCCAGCGCCACGTCGAACTGGCGGCTGGCGCCGAGTACCACCGGCGGGGTGAAGCGGGCGACGCGGCTGTCGTCTGCGCCCTGGGCCATGCCCGGGGCCAGGCCCTGGGCCAGTTGATGCAGCCGTCGGCCCGCTGTGCCAAACTGCTCGACCAGGGCCGCCCGTGGCAGCGCGGCGATCTGGCCGATGTGGCGCAGCCCCAGCAGGTCGAGACGCCGCGCCTGTTCGGCGTCCAGCGGCAGCCAGCTCACCGGCAGCGGGGCCAGAAAAGCGGCCTCCTCGCCCAGCGGCACCAGGGTAGGCTGCCCGGCAGACGCAGTCGCGGCGGCTACGTGGGCGGTGAAGCGGTTGGCCGCCAGCCCGATTGATGCCTCAAATCCCCGCGTCCGCAGCTTCTCGATGATCTGCGCGGCGATGGCTGTGCCCTGCTCCGGGTACAGGCGGCCCAGGTCGATGACCACAGCAGCCGTCTGGATGGCGTCGCCCTCGGCCTCAAGGCGGGCGCTGAAATCGGTGAGCGCCAGCAGCAGATCGCCCAGCGCCTGCTGCGCGCGGCTGGTCAGGATGGGCAGCAGCTGCGCCTCCGGGCACAAGGCCCGCGCCCGGCTCAGGCTCATACCCGGCTGCGCGCCCGACGCCTCGGCCTGCGCGCACACGGCGACCACCCGGCAGCGGCGTCCCTGATGCCGAAACAGGATCAGCGGCTCGTCCGTCACGGTGGGCTGATCGCGCCGGTGAACGGTGGCGGCGAAATAAGGCAGGCGGATGCAGGCGATCATCGCAGCCCTCCACTGCCGTCAAAGTCGATGTCGATGTCCACCGATCGCCCGGTGGCGGTTGGATGCCTGAGCACGGTCACTCGCGTGCGGCAGCCATGTGCGTCCGCTGGGCACGGCAGCCACGCCTGACGGTTAACCAGCAGCCGCAGCGCCGCCGGTCCGCCGCGCGCCGTCAGGCTGGGATTGACGCTCGCCAGGCTCAGCACCACACAGCCGGAGCGAGCCAGCGCCGACCGCAGGCGGTACAGCCGCTGCGGATCGGGCAGAGAATGGCCCGTATCCAGCATGATGACGGCGGCCAGGTCGTCGGCCAGCAGCTCGCGGGCGATGTCCAGGGCGACCGGTTCGGTGTCGGGGCGGACCAGGAACAGGCGATCCAGGCGCACGCCGCACTGGCTGGCGTAGTCGGGGTCGAAGGTGGATGTCAGGTCAACGGCGATGCCATAGGCCGTGTCGCTCTGGCCGCGCGCCAGGATGCTGTAGGCCAGTGTGGTCACGCCGGAGGTGGGTCGGCCCAGCAGTTCGGTCACCTGACCAGCAGGTACACCGCCGCCAAGCAGCGAATCCAGCGCGGCGAAGCCGGTCGGGGCCGGTGGGCGGGCGGCGGTAACGCTCCGCAGCGGGCGCAGGGCGTGTGTGCCCCAGCGCTGTTGGATGTGGTTGAGCAGGTCGTCGAGGCGGGCGTCGTGTTCCACCGGGTGAGCCTTTGCAGATTACAGAAAACAAACACTTGTTCTACCTATAGTAGACCGAATGTTCTGTTTCAGCCAGTGAATGTGGGTTCGAATCTGGTTAGATTCTGGGTAGGAGGTGGAGGGTTGGAGATAAGGAGATCGATTAGACGATATATGGCGTTAGGGAT
>CAZXCK010000222.1:0-4108 GCA_964639225.1 uncultured Anaerolineaceae bacterium | reverse complement strand
GGCCTCGTTGACCTGGGCCACGCTGCGGGCCTGGTCGTCGCTGGCGCCGGCGATGGCGGCGGGGACTGTAGGAAGAATCGCGGGAATGGTGGTCGGGCGTCGCCAAGTGGGGCACCGCGCGGGAACCCGGCCACCGGCGCGATCAGGGTCAAGAATCCGGCAGCGGCACCGAGGCCAGGACCGTGATGCCCTCGTCGGGATCGGGGCCGCCCATTGGCGGCGCGAACCGGCTGCCCCGCCGCGCCCGGGCCGCCGGCGAGATGCAGCCCGAGGGGAATGAGGATCATCGTACCGATGGCGAGGATGCCGAGGATCTTGCGCATGGGATCGAGCGCCGGATCGGGGTCGCGATCGGGGGCCTGCCGGCATGTCGCCGGAAGGGCGTGGGGATATCGTCCGGGGGTGTCGTTCAGGATACCTGGCGAGGTTGCACCATGACGATCCGGGGTTCAACCCATGAGAGCTCAGGTGATGCGCGCCAGGGCGACCGAGCACTCACGCGCACCATCTTGGAAACCCTCGACCGCGATGGTAGAGTCGGCTTGAATCCGACGCGACCGGACATACCCGGCGACGGAACGGTGCCGGCGGCTCACGTGGGGCCGTTCGGTGACCGGACACCATCGCAGCCTGCAACCGGTTCGGCCCTCAGCATCGAAACCGACGTTCACCGCGAATCATCGGAGGCCCACGCCCATGGCCAGATACCAGGAGGCCAGACCCGTTCTCGAGGCGGCCGCAGATTGGCGCGACCGCTGTCTGATCCATGACGGGTCGGTGTTCTCCGACCGGAGCCTGTGGTCGAGAGCCTGCATCCAGGAACTCGACCGCTACTACGCGCGGAATCTCGACTACGGCGAGGGGGACTTCTTCTCCAAGCTGGAGGCCCAGCTCGCTCCGGCATCGGAGGAGGCGAAACAACTCGCCGCGGAGATGCTCTGGGTCATGTACCTGATCGTCTCCTCCGCGGCCATGGGAGCGGAGACGAAGCGGTACCAGATCCGGAAGGTCTGGAGCTGGTCGGGGGAAGAGCTCCCGGAGGACCACCCCCTACTCCACGATGTCCTCGACCGGAAGATCAGTCGCCCTGGCACCGCCTATCAGACTCATCGCTGGAGGGAATTCCTGTTCTTCATCACGATCGTGAAGGAGTGGAAGGACCTCGATGGGACCAGCAGAGACCGTCTGCTGGCGGATCCCTGGAGATTCGCGACCTGGCTTGAAGACCGCGAACACGCGCAGGGCCGCCAGCTCCGCCACATCCTGCTCTACCTGCTCTTTCCCGACCAGTTCGAGCGGATCCTCACGACTTCTCACAAGAAGAAGATCATCAAGGTCTTCCGGACGCGTTGGGAGGAAGAGCCCGAGGCCGTCGACTACTCGAACAACGTCGCATTGGACCGCGAGCTGCTGAAGGTACGGGAGCGGCTGGCGACGGAGCAGGGCCGGGAGCCGGACGAGATCGACTTCTATCAGCAAGAGATCGCTGCCGAATGGAGGCCAGAGAAGTCCGACCCGGGCCATGGTGTCACCACGGACTGGGAAGATCCGGAGGATGCTCGCAAGTGGCTCCAGGATAGTTTCGGGGATTGCAGGATCTGGTTGCTGAGCGTTCCCGGTGGGGGGCGCCTCTGGAGAGAGTTTCGCGATGGTGGTTTCATCGCCATGGGCCGGGATTATCTGGGCGATCTCACCGAGTATCCGACCCGCACAGCGGTCCAGGAGGCGATCGCGAAGAAGGAAGGTCGGCCCAATCCCAGGAATCACTCCCTCGCGAGCTGGCAGTTCGCACACGAGATGGAGATCGGCGACATCGTCATCGGCAAGAAAGGGGTCCGGCAGCTCCTGGGGTGGGGACGGATCACTGGCGAGTACACGTACGAGCCCGACCGGGGCGAGTACCAGCACGTGCGCTCCGTGGACTGGCAGCGAACGGGGCATTGGACGCTACAAGGTGATCAACGGGGGGTCGCCACCAAGACGCTCACCGAGTTCCGCCAGTATCCACGATGGAGCTGCTGGGCGTTGAAGCTGATGGGAGGCGCCGACGTCGAAGCGGGCGTTGACGATCAGGAAGACACGAGGGACTTCCCCATCACGAAGGCTCTCCAGGACCTGTTCCTCGATCCGGAGCAGTTCACGCAGATCCTCAACACCCTGTCACGGCGACGGAACGTGGTCCTGCAAGGGCCTCCCGGCGTGGGCAAGACCTTCATGGCACGTCGCATCGCCTACGCACTGATCGGCCGGCGCGATCTCGACCGGGTCCAGCTCGTCCAGTTCCATCAGTCCTACGCCTACGAGGACTTCATCCAGGGGTGGCGTCCGAACGAGCAGGGCGGCTTCGTCCGGCGTGACGGGATCTTCCATCGCTTCTGCAAGCGAGCCGCCGCCGACCCCTCCGGGGAGCCGTTCGTCTTCATCATCGATGAGATCAACCGCGGCAATCTCAGCCGGATTCTCGGCGAACTCATGATGCTCATCGAGAGCGATAAGCGAGGCCCGGACCACGCGATCCCTCTCACGTATTCCCCCGACGAGACGTTCTTCGTGCCGGAGAACGTCTACCTGCTCGGGCTCATGAACACGGCCGACCGATCGCTCGCGATGGTGGACTACGCCCTTCGCCGACGCTTCGGCTTCATCGATGTCGAGCCGGCCTTCGGCAAGGACCCGTTCAACCAGTACCTCCTCCAGCAAGACGTGCCCGAGGACCTGGTGCGGAAGATCAACCAGCGCATGGAACACCTGAACAAGATGATCCGGAAAGACCGCCAGAACCTCGGTCCGGGTTTCGAGATCGGTCACAGCTACTTCGTCCCGACCGGTGACGAAGAGGAACTCGACGACCCGTGGTACGAGGGAGTCGTCGAGTCCGAGGTGGCCCCGTTGCTTCGCGAATACTGGTTCGACCAGCCTGAACGCGTGGACGAGCACGTCGGAGATCTGCTGGCGTGAAGATCCCCATTCGCAATGTCTACTACCTGCTCTGCTACGCCTGGCGTCATCTCGCCGGCACGGATCTGATCGAGACGGGAGCCCTCGACGACCTCGAGCAGGTGCAGGATCTCCTCGGCAAGGTGCTCGCCGAGGGCACGTTCCGCCTGGTGCGCCGCGGGATCGATCGCGGATACCGCGAGATCTCCGCGGAGATCGTGGGCGTTCGCGGCAAGCTGGAACCCGCGGCCATGGCCAGGACGGCCACCCGGGCCCGCGGAAGGACGGTGTGCACCTTCGAGGAGTTCTCCCCCGATATCCTGCACAACCAGATCCTGCGTTCCACGCTCGATGTACTCCTGCGAGGGCAGACACTGGACCAGCGCGTTCGTCGAGATGTGCTCCTTGCCCACGAGAAGCTCGCGGGCGTGAGCATCATCCACGTGAACGGCCAGAGCTTCCGCCGTGTCCAACTCGATTCCAACCAGCGGCACTACCGGTTCCTGCTCGAGGTGTGCCGACTCGTCCATGAATCGCTTCTGGTTGAGGAGTCCGGTGAAGGTGTCGCCTTCCGGGACTTCCGCGAGGACGAAGCCGTCATGTGGCGACTCTTCGAGGACTTCTGTCGCTCGTTCTTCAGCGCAGAACAGAAGACATTCGCCGTCCTGCCGGGACGCCGGATCCCCTGGTATGAGTTGACTGGCAGAACCCCCGACGACGAGACCTATATGCCCGTGATGGAGGCGGACATCCTGCTGGAATCCGAGCACCGCCGGATCATTCTCGACACCAAGTTCTACGGCAAGCCGCTCAGCCATTGGTACGGATCGGAGAAGCTGCATTCGGCGAATCTCTACCAGGTCCTCGCTTACCTCGAGAACCGTCAGGGCAAGTACCCCGAAGGTCCACGCCACGAGGGCCTCCTCCTCTACGCCGCGGTCGATCGCTCGATCCGCATCGACGTCACCGTATGCGGGTTCCGGATCCGGGCGCGGACCGTGGACCTTTCCCGGTCGTTCCACGAGATCAGGCGAGAGATGCTTGAGATCCTGGACGTTGATTCGGCCGGTTGCTTGCGTCGCCATTGATCCCGGCCCCACCCTCTGGGCCAGGCGTGCACCTCGCGTGCTAGTGGACTACCTCGCTCATGCTCGACATGGTCATCCCGGGA
>CAZXCK010000221.1:0-4177 GCA_964639225.1 uncultured Anaerolineaceae bacterium | reverse complement strand
CAAAAGGTAATCCTAAACCAAGAGAACGTCCCGAATCCGACGGAAGTGCAAAATAATCGCAAAAGCATTTAGGTGCTGTGCCTACCAAAAACTCATCCGGGATGAAAACGGAATTAGAGAAGAAGAAAACGTCTCAAGGAGAGTGCGCGAGAAGGGAAAAACTGGATGAAAGATGGGATTTACAGACTTGAGATCAACCGGAAACCGGCTCTAAAAAGGGAACAAACAAAGGAAAGAACACACCTCGTCATCACCGGAGAATCCGAGGTGAAGAAAAGCGAAACAAAGAATGTGACCGCGAAATCCTCAGGCGGCTCGGCGAAAGTAACGATGGTGCAAACCGCCGAGCACCGGTTTTGCCCGAATCGGGCCCATGTCCGGTGGTTCGATCTCGCGGTGATCAGGAGTGTCTTTATCCAAACCGAGATGAGTCCGTGATTCGTGGTAGTAATCGACATACTCTGAAATAAGCCGGTGGAGGTGACGCTGGTTCATGACAATGCAATGGTCCAGACACTCACGGCGTAAAGAGCCCCAAAACCGTTCAATGTATGGATTTTGCCACGGAGATTTTGGTGCTGTTTTGAGGGTTTCGATGTTCATGTTTTTGACGCGCTCTTTGAAGATGTTGCCGAAGATAGAATCCCGGTCGCGGAGAAGATACTTGGGAGCGGAGTTTTCGGGAAAAGCGTTTACGATCTGCTGAGCGGTCCAGGCGGAAGTTGGGGAATGGGTGACGTTAAAGTGAAGGACGCGGCGTCGGTCGTGTGAGAAGACAGCGAAGATAAAGAGGATACGGAAAGTGGCGGTGGGGACGGTCATGAAGTCCACGGAGCAGACGGATTTGAGATGATTTTTGAGGAATGTTTTCCAGGATTGTCCTGATGGACGGCGTTTTGAAGGTGGGGGCATGTACTTGGCGACAGTGGATTGTGAGACGTGGATGCCAAGCTTGAGAAGTTCTCCGTGGACATGAGGAGCGCCCCAAAGAGGATTTGCATAGGAGATTTTTTTGATAAGTGCGATGATGCGGGGATGAATATGAGGGCGACCCTGTCGGTGTTTGGGCTTGGAAAGCCTTCGCCAATAGCCGCGAAAGAGTCTTCGGTGCCACGAAACAACGGTGTCCGGCTTGAACAAGAGAAGAGAAGCACGCCATTTGTCCCAGTGAGTTGAGAGGAAGATCCAGAGCTTGCGGTCGGAATCGAAGAGCTTGGGGCGTTTGTTTCCGGCTTTCATGGCGCGGTGGGAGATGGAGAGTTGGTGGCGGAGAGCGAGGTTTTCGAGAGCGAGCTCTTTTTTTGTTTTGAAGCTGGAAACAATGGTTTGTAACAGGATTTTGATGATTTGAAACATGAAGAGAGGATATTTATATAGGGTGAGTGAGTCCATAGGGATCTTTCTCGAGTGCGGAGAAGAGGTGGTTGATGGATATTGCTACCGAGGAAATGAAATCCCCGGCTGCGAAGGGGAACCTGGAGCGGACATCACAGCAACCTCCGTGGGGAGAGGTTTTGTTTTCGACCGGAATGAAAACAGCATTGATTTCATCGAGCAGATAGAACCGAACCCCTGGGGTGGAAACCTGACGGAGGTGGCGAAATGAAAAAAATGAAGAGAACACCCGGAAAACCGGTCGAACGTAATCCAATAATTCTTGTTCTTTCAATCGCCGCTTTCATGGGAACAATGGGAATTATCGGAATCCCCGGAAACACCATAGGTTCCGCTCATGCGCAAGGAAACTACGCGCAAGGAAACCACGGGCAAGGAAACTACGCGCAAGGAAACCACGCGCAAGAAAAATACATTCAAAACAAATATCAGCAAAACACCTACACCAACGACCGGATCCGAAGCGCTCACCCGTCAGCCTCTTCTCCTGCGGGATTCACAGGGGAGAGGCCCGCCGGGTATTACGGAGATCTTTACCGGGACACAAACGGTCAGGGTCACGCAATCGGAGATGAGGTCGCCGCAGAAAAGGCCGCAGCAGAAAAGGCCGCGGCGGAAAAGGCTGCCGCAGGAAAAGCCGCCGCAGGAAAGGCAGGCGAAAAGGGCGCTAAGAAACCCCCGGAAGACAAAGCTGATAGATATTACAACGGTCCCGAGCGTCCCGAGGACAGGGTCCCAGCGCTTGATCCCCCCGTTGATACAAAAGATGTGGGGGATTTTTCAGGGCTGCCCGATGATGCCAAATATCCTCAAACCTACGGGGTGCTGACATCGGTGAACAAATCAGGGGTAAAACCCCAGGTGCTGAAACAACCCCAGGGTTCCGGAGCAGTGGAGGGGATGGGCTTGAAGTTCGAGACAAACCTGCAGACCGGGGCGGCGTCCCTGGCGCTACCCGTTTCCCTTCCCCCGGCCCGGAGGGGGCTGGGGCCTGATCTGAGCCTGAGCTATTCCTCCGGCGGAGGCCAAGGAGTGGCGGGGATGGGGTGGAGTTTTGATGGAGGTTTTATCGCCCGGCAAACAAACAAGGGGCTCCCGGTGTACGATGATGAGATAGACCGGTTTGTCTATAACGGTGGCCGAGAGCTGGTGAGGGTGTATGCAGGTGATGAAGAGCTGCCCGCGTGGGCGGATGAGGATTATTACTATCGCCCCAAGCTCGAAGGGCTTTTTATGCGGTTTTTCCTCCAAAACGCAAACACGACGAATGCGTATTGGGTGGCGCAGGATTCCAACGGAACGCTCTATTACTTCGGCACAGACGGAAACGACGGATACGGCGGAAACGGCGGAAACGGCGGAAACGGCCAGACCACGGATCCGGATGCGCTGGTATGCGATGGAACGTGCAACCGGGTGTTCCGCTGGAATCTTGTGATGGTGGAAGATGTGCACGGCAACCGGGTGAGGTACGCATATAAGAAATACGGGGACGGGCAGTCTTACCTGAGCGATGTTTATTACAACAATCACCCGACCCAGGCGGGGAAGTATCAGCATCACGTAGAAATATTCTATGAAGACCGCGACGATGTGCTGACGGGTTATCAGACCGGATTCCCCGTGACGACACAAAAACGTATTGAGTCGATAGCAGTGTACACTGATTACGGATGGAGCATGTTTCCGGGGCGGATGGTAGACGATGAAGGGAGGTTGTTGGTGAGGTATTACACGTTGAGTTATGTACCTGATATGCTCCACTCTCTCCTGGAAGAGGTGCGGATGTGCGGGTGGGACTCAACTACATGTCTCCCGCCGGCAAGGTTTGATTACAGCGAGGTGGAAGGCACGCACGGGGTGGCGGGGATGGGAGCGCTCAACGGGAGCATCATAAGTCTTGCCGGGTCTCCCGACGGGAGCCTGGGAGACGGGAGGCGAGACCTGCTGGACGTAGACGGCGACGGGCTGCCCGACATCTATGAGACGGATCCCACAAAACCGGGGTCCATGCCTCAATACATCCTGAACAACGGCTACGGGATACCCGACGGGGCAAGGCAGGAGATGGGCGGCGGAGCGGGGCTGATGCTCTGGAACACCAACGTGCAGCTCATGGACGTAAACGGAAGCGGGCTTTCTGAGATGATGCACATGCCTATGTTCGGGAGCTATAGGAGCTTTCCGCTTGAGTGCGAGGAAGTGGCGCCCGGGCAAACCGGGGAGATGCGCGAGTGCTGGTGGGGCTCACCTTCATCGAACAATGTAAACCCGCACATAGATCTCACCACTGATGCAGATCGGATCCGGCTGGTGGACATAAACGGAGACGGCTTGATCGACGTGGTGCGCACGGCAGGGACAAGGATGGAGCACTGGATGAACCTCAGCGCTTACGAAGGAGGCGAGGGGAGGTTCGGGCAGGTGGGTCCGGGCGGGACGCTCTCCGACCAGCCCATAGTGTCGTGTCTGTTGCACAAGGGGATGCCCATAGACTTTTCCGACCCCAGGGTGAAATTCGCCGACATGAACGGAGACGGGCTGCAAGACATAGTGCTGGTAGACTACGGGACGTTTGTCTACTGGCCCAACAAGGGTTTTGGGCAATGGGGAGTGGGGGGTTATTGCGGAGAGTACGACTCGGGCGCAAACAGATACGTGACAATGGAAAATGCGCCGTACTTTTCATCTATGGACCCGTCAAAGATCTGGCTGGGAGACATCAATGGAGACGGCTTGGCCGACATGATCCAGGTGCGCTCAAATGAGGTGGACATCTGGT
>CAZXCK010000220.1:0-4291 GCA_964639225.1 uncultured Anaerolineaceae bacterium | reverse complement strand
CGAGTGTGAGATACTGGGAGGGGAAATGGGAAGGAGAAATTGAGGCGTTACAATCGCTCGGGCCGGTCCAGGCTTGAGGGGATTCTTGGCCGGTGACCTCCTCCCTAGAAACTGGCCCAATTGAAACTGGAGAAACCGGGCTGATCCGCTACGGTCAGACGAGGAGGATCAGCCATGAAAAGATCGAAATTCACCGAGGAGCAGATCGCCTTCGCGCTGCGCCAAGCTGACACCGGCGCCAAGGTGCCAGAGATCTGCCGACAGCATGGGATCAGCCCGGCAACCTACTACGAATGGAAGTCGGAGTACGGCGGCGATCGCTATCGTAACGGTCGAGCCGACGCTGGACCCTAGAGAAGCGGTCTGGTGGTGTCTCTTCACGCTGGTAACCGGCGAATATGGCGAGTTCTACCCCGCCTCCACTGAAGGAAGAGTAATTGCCGCGCTATTGATGACCGCAGGAGTGGCCGTCTTCGGCGCGTTCACTGCCACACTCGCCTCCTACTTCTTGGAAGACGAGCAGAGACAGGATGAGAAGCGAGACCTCGCGACACTGACCGAGATCCAGCAACTGCGCCAGGAACTCCGCGAAGTCAGATCCCTGGTCCGAGGATCACAGGCCGGTGGCATCGATTCTTAGGTAGACGGAAGAACGCTTCACTACCTGAACGCAATGCGGCTGCCAGAACCACTGTGCGCGGTGCCACAGCAATCAGGCTATCTCTACGTAGCTGTCCAGTCCTTCAATGCCAGTCTCTGCTCGAGGGCTCCTCTCGTGAGTACTCCCGAGCTAGAGAAGAACGAAAGATCGATGGCCTTCCCGGCACTTGAGTTCTTCCATTCCATCGCAAGCCACAGAAAATCGTCCGCCTGAATCACCGGTACCTCGCATTCCCATTTCACTTCGAGGTTCATGGCTGTAAATCCGGTGTCTCCGGTGAATGATGGCGCGATGACGAGAAATCCGAGAACATCCTGCTTCTTCCGTGCTCTGCTGACATATCCTTCGAATTGCTTCTCGAAGCTCGATAGCGACACCTGGTGGCCCTTCTCGGTCTCGACCGACTTGGTATCCCACAACAAGCAGCGGCCATCGCCGTCCGGTACCCGTCCGTCCTCGTAGTCTCGTCCAGCACGAGTGGTCTCACGGCCGAAGTACGAGTTGAACAAGAAATGAGTAGCGTCCTCGAAGTGGTGATCGACGTCATTCTCGTATTGGATGACCTTGCGATCCCGCAGGACGGCATAATCCCGATTCGCGATCGCAACGTAATTTTCGACGAGCTTCTCGAGTCGTTCAATCTGGGGATCGGCACCGAAACGCCAGTCTGGCAATTCCTGAAGGTGCGACACGATCGATTCTATATTGCGGCGGGCATGTTTGAAGACCCGACAGCCCAGTTCGTTGGCGAGTGCCTCCAGCTTCTCCGGTCTCTCTGCAGCGAACAGCGTGAGTATCTCCGTTGGCTGGACTCTCGCGGAAAGGATGTGATCGCGTCGTTCTTCGAGAGTCTTGGCACGTGGCAACTGGAAGCGCTCGGCGATGAAGATGAGATCATCTTGCCCGCCGATCGCTTCCGTCTCAAGCAAGTGAGAGAACGCTGCTGGTTTCAGCTCGCGCTCGAACACCTCTGTTCGCAAGCAGTTCGCGATCTCATCCGGCAGCGCGAGAAGATCCCGCTTCGACCGGCCATCCGGGAGATTCTCCGTGACTGGAAATAGAAGACCATTGCGGATGAGTGCGTACCGCACGGCCCCCTTCTTTCCGAGGCGTTCCTGGATCGTCACGGCATCGACCGCTTGTGGTTCCCCGCTGATCAGATCTCTCGGAGGAAAAACCACCTCTCCCTCGTCAGCGTCCTCAGCAATGTAAGCCCGTGCCTTCTTCTCGATGACCCAGTGTGCATGTGCCGACAACTGGAACCGATCGCGAATTCGACGCAGGAGATTCATTTCATCCGCCGAGATGATCCCATCGAGCCAGGCCGCTTCGAGTACGGTTCGATAGGCCTCGATCCGCGCAGGCGCAAGTCGAGTCCATGCGTCTGGCAGTTCCATGATCGCGCGGATCGCAGCCGAGACCGCTTCAGCCAGAGCCCCTTCTTCGAGCGCAGCCGCTGGTGCCAAGGAAAGCTGCTCGAGCGCGAGAACACCGATGACGTGGTTCGCGTATGACTCGTCAGATATCCGCAATTCCGTCTGACAGTAGTCCCGGAAGCGCCGCTTCACGCTGGATGGTCCGAGGAATCCTTGCCGGTACTTGGACAGGAAAGTCTCCTCTGAGTCCCAGCCAGACCGTTCGCCCGATTCCCCGATCGACACGACCAAGCCCTTCCGCTCATGGACCGTGACGCTGAGTTGTCCAATGATGTCTTCGTATCGCACTTCAGGCTCCTTGGTTTTCGGCCGACACTCGCGCGAGCCTCTGGTCATGAAGGGTCGACACAGGCTAACGATCTGTCGAAGCGATATCGCGAGTATATCGAGCACCCAGCAGAAAAACACGAGAGCCCGATAGTTGTGTTCGAGAATCTCGAGTCCAGGTCCGCCACCAAGCCGCATGAGATAAGCACTCAGAAACGCGGCTACCGGGATGCTCACCAGCGACGTCACGAGGCCGGTCGAAAACTGGGACAATCCGTTGTAGTGGCACGGCCAGAATCCCAGAACTTGCTAGTGACCGTAGTTCAGGATGCGTCTTCGAGTTCTCCGCGTGGCAACGACGTGCAGAATGATCCCTCCGATTACTGCTCCAACTGCAATCCCGGTGGCCTGCGAGAGCAGTGAACCGGATAACCGGCATGCCACTTCGCGACCAGCCCAGCCCAAGACGCCACACAATGATCCCGCCAGTATGACCACCGGTTCAAACGCGCTCATGAGGCGACATTCGAACCAGATTGCGCGCCGTTGCTCAGGCGCAAATCGTCGCAGCTCTGGAATCGACCCAATATTGAGATAGAGTCGCATTACTCTCCCCCATCCCGATAACATCTTGGCGTTAAGCTGCGGCCGACTCTTGCGCGGACCTGGCGCAAGCCAGGGCCGTGACAGAGACGAAAGCCGTCAGCTTGACGGCTTGTTAGGCCGGGCTCTCATTGATCCTATCCAGCGCCTCGCGAGCAAGTTGAACAAGTTCTTCTCGATCTCGCCCAAACGGCCCGGGATCTCGAGATTCCGACCGAAATGAAACAATACGTGTCAATCCCGCTACCGCTCGTTTCTCTCTGAACTCGCCCAGCTGCCACACGGCCGTTTCGTCTACGTGGTGCCCAATGGGGTACTCAGCTTGCGGTTGCTCCTGGATAGCATCAAGTAATGTGAGCAAATGCTGGCGTATCTCTTCATTGTCCGGCGAAGATTTCCATTTTCTCCGGTTGCCAAGCGAATTTCCTCGATAAACAGGACCAATGGGAATCGGATCGCGTTCAGGTCTACGGTGCGGGTGATTGCCACAGTACGTGTAAAACGCGTCTGAAAGAGGCAACTCTCGTATCGTGCAATAATCCGGTTCGGGATCTTTCGCGTGTTCATACCCCGCCTGGCCTTTGTTCTTCGCATTATACCAGCAAGTGCCGCAACAATCCGAGCCACCATTGGGCATGTGCACCTCTCCTCGGTCTAACGTTTTGCTTCACCTGCAAGCGTGGCTGGCGCGGTTCGTGGCCAGCACGAAGCGTGACAGACGCGATTGTTAGGTGCAAGCGCTTGTTAGGCGACTACCGCGGGACCGCAATCCGATGCCACTTAAACACTTTTTGGGGGTCGCTTTGGGTATCCCAGCCTCCAGAAGACACCTTGTAAGTCTGCACCCAAGTCTCCCCACCACGAGTCGTGATCACCCCACGCATGATAGGCGACTGATTCCTCCCGCCAACACTTGTGTAGCCTGGGAGCCAGTCTATGATCTCCGAAAATTCGACGGGCCAGTTCGCATTTTCACCGTCGGCGAAACCCAAAAGCTTCAGTTCCCCCTCAGAGCCAACGCTGTAGACCTCCCCATCAGTGGACAACACCAAGACCGGATTGACGAAGGCACCAGCCGACTCGCCAGAAGGAGTAGCTACCGCTGCAATGCCGTTGACCGCGTCATGGTTGACGGGCACCGCAAGAGCACCTCCACAAGTGAACAGAACAAATGCTGTACCCAGAGTCCATTTCATCGGCGGTGCCTCCATCGCAATCGGGTTCAAGTGCCTACATTCTATAGCAAACCGGTGAGTCCTCCCCAAGCTCGCCTAACACGTGATCACTCGACACCGGTATCCGGCTAGACCGCCGATTCCAGGCA
>CAZXCK010000219.1:0-4404 GCA_964639225.1 uncultured Anaerolineaceae bacterium | reverse complement strand
TACGGCGACTGGTTGCTGTCGAGCAGCACGTTAGGCGGCTTGAGGTCCAGGTGGACGACATCGTGCTGGTGCGCATAATCGAGGGCATGGGCGATGGACTCCGCCAGACGCAGCCCATCCTGCATCGACAGCGGCCCCAGCCGCAGCAGATCGTCCAGCGAGCCGCCGGTCACGTAACGCATCACGATGTAAAACTGGCTCTCGAACTCGCCAAAGTCGTAGATGGGCAGGATGTGCGGGTGCTCCATCTGGGCGATGGTCTGCGCTTCCTGGCGCAGCAGTTCCAGCGCGTCGCCGTCTTTCTCGGAGAGGCTGCGCACCACCGTCTTGATGGCGACCATCCGGTTCAGACGCCAGTCACGCGCTGACCACACCTCGGCCATACCGCCGCGCCCGATGCGCTCCACAATCTGATACTGATCGACGACAATTCCTGGTTCCATACCGCCCCGGCTCATTCATGCGCGCCCATCGCGTGCGTCAACTGTATTCCTATCTTACGCGGAACGGTAATATGTGTAAACCAATCGCAGAAATTCGAGCGCGCTGCGCGGGCGTTGTTTACCGGCATCCAGCTTGCGACCGAGGAAACTGCCGCTTTCGATGGCGCGCGCGTCGCCGTCGGCCTCGATGCGCGCCACCACGTCAGCCAGTCGCTGCACATCGAGCGCCAGCTCCTCGATGCTGGCACGCTGGGAGTCGCTGCGCGCCCCGGCCAGGATACTGGCCAGCTCATCGCGGATTTCCGACAGACTCAGGCTGAACGAACGCCCGCCGGGCAGCGCCGCCAGCAGATCGGCCAGCACTGCGCTGGCCGCGTCGAACGTCTCCGCGAACTGCTGCGCCGACCAGCCCTCAAAGGGATAAGCCCGCGCTTTGAGGTCGGGCTTGTAGCGCAGGCCCGCCGCCATGCCGCTGCTCATCACCCGCAGCGCGTCCAGGGCGCAGCGTGGCTCCTCTTCGCCGCTCATCAGCCGGGTGATACGGCTGGCCTCGTTACGACCCCGCACCGCGCGATACTGACGCCCCAGATCGACGATCGTGCGGCCCAGGTCCAGCGCCTGCGCCGACAGGCGGCGGCGGTCGTCGGCGGGCATCGAACCGGAGAAAGCGGACATGCTGCCGGTCAGCATATGGATTGATGGCGGATTCCTGGGGTTCAGGTAGGCGGCGGCGCACTCTTCCAGGAATTCGACCGCCTGCCGCACCCGCCCGGCATAAGCCTCAATGGGCAGTCCGCCCATGACCTCGCGCAGCGTGACCGTCACTTCCAGCGCCCGCCGAACATCATCGCCCAGTGCGGTGCCGAAGACTTTGATACTTCGCCGGGCGGTCTGGTCATCCGAACTACGGACATAGGCGCGCAGCATATGCAGACCGGCCCGCCGCGCTGCCGGTTCAGCGGGCAGGCTGCCGACCATCTCAGCCAGTACCGGAGCGTCCAGCCCGCCCTGCTCGACCACCAGCGGCACGATCTCGGCCAGGCTCATCAGGCTGTCGCCATCGTTGTAGGCGGCGGCACAGCGCAGCAGACCCGGTATGGTGGACGATGGCAGCACATCGGCCATGTAACGTATATCCTGGCGCATGCCGTACAGCAGCTCGACGATCTGCCGGGCCAGCGGTTTCAACGCGGGCGCGCCGGGATGCTGGCGCAGCGCCGCCGCCCCGGCCACAATCAGCGGAATCGACCGGACGCCGCTGTTGCTGGCCGTCTGCAGCGCGCGCCGGGCCGCCTCGGGTTCCAGCGGCGTCTCACTGAAGAGCGTATCCACCACCAGCAGGTAATCGACCTGGTGATCGCCAGGGTACAACTGCGCCGACTGGTTGAGCATCTGCCGGGCCAGTGTCTCGTAATCGCCCAGCAGCAGCCGGATTTGCAGCAGGCACAGCGGGCCGGGCGGTTCCAGTCCGATCAGCCCCAGCTCTTCGATCTGCCCTACCAGCCACAGCAGCCGGTCGCGGAAGTGCTGCGCCCGGTCGCCCTGGGCGATCTCCAGCAGCGCGACCAGAACCGGCGTGCTCACCAGCGCCAGCCGGTTCTCGTGGACCGCCAGTTCGGCGAAGCGCAGCAGGACGGAGTCCCAGTCCGCGCCGAAGCGTTTTGACGCCTTCACCAGCCCCGCCGCCGACGCCGGCGACCCGCCATCGCGGATGTGGACCCAGGCCGAGCGCAGCGCCTGCGGAAGCTGCTGCAAAAAGTCGCGGCGGTCCATCAGCGCGGCGAAACGCTGCGCATCCATGTATTTGATGCCCAGCAGAAACAGGCTTTCGGCCAGGGCCGGATCGTCCTGGCACACAGGCAGCACTCGCGCCACAAAGGGCGGCGCCACACGCGGCAAATCCAGCACGGAGTCGGCGGCGTGCAAACGCGAGATGAGCGCCACAATACCATCCAGGTCGCGCCGGGCCACCAGCCCACGTGCGTATTCCAGCAGCGTGCGCTGGGTGAGATCGACCCACGCCGAACCGCGCGGCCCCTGTGGATGGCCCAGCCACAACAGCAGCGTATCATAGACCAGGCTGGCGCGCCCCTCATTGAGCGCCTCGCCCATGCGCCGCAGCGCGGCCTGTTCCAGTTCGGGGTTGTCCGGCAGCAGCTCGGCGACGGGTGCCGCGTGGCTCATGTCTTCCATCGCCAGCGAAAACGTGATGAGATGATCGGCGTACAGCACGCGCAGTTCGTCGGTCAGCGTGGGGTCCGTCGCCAGAATACGCGCCACCTCGCTGTGATTCACCGGTTGCTTGTTGCGCAGGGCTTCGTCCAGGCGCACGCGCTGCGCCGCGTAACCGAGCGCCGCCGCCAGCTTATCGCCCTGGTTAAGCCGCCAGCCGGCGATGAGCGTCATCTGCGTGTTGCGCTGGATGACCAGCTCGGCGTCCAGGCGAAGCTGGCTCATGACGAAGCGGCTGTAGTCGTCCTCTAAATCGACGCCAGTCACCTGCGCGCGCGGCCAGTTGAACACGGTCGTATCCGCAGGGGGCATGTCGTCGCTGTAAAAGCGAATCTGGGCGTCGATGTCGGTGGTGGGCAGGCTGTGCGTGGTGAAGGTCACGCCGAAGCGCGCCGAGGGCGGCAGCAGCGCCAGCAGACCCTGCACGAAAGCCACCCGTTCCCTGAGATCGGGCGGCGCTCCCTGCACGACCAACTGCACACCCTGGACGATGGCCGCCAGCAGCAGCTCGATGATGTCGATGCGGTTGCGGGTGATGGTCATCAGGTCCAGGATGTAATCGACCTGCGCCGCCATCGACAGCGGCGATGGCGTGGCCAGCGCCACCGGGTCGAGCAACTGCTGGTCAAGCCGGTCGAAAACCGGCAGCGTATCCTGCACCAGCGCCAGCAGCGCCTGCAGATTGCCGCCAACGGTGCGCAGCGTATCTGGCGGTGCCAGAATATAGTGGGCGATCAACTGGCCGGCGCTGCCCTGCTGGGCCTGCACCAGCAGAAACGGAATCGATTTATGACGCCCGCGCACCAGCGCCCACGCGCCATTGTCGGCGCGAATCAGCGGCGGCAGCGTCACCCGTTCGACGGCCAGCGCCGCCAGTTCCGGCGTCACCCCTGCCGACGCGGCCAGCAGACGCGGCTCGCCCCTGGGTTTGCCATCGTGCACAAGCTGACCGTAGTAAAAGTGTTCGAGCAGGAATTTAGCGGTTGGCACAGCGCACTCGCCTTCTATAATGATTGAGCCATAAAGAGCATTTAATCATTATAGCCCCGACAACCGCTAATTGAGGCTTGATTTACGTCCCGGCCTGAATCACCTCGTAATCGTAGGTAATCTCCGCGCCGGCGCGCAGCGTGGCCGCCACCGAGCAGTACTTTTCCTCAGACAGTTTGATGGCCCGTTCCACGTCCGCCGGGCTGATGTCCACGCCGGTGACGATATACCGAATGTGAAAATGCGTGAACGCCTTCGGGTGTTCCTCGGCCTGCTCGGCGCTGACGACGATCTCCAGGCCGGTGAGCTGCTGGCGGCGCTTCTGCAGAATGCTGACCACATCGACGGCGGTGCAGCTTCCCAGTGCAGACAGCAGCAGCTCTGATGGCTTCATGCCCACGCTGTCATCGGTCGTCGAAAGCAGAACCGAGTGATTGGTGCTGTCCACAGCGGCGAACTGCATCTCCTTGACCCAGGTCACGGTTGTGTTGCCCATAGTGAGTTTGTCTCCTGATGTGATTCATCGATTAACAACTGGTGTTGACTTCTGCCGGTCGCGCTTGACGGCGGACCGGCACTATTGTATGGAAGCGCGCAGGGTGTGTTTTCTTACCGTGACAATTGTCACGCCGTGACGATTCTCACGCCGTGAAGATTCTCACGCCGTGCCCCAGCCACCGCCGCCCGGCGTCTCGACGATGAGCCGGTCGCCGGGTTCGGCCTGGAAGGTGCATTTGCC
>CAZXCK010000218.1:0-4456 GCA_964639225.1 uncultured Anaerolineaceae bacterium | reverse complement strand
CGGCGCGACAGCGACCTTCCTGAGCGCCAACGTGGCGGTGCGCGAGCGTGTGCTCAACGTGCTGCGTTACGAGTGAGGATCGGCACCTACCCGGCCCGGCGCGCCTCGCCTGGGCCGGGCGTCATGTTCGCTCATCATACTATTCTCTAACTCGCTTGACGACTTGATGGAGGTATGCTATATTTTGCGTGAGCAATTAAGCTAAATAATCTGCTTCCATTACCGATACCGGCCCTGACTTTCAAATCGACCGTGAATCCGCACCGGATTGTCAATGCCGTGCAGCGCGCCTGTCCGGTAGGCCCGGCCATAGATTCTGGGAAACTGCCATTCCTCACTGCTCACAATCGTGCCCCCAACCCGCCCGTTTACTGGACCCTGCGCGCGTGCAGCCGGTGGGTGGTTCGGCAGGAAGTAGTGGCGAGGTCACGATGGCAGCCAACGACAAACGATGAATCCATTCGATTGGCGACTTCTGTTAACGAAACACCTATAAAATCCTCGGATTGAAAGGAGGCGGAGCGGCATCCTCCCGCTGCCGCTTTACTGAGACACTATGGATATAGCCCAACTCGAAACCAAAACCCTTGAAGAACTGCGTACCCTGGCGCGTGAGGCTGGCGTTCAGCGCTACAGCCGCCTGAAGAAGCAGGACCTGATTCTGAGCCTGCTGCGCTCCGAAGCGGAACGGCGCGGCCACCGGCTGCGCGGCGGCATTCTGGAGATCGTGGAGGACGGCATCGGCTTTTTGCGCGCCGAGAAGTACCTGCCCGGCCCCAACGACGTTTACGTCAGCCAGTCGCAGGTTAAACGCTTTAACCTACGCACCGGCGATATGGTGATCGGTCAGGTGCGCGCGCCCAAGGATTCCGAGAAGTATTTCGGCCTGCTGCGCGTGGACGCGGTCAACGGGCTGAACCCGGAAGATGCCAAACGGCGCGTCAATTTTGAGAGCCTGACGCCGATCTTCCCGCTGGAACGCTTCGACCTGGAGACCAACCCCCGTGTACTCTCCACCCGTATTCTGAACCTGATCGCCCCGATCGGGCGCGGCCAGCGCGGCCTGATCGTTTCGCCGCCCAAGGCGGGTAAGACGAGCGTCCTGAAGGACATCGCTAACGCCATCAGTCGCAATTATCCTGAAGTGCATCTGATGATCGCCCTCATCGGCGAGCGCCCGGAAGAAGTGACCGATATGGATCGCTCGGTGGACGCTGAAGTGATCGCCAGCACGTTTGACGACCCGGTACACCATCACGTCAAAGTGGCGGAGATGGCGCTGGAACGCGCCAAGCGTCTGGTGGAGATCGACCGGCATGTGGTTATTCTGCTGGACAGTATCACGCGACTGGCGCGGGCCTACAACCTGGTGGTGCCCACCAGCGGACGCACGCTCTCCGGCGGTCTGGACCCGTCGGCCATCCAGCCGCCCAAGCGCATATTCGGCGCGGCCCGCAACGTCGAGGAAGGCGGCAGCCTGACGATCATCGCTACCTGCCTGGTCAACACCGGCAGCAAGATGGACGACGTGATCTACGAAGAATTCAAGGGCACCGGCAACATGGAGCTGCACCTCAACCGTAAGTTGCAGGAACGGCGCATCTTCCCGGCTTTCGACCTGGAGCAGTCGTCCACGCGGCGCGAGGAACTGCTGCTGGGGCCGGACGTGCTGCAGCGCGTGTACACGCTGCGGCGCATGTGGGCGCACCTGGCCGAAGGCGAAGCCGGTCCGATTGGCGCGACGGAGCAGTTGCTCTCCAACTTCCGCCAGTACGAAACAAACGAGGATTTCCTCAACACGCTGCCCATCGGCAGCAACAACGGACGTCACTAGCGGGCGCAGTGGAATCTATACGGGGTGCGGCTTCTTTGCTATACTTCGTCAGCTATTGGCCGATTTTGAGGATACACACGACCTATGATTGATGTCAACCAACTGCGCAGGGGCACCACCTATGTCGAGGATGGTGAACTGCTGAAAGTGCTCAACTACAGCCACAACAAGCCAGCGCGCGGCGCGGCGACCATCCGCGTGTCGGTGCGCAACCTGCGCAACGGCTCCACCACGGACAAGACGTACAACTCCGGCAATCGCGTGCAGGACGTCCGCCTGGATGCCTCCGCAATGGAGTATCTGTACGACGACGGCGAGTTCCTGACGTTTATGGACAACGAGACCTACGAGCAGCCTACGCTGGCGCGGGATTTGTTTGGTGATGACCTGTACTACCTCAAAGAGGGGACGGTACTCAAGTTGCTGCGCTACGAAGGCGAAGTCATCGACTACGAGCTGCCCAGCACGGTCGATATGCTGGTCACCGAGTCTGAGATGGCCGTGGCTGGCGACACCGCTAACAGCCCGACGAAGAAGGTCAACACCGAGACAGGGCTGACGGTCACTGTGCCGATGTTTGTCAAAGAGGGCGACACGATCCGCGTTAAGACCGAGGACGGCAGCTACATCACCCGCGTCTGATGCGACACCGTACCTATCATCGATGCAGCCAATTGAGGAGACGCAGGTCTCCTTTTTTTGTACCTGGTTCTCGACTATGATAGTGGAAAGCCCCCAATAATCGGGGCAGTGGCGGCGTCTCGCTGCCAGTATACTGGTTGGTGATGGTCGCGGGTGAAAACCGGCGATCACAAATCAAGAAATCGTTGTGAGCGTATGCAGGAACAACACGAAAACCTGCACGACAGCCTGCGGGAAATCGAACAAGTGCTGGAATTCCAGCGGCGCCGGCGCATCGTGCTTCAGGCGCTGTGGGTGCTGTATGCGGCGATGGTCGCCTTTGGATCGCGCCTGCCGCGCATGGCCGTGAGGCAGTTCGGGCCGGATATTTTTTTCGCTGTGCTCTTTTTTACGATCGTCTTTCTGGCGGCCATCGGTCTGATTCTGCTGGCGCGGTCGGTGCGTCACATGCTGGTCACGCGCCAGACGCGCCGTGAAGCCAAGCGACTGCGACGGCTGCTGGCCGGCGAGAAGCCGCGCCCGTTGTGGATGCGGTCACTGCTGTGGATCGTCAGGCGCGTAAGAGGGAAAGGGCGAAAACATGCCAGCAACACCTGATTACGAGACAGCCGAATATGTCAACGAGTTGTTCGACCGGCTGGATATCTACCGGCGGCGGCGGATGCGTCTGCTGCGCTATACGCTGGCCTTTGTGCTGGTGACGGTGTTGGTGCTGGCCTTTCTGCGGCTGGCGCGCTTTTCCGCCGCGCTGCTGCTGACTGGCACCCTGGCGGCGGCGATCGTGGGCGTGGTGGTGGGTCTGTACCTGCTGGCCAGCTTCATCCGCAACGAATCCGAGGCGCGCGCGCTGGAGCGCGAAGTACGCGAGTTCCGCGTCCGCGCCCAATTTGGCGTTGGCAAGTCCAAACGCAGGAAACGCAAGCCGTCATTGGATGATGTGACGTATTTCAGCGTCGGCCCGGACGGCGAGCTGATCGAGATGCGCGACGAATCCGCTGCTGACAGCGGCGAGGACGGCGCGCCGCAGACCGGTCATGACCAGAATGGGCAGGCACATTCCTCGCGCCGCTAGATCAAGCTTCGATATGCAACCCAGGCTGATAATCGTGCGTAAATCATGATAAAGGCAGGCGCAGACGGTGCGCCTGCTGGTTGACACACGGAGTTGGGGACGTATGGAAATCTTCTCAATCATTCTGACGCTGCTGTTGATTCCACTGCTGTGCCTGCTGGCGCCGGTCTTTCTGATTGGTCTGCTGGCGATAGCGGTGACTTTTATGCTGAAGCGCGGCCAGCGCATCTATGTCGAGGTTCCGCGCCAGGCTTACGGCAAGCGCAAGAACGACCATCTGCATTACTTCTACCCGGACGAGCGCAGCGGCGCACCGGCGGACAACGGCGGCATCATCATCGTTGACGAAGATGACAAGCCTATTCGCTCGTAACAGGGCGGATTGGCTGGCAATCTGGTTGTAATCTAACGTTCATTCGGTTAGGTTTCGTGATATACTGTGGCAAAGGGACATTCTGCCCCGAAGGAAGGGAAACGTCAATGATCCCGGTACGGAATATCGCCAACACCATGATCCACGCGGCCAGCCGCGCAGGTTTCCGTGCCTTCAGACATGCCGAGAGCAGCGCACCGATGGCACGCAAGCCGAACCAACCACCAATCGAGACGCCGCCGCCAGCGCCATGTGGCACCGCGCACTTCGTCATCACGCGCGATGGTGACCTCATCCCGTGCGACGAGCGCGGCCATCCGCTGGTCGCGCCAGAGGACGAGCCATCGCCAACGGCCAGCAGCAAACCTAAACGCCATTCGCATCCCGCCGCCTGAGCGCGGCGGTTTTGTTTTATGGCGGGTGCATTCGGATTTGGGGGCGGACCGGTCCCGCCCGGCGTTAAAACACAAGCTGCAAGCAGGTCCCGCCCGGCGTTAAAACACCGGGCTACAGGAAGCGTGTCTGCTAAAGAGAC
>CAZXCK010000217.1:0-4493 GCA_964639225.1 uncultured Anaerolineaceae bacterium | reverse complement strand
TGTGTCCCTTCAGTGGACACGCTCCCTGTAGCCCGGTGTTTTAACGCCGGGCGGAATCGGTCCGCCCCTACACTCCGCTCTGAATTCTTAATCCGCATCAACCCGCCCCGCCATCCCCTGACGCACAATCCCCAATACGCTATAATTGAATGCAGCATGACCACACACGTTGTGGCTTTATGCTTTCTTATTCACGAGGAGGCAACTGTTCATTATGAGAAAACTACTGGTGCTGCTCTTAGCGAGTTTACTGCTGCTGCCGCTGGCCGGTGCGGTGGCGCAGGGCGCGCCGGAGCCGATCCACGACGCCCTCGATGACCTCAGCGAGCGTGTCGGGCGCAACCTGACGCTCAACGACCTGTACTGGTCCTGGGAACGCCTCACCTTCCCGGATGCCAGCCTGGGCTGCCCGCAGCCGGGCGAGGTCTACGCGCAGATGCAGGTGGTTGGTTACCGGTTCCTGTTCACTTATCAGGGGCAGATTTACGATTACCGCGTCTCGGATGACCGTCAGGTCGTCATCCTGTGCAGCGTGACCGACGAGGACGCCGAGGAAGACGACGACGACACCGCGCCGCTGCCCGACGACGAAACCCCGTACAGCAATCCGCTGTGCCCGCCCGCCACCGATGATGTCAACTATATGCGTACACGGCTGGCGCCATCGGTCGAGGCGCGTGTGGCCTCGGCCCTGCCCAGCGCCGTGCGCGACGCCGCCCGTACCGATGCCGTCATCCTCGGCGAGATCCCCGGCGGCGGTCGCATGGAAATCCTGGACGGCCCCATCTGCGATGAGATCGGCAACCTGTGGTGGCAGATCACCTCAGATGGCCTCAACGGTTACATCATCGAAGGTCGCGCCGGTGAGTACTTCGTGGAGCCGGTGTCACCGTTGCCGCTGCCCGGCCAGCGCAACGTCATCGAGCCTGGCGCAGCGGCGCTGGTCACTTTCCGCCTTCAGGGCAACTTCGCCCCCGCGCTGGCCTTCGCCCCTGCCGATTCTAACGGCGCGCTGTCGCGGCTGGTGATCGCCGGGCGGCTGGGCAGTGAAGGAGCCTGGGTCTACGACCTGGACTCCCTCGACCGTCCGCCGCGCATCGTACCGGCCAACGACCGCCTGACCAGCGTCGATTTTGGCGCGCAGCCGAGCATCGTGCTGCTGGGCGGCGTCGATGGCGGCATCCGCCTGTGGGACATCGACCCTGGCGCTGTCGTCCGTGAGCGCGCTTTCCTGCGCGGCCACGCCAACCCGGTGACGGCCACCGCCTTCCGCGACGATGGCCTGGTCGCCTCCACCGGCGGCCTGGCGCTGCTCAGTGGCGACGAAGCGACTCGCATGTATGCCATCTCGTTGTGGGATACCGACACCGTCTCGCTGACGCAGGCGCTGCGCGGCCACACCGCCGACGTGATCGCCATGGCCTTTCGCGCCAACACCGGCGAGCTGGTCTCGACCAGCGATGACCAGACTCTGCGCGTGTGGAACCTGGAAACCGAGCAGCCCCGCCTCAACGTCGAGCTGCCCACCGTGCCCAACAGCCTGTCGCTGAACGCCAGCGGCACGGCGGCGGCGCTGGCTCTTTCCGATGGCAGCGTCCATCTCGTCGATCTGGAGACCGGCACGTTGCAAACCCTGATGGCCCCGGCCAACGCCGTCGCGCAGACCGTCAGCTTCAACCCGCAGAATGATCTGCTGGTGTTCGCCGGCAGCGATGGCGTCGTCTACGCGCTGGATACCGCCACTGCCGGTGCCACGCCGCAGTTGATCGCCAACCTCAACGAAGCCGTCATCGCGCTGGCCTTCAGCCCGGATGGCACCATCCTCGCCGCCATGACCGAGGACCGCTCGGTCTATCTGCTGGTGTCGTCGGCGGAAGCCGTCGGCTGAATTCCCGTGCTATACTCGAAGCAGGGGACGGTCGCTGATCGTCCCCTGCCAGCCACCCACCACACGCAGATTCGTCGCCCGGCAGGTGACGTGACCACACCAGCTAGTAGACAGGCACAACCATGAATCCGATCACCGTTTTAGAGGACAAGCATATCTTCCTGGGCGTAACCGGCAGCATCGCCTGTTACAAAGCCGTTGACCTCGCCAGCAAACTGACGCAGGCCGGCGCGCTGGTCGATGTGGCGCTGACCGCCGCCGCCCAGCGTTTCGTCACACCGCTGACCTTCCAGGCGGTGACCGGGCGCTCGGTCTATACCGATATGTGGCAGTCAGACAGCGCCGACGGACTGCCGACGCACATCGCCCATGTCGGTCTGGCCGAGGACGCCGACCTGATCGCCATCATCCCGGCGACGGCCCACACGCTGGCCCGGCTGGCGCACGGCATGGCCGACGATCTCATCAGCGTCACCGCGCTGGCGGCTCGCTGTCCGCTGCTGGTGGCCCCGGCTATGGACGGCGGCATGTACGCGCATCCGGCGGTGCGGGCCAACATCCACACGCTGACCGAGCGCGGCGCGGTCGTCATCCCGCCAGATGTCGGGCGTTTCGCTTCCGGCATGGTGGGGCAGGGACGCCTGCCGGAGACACGCACGCTGATGGGTTATATGCGGCGTGTGCTGGGGCAGAACGGCGTGCTCTACGGGCGTAAGATCGTCGTCAGTGCTGGCGGCACCCGCGAACCCATCGACCCGGTGCGCTACCTCAGCAACCGTTCCACCGGCAGGCAGGGCCACGCCTTAGCCCAGGCCGCCCTGGACGCTGGCGCGCGCGAGGTGGTGCTGGTCAGCGCCTCAGAGTGGCTGCCGGTGCCGGTAGGAGCCGAGGTCATCAACGTCGATACCGCCGAGGAGATGAAAGAGGCCATCACCACCGTCTGCGCCGATACGGACCTGCTCATCATGGCGGCGGCTGTCGCCGATTTCCGCCCCGCCAGCGCCGCCGGCCAGAAGATCAAAAAAGAGAGCGTCAGCGACGACCTGTCCCTGCAACTGCTGCCGACAGCCGACATCCTCACCGAGATCAAAGCCAGCCGCGAGGAGACCGGCTATCCCCGCGTGGTGGTGGGCTTCGCCGCCGAAACCGAGAATCTGCTGGATAATGCCCAGGCCAAGCTCGAACGCAAAGGGCTGGATATCATGGTCGCCAACGACATCACCGCCGAGGACGCTGGCTTCGGCGTGGAGACGAACCGCGTCGTCATCCTCGACGCCGACGGCAACCGCTATCCGCTGGACCTGGCCACCAAAGCCGTCATCAGCGAGGCGATTATCAACCATGTGGCCGATCTGCTGGGGGATTGACGCGGCATGTCCAACCCGCCGCTGACCGTCCTCTACACCCACAATCTGCGCGGCGACCTCGACCTGCTGCCGCGCCTGTATACCTGGTTGCAGCGACTGCGCCGCGCCGCGCCCGGTCCCTGTGTGCTGCTCGACCTGGGCGCGTCGTGCGTGCCGCAAGTGTGGCCCTGCGATGTCACCGGCGGACGCTCCACGCTGTTTGTGCTGGACGCCATGAACTACCAGGCGGCCCGCGTCAGCGATGTGCTGGACCCCGACAGCGTCGGATCGCTGGCGGCGCAGACCATGATGGCCCTGGTCGACACGGGCCGCCCGCACCTGGAAAACGACCTGCTGTACGTCGCCAGCGAGGACGACCTCGGCAGCGCGACAGATGCTTATGAATGGGCCGTGCTGCTGAATCCAGCGGCCCGCACGGAATGCGCGGGCCGCCAGTTGAGATTATCCCCGCTTCAGGCCGGTGAGGTCGGGCGCGTCGAGCTGGCCGCCGCTGGCGGGCTGCATTTCACCATCGAACGGCTGCCGCCCCACACCCCCGCCGATCCAACCATCGCCGGGACGGTGGATTTCGTGCGCGGCGAGGCGCGCTACTTCGAGCGCAGACGCCAGGGTTAGCCCGCGCTGCCGCCCAGCGCCGTCACAATGGCGCTGACGTTGTAGCGCATGTAGTCGATGTAGGTCGCCGCCGGGCCATCCGCCTCGCTCAGTGATCCGCTGTACAGTTGCACCACAGCCACCTCACGGCCCACTTCGCGCGCGACCGTCTCGGCGACGTCGGTGCTGACGCTGTACTCGGCGAAGATGGCCGGTACGTCGTACTCGCGGATGGTGTCCACCAGCGCGATGATGTCTCCCGGCGCGACCTCAGCCAGCGTCGTCGCGGCGGGGATCACCGTGCCGATCACGTCAAAGCCATACGGCACCGAGAAATACGCCAGAAAGTCGTGATGGGTGACCAGCACCCGGTTTTCCTCCGGCAGGCTGGCGATCTGCGCCTCGATTTCCTCGACCAGCGCCTCAAGTTCGGCGCGGTATGCCTCAGCGTTGGCCGCGTAGACCTCGGCGTTAGCCGGGTCGGCCTCGGCGAGAGCGGCGGCGATGTTGTCCACCCACATCATCACATTGGCCGGGTCGTACCACACATGCGGGTCACATGGGCCGTGCTCGTGCGCGTGCTCGTCGTTGTGCTCGTCGTCATGATCGTCGCTGTGCTCGTCGTCATGATCGTCGCTGTGCTC
>CAZXCK010000216.1:0-4628 GCA_964639225.1 uncultured Anaerolineaceae bacterium | reverse complement strand
TAGGTGTGGCGCGCCACCAGCACCAGATACAACGTCGCCAGCAGCAGCGGCAGGCTCATAATCAGCAGGGTTTTGAGGCGATTATTTGGCATGGATTTAAGCAAGGCAGGTCACGAGGCGGGCGCGGTGGGTCAGTTTGTCTGGTAGATCGCCGGGCGATAGCGCGGCTGTGGGATGGGCAATCCCTTCTCACGTGCGGCTTCCAGCCAGAGCGCTTTCGCTTCCAGGACCTCACGCAAGGCTGCTTCAGGCGTGTCGCCGCTGGCCGAGCAGTACTTGAGATCAGGAATATCGGCGATGTACTCACCGTCTTCGTCGCTGTAGAAGATGTTGATATGATAATCGCTCATGACTCATCCTCGATGAGCTTCAGGTCACTGGCATTAGTTCGGCGGCTGTTAGGGTATAGGTTGGCAGATTTTTGGGCGGCTTGTCGGACAGGCAGAAGGCTGTCCCTACGAAGAGCAGCGGTAAACCGTAGGGACGCGCTTCTGCGCGTCCGCGACCACACCGCCAACAGGTGCTCATGGATATCAGGAAAACCCCAGCCTCAGCCCTGATTGGCGGGGCGGGCAGGGTCGTCGAGTTCGGAGTCGGCACGGGCGGCGCGCAGTTCCTGCGAGGTATCGGCGTCCAGCGCCGCGCCATCGACCGGCTCGCGCTCGTCCACATCTTCCCAGCTTACAATCCAGATGCAGGCCCCAGCCACCAGCACAGTCGCCACGATGAGCGCGATCCAGTTGCCGGTTTGCAGGCCCACGTCACGGGCCTCGATGACCAGCAGCGCCACCATACCGACCGACAGCACAATCCAGGCGGCGATGCGCGGATGTCGCAGCGCCCAGCGTACAGGGGGCAGATTGTTGATCGTTTCCATAGCCTTCCCAATCGTCGCTTACGCGGTCTGCACGCAGTATAAAGCACCCGGTCGCAAATGAAAAGGCATTTGGGTCAGATGGGTGCATTCGGAACTTGGGGGCGGGTTTTCTGCTTTCGCGCCGCCAGCGGTTCAAAACCGCTGGCTATAGGTGGCCCCAACCCATTAAAAGGCTTGTGTCTCTCATGGCAGGTTACGTGAACCTGTTTTTGTGTCCCTTCAGTGGACACGCTTACGGTAGCCCGGTGTTTTAACGCCGGGCGAGGCAGGTTTGCCCCCAAATCCGGATGCACCCCGGTCAGATAGGCTTAAGCACCCGGTCGCGGCGCAGTTTCTTCGTCAGAAGCTGCGTGCCGTCCTGTAGAATCTCCTGCACCGCCTCGCGCCATGCCGGGATTTTGATCTCCTGTACGGTGGTGACTTCGTAGCCGCTGTTGAGGAACGGCTGCGCCAGTTCTGGCCTGGCATCGGTGGCCAGGAACACGAAGCTGACTTCGCTCTGAAGCTCGCGTGAGGCTTCCTCGATAGCCTGGATCAGCGCGTAGACCACACGCTCCATCTGTGGGCCGGGTGCGACGTACAGCTCGTCGGCACGGGTGATGAGATTCTCCACCTGCCAGCCGATGACACCTGCCGGTTTGACGCTGTCCGTCTCCGCCAGCAGATAGCTCTTCTGGCCGAAAGCCATAATCACATCCATGCGTCCCACCGATTGACCGGACTGGCGGCTGATGAAATCGGCGATCGCCTCGGCGTTGGAGGGCATCCCCCGGCGCACGGTGACGCCGCTGGTATCGACCGCCGGAGCCGGTGACGGATCCTCGGCGGTGGGCTGTGTCGGCTGCGGTTGCGTGGGCTGAGCCGGCGGCTGCGGGGCCGGCGGCTGCGGTTTCGCGGGCTGGGCCGGTGCCGGTTGGAGCGGCGTCGTCGGTGCCTGGGACTTCGCAGGCTGGACCGGTGGCTGCGGAGCAGCGGGTTTAAGCTGCTGCTCGACCTGCTTCCAGGCCGCATGGACCTGCTTCCACGTCTCTTCGATATTGCCGTCATTGCGAATGACGACCTGCGCCGCCTTCACCTTGTCCGCCTGTGGATTCTGCGCGATGATGCGCTTCTTGGCCTCTTCGGGCGCCATCTTGCGCTTGCCGGTGAGCCGGGCGAACTGTGTTTGTGGTTTGGCGTCCACCACCCACACGGCATTTACCGACTCCGCCAGGCTGCCTTCCAGCAGCTTGATAGCCTCGATGACCACCACACGTTGTTTGGCACGCTTCACCAGCGTGTCGATGGCCTGCCCCACCACCGGATGCGTGATCGCTTCCAGCTTGCGCAGGGCTTCGGGGTTGGCGAACACAATACTGGCCAGCATCGAACGGTTGATGGTCTTGTCCGGGGTGAGAATGAACTGGCCAAATGTATCAACAATCGGTTTATAAGCGGGTGCTCCGGGGGCCATCGCCTGATGCGCCAGCCCGTCGGCGTCGATGGTGTACGCGCCCAGATGCTGTAACATCTGGCGCACCACACTTTTGCCAACGGCGATATTGCCCGTGAGACCGATTACGTATTTATTTCCCCAACGACTCACGGCTTCACCTCCGATGCGATCTGCATATGAATTGATAAATCCTTGTGGGAATAAAGATAACATCTGCATTATAGCATACGAAACTCGATGCAAGGCTTAAATTAGGGATGATGTGTTCAATTGCTGGTGACTGTTACGAGGCGGCGCTGCTGTCGGTCCCTCATCCCCGGCGAGATACCACCAGCGATGAGGGACCGAATGGTTTTCACAGACTGGATGCGGCTTATTCCATCGGGACGCGCGTCACCGGCTTGACCATGCCCTTAAGCAGGCGTTCCATGGCCATCGTGTTGCTGCACACACCACGAGACTTGAAGTAGGGATTGTCGCAGTCCCATTTACCATCGTCATAGGTGATGCGGAACTCGTTGTGCCCGCCCCGGAAGTTAACATCGAACGAGATAAAAGTGATGCGGTCGGTCTCTTCGGCATACTGCTTGGATTTCTCCACGTCGCTGACGACGTTCTGGCCCTGAGCATATGGCAAACGATCCCGCTTGAGCATGGGCGTGAACAGGCGCTCCAGCGTCATAATGTGCGGGCAGATGGCGTATTTCTGAAATCCGGGGCAGGTGCAGTGCCAGCCGTCCGGGCCGAGGGTGATTGTGTAGGTGTTGTTGTTGCCCCGGAACTCAACCGCCAGCGAGTTAAACGTGACGCGATCCGGCTCCTCGGCGTATTTCTTCGCCTTCTCGATTTTGCCAATCATGCTGTAGTCCATTGTTGCACTCTCCTTATGTCCACTAAATTATGCGGGGGGGTGGGAACCCACCAAACAAAAACACGCGGCATGAAGTCACAGGCCGCGTGTTGCGCAGATCGGGATGAGGTCAGGCGTTTTGGAAACAACAGCCATAGCTGTTGACCCTCCACAAGGTCTGTATCAACCATCGTCAATAAATGGTAGTTTAAGCCATGTTTAAGTCGGTGTCAAATGTATTTGGCTGGCGGGGTGCATCCGTAAACTGGGGCAGATTCTCAGCTTTCGCGCCGCCAACGCGCCAGCGGTTCAAAACCGCTGGCTAGAGTAGCCAACCCATTAAAAGGGTTGTGTCCCTCATGGCAGGTTACGTGAACCTGTTTTCGTGTCTCTGGCAACTCTTCGAGTTGCAGGCGACACGCTCCCTGTAGCCCGGTGTTTTAACGCCGGGCGGGACCGGTCCGCACCTTTACTCCGCTCTGAATTCAGGTTGGCGTATACGCCACCCGTTTAAGTGCAGGCTCGCTTCCTGTAGCCTGCTGTAGGCAGCCTGTGATTTAATGCCGGGCGAGGCCGCCCCCGCCTCACTGCGGCGAAGGTGTGACGCCCTTTCTGACGCGCGCCTCGTCCAGAATTTCGTGCGCGCTCTGGCGGCTGCCTTCGCCGGTCGCGCCCAGCATATCCGATAGCTCGGCGATGCGCTGCGCTTCTTCCGTCAGTTCGATGACGCGCGTCGCGGTGCGCTCGCCTTCGATGGACTTGCGCACATGGTAATGCCGGTCAGCATATCCGGCGAGCTGCGGCAGATGCGTCACTACCAGCACCTGATGCCCGTTGGAAAGCTCCCACAGTTTCTCGCCGACGACCCCGCCCACACGCCCGCCGATGCCCTGGTCCACCTCATCGAAGATCAGCGTCGGCGTGTGGTCGGCGCGCGTCAGCACCCGCTTGAGCGCCAGCATAATGCGCGCCGCCTCGCCGCCAGAGGCGACCTTCGCCAGCGGGCGCAGCGGCTCGCCGGGATTGGCGCTCAGCATGAATTCCACCCGGTCGATACCCGTCCCGTCGAATGCCAGCCGCTTGTCACCGACAAAGCAGCCTTCGGGATCGTCGGCGCTGACCAGCGACACCTCGAACTGGGTGCGTTCCATGCGCAGGTCTTTCAGTTCGCTGACCACCTGCCGCGCCAGTTGCTGGCCGATGTTGTGCCGCACCTTGCTGATGCTGGCCCCCAGCTCGCCGATCTGGCGCAGCATCAGCGTCTCTTTTTCGCGCAGTTCCTGCAGGCGTTCCTCGCTGTGCTCGATGTTGTTGAGTTCCTCGCGGGCTTTGTCGGCGTGTTCCAGCACCAGCTCGATGGTCACGCCAAAGCGCCGCCGCAGCATGTTGATGAGTTCCAGCCGTTCCTCGATGTCGTTGAGGCGCTGCGGATCGTATTCGACTTCGTCGCCGTAACCGGCCAGTTC
>CAZXCK010000215.1:0-4648 GCA_964639225.1 uncultured Anaerolineaceae bacterium | reverse complement strand
GGGAACGGCTTCGCGACCAGTGGAAGACCCTCAAACAACGCCAGTGGAAGCCTGTCACGTCTCATGACTGTACGCTAGTCGCCGTGGATTTGCTGACGGGCAACCATGGGCTATTCCTGGCGATTAGAAAAATCCGGCATCTGCCTTCAGATAGAGCTAAACAGACGAAAGACGCAAGTCAGCCTGCGGTTGTCCCCGTCGCAGCACGCTATTCATCGGGGATCACCAACTTAAAACAAGTTGAACACGCCATCAGGATTGCGTAGAATGGTGTTCTGACAGGCACACGGAGCACGCGCATGCACATCCTTCATGGCACATGGGTATCCGAACTGGCGCAGCTTGCCATCTGGGCCGAAGACGCCGCCGCTGAACCTCGTTATCTCAAAGGACGGCGCGGCATCACGGCCCCTCATCCATTTGCTGTGCAGCAGCAGACACTTCTCAACTACGTTGATCAGTGGACGACAGCGGCTCAGCCTGTCCCTGACTTGCTCACGATCTGGCTGCCGGGCAACAAGAAAATGGTGCAGCCATCGCCGCAGGCGCTGTCCAGCGGAGCCGTTCCGCTGGACGACGATCTGAGTCTGATGCTCTGGCGCGTCGACACGGCGCTGCTCGATCCACTTGATGCGCTTGATCTGCTGCTGCAACTGCCTACAGAACGGGAACGAGAACGGGGTGTGCATCTGGGTGATGACCTGCGCTTCTGGCAGCAGGTTGCTATCCTGACCGTCACATGCCTGGTCGAGGGACGCTACATCCCGGCGCTGGCACGGGATGGCAGGCAGTTGCGCGCTTACTGGGAACCGCGACCTGATCCCAGCCTCATCCAGCAGATGGCGCGCATAATGCCATCTTTGTGCCGGACAATGACCGAGGACATCGCGCATCCACCCGCCCCTGAATCCCTGATCGGTCAATTTCTCTCTGAAGTAGTTACTGCCTTCATCGTGCAGTCCGCCGCACAACACAGAGCGCCCAAAAACCCCTGGATGCGCGCACTGACCGGGCATGAACAGGTTGTCCAGGGCACACCCGCCAACAATCTGCGCCTCTATGATGCCTGGAAGACCTGGCAGGCGTTCGGCAGTGACGACGGCGGCAACTTCAGGATCTGCTTCCGGCTGCACGAATCCGCAGCAGATGACAGCGATCAGTGGCAGGTCGATTACCTGCTGCAGGCCAACGATGATCCAAGCCTTCTGGTGGCGGCCAGCGAGGTCTGGTCGGCACGATCCGGGCAGCTCCATTACCTGGACTATCGCTTTGACCATCCGCAGGAGAAGCTCCTGGCCGGTCTCGGATTAGCCTCACGCATGTTTGAGCCGATTGAACGCAGCCTGCGCCAGCCAAAGCCTGTCGGCGTCACGCTATCGCGCGAGGAAGCCTACCAGTTCCTCACGGATGCCATGTCTCTGCTGCAAACCAGCGGTTTCGCGGTGCTGGTGCCGAACTGGTGGGGCCAGCGCGCCCGCATCCGCGCCCAGGCTCGCATCAAGGGGCAGACGAACGAACCCACCGGTATACTGACACGCGACTCTATTCTGCGCTACGAATGGCAGTTGTCGCTCGGCGAGGGTTCCATTAGCCGCGAGGAGTTCGAGGCGCTGGTCGCATTGAAGCAGCCGCTGGTGCGCCACAAGGGTGAGTGGGTTACACTCGACCCAGACCAGATCAAAGCCGCGATGAACTTCTTCAATCAGGCCCAGAACGGCGGCATGACCTTACAGGAAGCGTTGAAGATTCATGCCGCTGAAAGCGAAATCGACGGCATCGAAGTCGAGAGTACGCAGGTCGAAGGCTGGCTCGCGGACGTCTTCGAGCGGCTCTACAACCCACAAGACACCCCGCCGCCACCGCTGCCAGCGGGATTGCAGGCAACGCTGCGCCCTTATCAGGTTCGCGGATTCGGCTGGCTGGCGCAGATGCGGCAAATCGGGTTTGGCGCATGTCTGGCCGATGACATGGGGCTGGGTAAGACGCTGCAAACCATCACCCTGTGGCTGCATCAGCGGGAACAACACGCTGTACATAAGCCAGCGCTGCTGATCTGCCCGACGTCGGTCGTCGGCAACTGGCGGCACGAGATTCGCCGGTTCGCGCCAGAACTCAGGGTAATCGCGCATCACGGCGCGGACCGTCTGCACGGGGAAGCATTCGTCAGCGCGGCGCAGGCGGCGGATGTGGTTCTGACGAGCTATGCTTTGCTCCGGCGTGATCTGGAGACTTTCCAGCAGGTCGAGTGGTCGGATATGGTGCTCGATGAAGCTCAGAACATCAAGAATCCCTCGACCCGGCAGGCGCAGGCAGCGCGCAGTATTCCAGCCGACTTCAAACTCGCGCTGACCGGCACGCCTGTCGAGAACCGCCTGACCGAACTATGGTCGATCTTCCAGTTCGTCAATCCCGGTTATCTTGGCTCACAGAAGGCATTCCAGACGAACTTTGCCACCCCCATCGAGCGTTACGGCGATACGGGTGCTTCAGCAGCGCTGAAAAAGCTCACGGCTCCTTTCATCCTGCGGCGCGTCAAAACGGACACCTCGATCATTCAGGACCTGCCCGACAAGTTCGAGAACAAAGTCTACTGCACCATGACGCCGGAGCAGGTCACACTTTACGAGGCGGCGGTGCGCGAAGCAATGGAAGCCATTGAGGCCGCTGACGAGGACATGGCGCGGCGCGGCAATATCCTGCGGATGCTGACCCAGCTCAAGCAGATATGCAACCACCCGGCGCACTTCATGAAAGAGGGAACGTCCGCGCCCCTGGCGGAACGCAGCGGTAAACTCGACCGTCTCACCGAGATGATCGACGAGATCCGCGATAACGACGAGCGCCTGCTGGTATTCACCCAATATGCTGAGATGGGCGAAATGCTGCAAAAGCATCTGCGCGAATATCTGGCTGATGAGGTCCTGTTCCTGCACGGCGGCACCCCCTCCAATCAGCGCGATGAGATGGTCAGACGCTTTCAGTCGCCACAGGGACCACCCATATTCATCCTGTCGCTCAAGGCCGGCGGCACCGGCCTGACGCTGACAGCCGCCAACCACGTCTTCCACTTCGACCGCTGGTATAACCCGGCTGTCGAGAATCAGGCGACGGATCGCGCTTTCCGCATTGGACAGACGAAGGACGTGCAGGTGCATAAATTCATCTGCCTGGGGACGCTTGAAGAGCGCATCGACGACATGATCGAGAAGAAACAGGCGCTGGCCGATGCCGTCATCAGCAGCGGTGAAAGCTGGATTTCTGAGCTGGGCAACGACGAACTGCGCGATCTGGTCGCCCTGCGCCATGACGCGCTGGAGGGATGAACATGGGCTG
Organism: uncultured Anaerolineaceae bacterium; assembly: GCA_964639225.1. Lineage (GTDB taxonomy): Bacteria > Chloroflexota > Anaerolineae > Aggregatilineales > Phototrophicaceae > CAZXCK01. Next base: position 1,315 of record CAZXCK010000215.1, on the reverse strand, counting down.
GTATTACGACTTCGACGATTATGACGAAGACGATACGACGCTGGCGGATTACCGAACGCCTGCCGACGCGATTGTCATTCACGGACCCGTCATCGCGGAGAGCAGGCGCGGCGATATCGGGCGCGAATGGTGGGGGCGACAGTGGGTAGACGTCATGGAGCGCCTGGGCCTGGGTGGTCGCCTGGAGCGGGGCAAGCGTTATGCGCGCAACGGCTCCGTGCTGTCGCTGGAAATCTCGCATGGTATGGTCTACGCGGACATACGCGGCAGCTATGGCAGGCAGTATCGCACCGCCATTGAACTGCGCGTACTCGACGATGCACAGTGGCAGCAGGCTATCATGACCCTTTCCGAACAGGCAATTTACGCCGCGAAGCTGCTGGCAGGTGAGATGCCCGGTGACATTGAGGCTGTGTTCCAGCACACAGGATTATCGCTGTTTCCGAAAAACAAGAAGGACATTGACTTTACCTGTTCCTGTCCGGATTGGGGCGATCCCTGCAAGCACGCGGCGGCGGTGTACTATCTCGTCGCAGAGCAACTGGATGCCGACCCCTTCATCCTGTTCCATCTGCGCGGACGCAGTCGCGATTCTGTGATGAAAGCGCTGCGAGGATACGATCTCGCGGCTGCCGGTGAAAGCACAGAAGCCGAGCATTATAACCCACCGGTGCAGGTCGCTGGATTCTGGGATGCGCCGGATATCAACCTGGTGCGGCAGATGCCGGTTCGTGGTGCAGACCCGATTGCCCTGCGCCAACTGGGGCATCCCCCAGGCAACGCAAACCGATCTCTGCGGCAGCTCTACGCCGATGTTTCACAGGAGGCCGCTCGCTGGCTTGGCCTGGAATAGGCGGCTGTGCCGATCCCAGGTCGGAATGCCACACGCTGGCTGCGCGATGATGCTTCCGCAGCAGTTGATTATCTGCGGAAATCGCTGGCAGTAGTGACGCCGGGTTATCGGGAGCATCTGCGTCGACTGTTCGCCCAGTTGTTCGCCGAGCATCCCACGCGCGATGCCAGTCCGCTGCGGGCGCTGTTGGACGGGTGAGGATAGCTCTCTACCCTTCGCACAACGCCGCGCGGACGATTGTACGGCGCGGGCCGCCGCCCCGTCAAACATCGGCGGATGGGATACGCTGGCACCACTCTGGCACAAGCCAGACCGGGACCAGCGAACCATCCGCCTGAAAAGCCGCCCTGAGTGAATATCCGAGAGAGAAGCCGTCCGATCCGGGCGGCTTTTCTGTTGTGACAGACCCCCTCCGCTGCGCCGTCCCCGCGTGGTTGAGCGTTGCGCTCGACGTGCTGGACG
>CAZXCK010000214.1:0-4706 GCA_964639225.1 uncultured Anaerolineaceae bacterium | reverse complement strand
ATTGTAATGGAGCTGTGTTAAGAAATCTTGAAGCTTCCCTCCTGACTTTGTCTGGCATCCCGGAGAGACACCAGCCAGTAAACAACCGGGAAAACGAACAGTTTTTATCAGCAAATGGCATTCGCACTTCCAGTTTATCGGTTGGAAGGCAAATTGACAGGTCAGCTAATATTGTACCCATTCGACCGGCAGATAGCGAAGAAAAATCCCGACCATTTTCTCGCTGCCAGAGGTGGCTGGCACGACGCCGGTTTCTCCGCTAACATTGCTGCTTCTGTAGTTTATGACGGGTACGAGCCTGACATATATGAACACTTTCCTGCGATCACGACCATTTCAGCGCTTCTGGCATATCGCCGGGGCGGCCAGCATCCGCGTGAAAGTGATGGGGATTGTGCTGGGTGTCATCGTCCTGCTGGGACTGTTTGTGACGCTTCAGATGCGGACCGTCCTTATCGACACGCTGCGCCACGAGCTTCATCACCAGGGCGAGGCATTGAGCGAAGAATATGTAGAGAACATCGCGGCGATGATCGCGAACGACAACCAGCAGAGCCTGCAAATCTACCTCGAAGGCTGGCGTAGTCATTATTCGAGCGGCGGGCACAACACCATCGTCGAATATATCGCCGTGCGCGATGCAGCCGGTGACATTCTGGCCAGTGCCCCATCTCAGAGCGCGCCAGCAACTGTTAACTCTGAACCGGGCGATGCCGTCCACATCTCGACGCATCTGCCAGATACGGACGTGACGATTGATCTGATACTGGCCGAGACGAACATCAACCAGACAGTGAGCGCGGTTACACTGCGCCTGGTGGCGATCACGGCGGTGATGGTCGCCATCGGTTTTGGCGCGGCCTTCTTGCTGACGTGGATACTGACACGACCGATTTACGATCTGGTTAAGGCGACCGAAGCCGTCAGCAGAGGGGATTTCAGCCAGCGACTGCCCCGCTGGGCCAATGACGAAATCGGCCAGCTCACACTCGCCTTCAATACGATGACCCGTTCACTGGAGACAGCCGAGCAGGAACGCGCCGAACAGGATCGCCTGCGGGCGCAGTACGTCAGTAACGTGATCGTGGCACAGGAAGACGAGCGCCAGCGCATCTCACGCGAACTGCACGACAGCACTGGCCAACTGCTGACCACGCTGCTGGTGGGCCTCAAGAACCTCAAGGAATCGTGCAACCCAGCGGAAATAGACTGCCGCATCGAAGAACTGCGCGGCGTAGTCGGCCAGACACTCAACGAAGTGCGCACGATCGCCTGGCAGCTTCGCCCCAGCGCGCTGGATGACCTGGGTCTCATCAGCGCGCTGCAGCGCTACATCGACGATTACCAGCAACGCTATACAATCAACGTAGACTTCATCGCCAGCAGTTTCGACTCGCGCCTGCCGATAGAAATGGAAACCAGTATTTACCGCATTGTGCAGGAGTCGCTCACCAACATCGCACGTCACGCGCAGGCGACCGCCGCCAGCGTCATCATCGACCGCCGGGGCAGCACCATGCGCATTATTGTCGAAGACAACGGCATCGGTTTTGATCCCGGTATGGCGCACAACAGCCTGGGCTTGCAGGGAATCCGCGAGCGCGCCGCACTGTTCGGCGGCAGGTTGACGATCGAGACGCAGCCGGGCCAGGGCACCAGTTTGTTTATCGAAATCCCGACAGCGGATACACTCAACAGGGGTGAAATAAGTCGATGAGTGATGTCAAACGCATTCTGCTGGCCGACGACCACGCTGTGCTGCGCTCTGGCCTGCGACTGCTGATCGACAGCCAGCCCGACCTGACCGTTGTCAGCGAAGCGGGCGACGGCGCGGAGACGCTGCGGCTGGCCAGTGAGCTGCAACCCGATGTTATTCTGCTGGATATCAACATGCCCGATATGGACGGCCTGACGGTTCTGCCACAACTGCGGCAGGCCGCGCCAGACAGCCGGGTGTTAATCCTCACCATGCACGACGATGTCAACTATCTGCAACAGACGCTGCAAGCCGGGGCTTCTGGCTATGTACTCAAGCAGGCTATCGATACCGAACTGCTGATGGCCATCCGCGCAGTGCTCCGTGGCGAGCAGCCCGTGCATCCCACCATGACGCAGAAGCTCATCGCCGCGATGTCGCAGCCAGCACCAGCCGAGGTCAGCGAGAATCCCTGGGATGCACTTTCGCAGCGCGAACATGACGTGCTGCGGCTGGTGGCACTGGGTTACACCAACGCCGAGATCGCCAGCGAACTCTACATCAGCGTTAAAACGGTTGAGACCTACCGCGCGCGTGGCATGGAGAAGCTGAACGTGGAGACACGCGCCCAGCTCGTCCGGCTGGCACTCAGGCACAACATCCTCGACGAAACCGACGCCAGCTCGTAGAGAGTCAGGTTAAACCTGACAGACTCGCCCACAATCTACTCGTAAAACCTGACACAAGTTCCGGGATTCGCCTGCTACTGCATCTCCTGGCAATGACGTAAGATTCAGGCATTGATGGAGACACACTTATCAAGCAGGAGTAAACGTGATGAACACCCCCTTTAATCGTAAGTACGATCGCGTCATCGATGAACCTGGCTTTGTGAAGACGCTGTTTAGCGACCCGCGCGCATCGGTCATCTGGCTGATTATCCGCGTGTGGCTGGGCTGGCAGTGGGTCGATGCCGCCACCAGCAAGATCGGCAACCCCGCCTGGACCGAAACCGGCGCCGCGCTGCGCGGATACTGGACCAACGCCGTCGCCATCCCAGAAACCGGACGTCCGGCGATCACGTTCGACTGGTACCGCGATTTCATCCAGAGCATGCTGGATGCCGAGGCCTACGTCTGGTTTGCCAAGCTGGTGGCTTATGGTGAACTGCTGATCGGTATCGCGCTGATTTTGGGAGCCTTCGTCGGTATCTCGGCCTTCTTCGCTGGTTTCATGAACTGGAACTTTATGATGGCCGGCACCGCCAGCACTAACCCGCTGCTGTTCGTCGCCGCCGTGCTGCTGATCCTCGCCTGGAAGACTGCCGGTTACATCGGCCTGGACTACTTCCTGCTGCCGTGGCTGGGTACACCCTGGAACCGCGAAAAGCGCGAACGTGAGGAGCGCGAACGCCGCGAGAGCGAAGAAGAGCGCATGCGGCAGCTTCCCAGCAACTAAGCGCCACCCAACCTGGATCACAGAGGGTCGCTCGACAATCGGGCGGCCCTTTTTCGTTTGCACATACCAGCAATGGGCCGATGCTATTCCAGCCGCAAACACTCGATTGTCATGACAAAACCTTAATGATTGACATTGTTCATTGGCTTACAATTGAGATCATAAAATCTGATAAAGGGAACTCAATTATGTCACCCCAACTTCCAACAAAATTCGCGCCGGCAGAGGTCGCCACTAGAGCAGAAATTCTGCGGGATGCGGCACAGCTCGCACAGAATGCGTTCACCAAATACCTGATCGATTCAATACCCGACACATTTCTCATCCTCAACGAGCAGCGCCAGGTGGTGCTGGCCAATGAAGCGTTTGTCAAACTATTGAACGACGAACCGGAGCATATACTGGGCAAGCGACCCGGCGAGCTGCTCGGCTGCGAGCACACCAGCGAGGGCGTCAACAGTTGCGGAACAACCGAATACTGCCGTCAGTGCGGCGCAGTCAAGGCGATTCTGGCGGGGTTGGATGGCAAAGCGGAAACGCAGGAATGTCGCATTGTGCAGCAGGCCGGCGACGGGCTGAATCTGCGGGTTTGGGCGCGGCCTCTGCGCATTGAGGATCGACGTTTCGTGATCTTCACAGTGCGCGACACTCGCGACGAGCAGCGGCGTAAAGCCCTGGAACGCATCTTCTTTCACGACATTCTGAACACAGCGGGTATCGTCTCGACTTATGCGCAGATGCTGGAAATAGAACCGGATACTGCCGAGAGCGTGAGCGCCGATCTAAACAGCGTCACGGATCGTCTTATCAATGAGATTATCGCCCAGCGAGACCTGATGCGCGCTGAAAACGGCGAACTACAAGTCCGCTTCCAGCCAATCGACACGCAGGCATTTGTCGAGGAACTGGCCGAACATTATCGCAATCACCCGGCAAGTGACGGGCTGCATATCGCCGTCCGGGGCAATCAGGCGGCACAGTTGGTCACCGATGAGCCGCTGCTGGGGCGCGTTGTGGGCAACATGCTCAAAAACGCGCTGGAAGCCAGCGACAACGGCACGACCGTGACGGTCGGCTGCGACCACACCGCGACTCACGCCCGTTTCTTCGTCCATAATCCGGCGTTCATGCCGAGGAAGGTCCAGTTACAGGTCTTCCAGCGGTCATTTTCCACCAGGGGAGCCGGGCGCGGGCTGGGCGCGTACAGTATGCGGCTGTTAAGCGAGAAATATCTGAACGGGACCGTCTCTTTCGTCTCGACAAAAGAACAGGGAACCACATTCTATGCCGAGTATCCACTGGAGTCCGGCCCTGGTAGCTGAGAGCGACAGCGCCAACTTACGTGTTGGCTGAAGATGTCTCACCGGAGTGGCGGCTGTATGATAGCATCCAGTTGGGTGACGACATCTTCAGCGGCATGGGGGTTGGTAACCAACACCCCTTTGGTTTCGTTATTCGTATCGCGCCACACCGCCAGCACACGATAAGAGTTCGGTGTTTTGATAGCCAGGAAACCTTCCCGCATCACGGTATTGGTGCGCTTTGTGCGTAC
>CAZXCK010000213.1:0-4780 GCA_964639225.1 uncultured Anaerolineaceae bacterium | reverse complement strand
AACCGGCGGTGGGCGATGTCATGGCGCTCTACGGCCTGGATTTCGAGCAGATATAAACGATTCACAAAAACAAACAGCCCGTGCCAGTAGTCAACCGGCGCGGGCTGTTTGCGTTTCGGACGTTACAGCGGCTTACTGACCCTGACCCAGCGAGAAGCCCAGCTCATCGCCATAACGGTACAGGTTCTCGGTTTTGATGAAGTCGAAACCGGCTTCATGCGCGCGCTGGAGCAGGCTGACGATCGCCTGATGATCGATGGCTACGCCCGGCAGCGCCCCCTCGCCCGGCGACTGGAAGCGGCAGCGCCAGTGATCGGTGCAGAACGTCTCCGGAATGCCGCCCGGCCACACCTTCTGGCCACGATTGGTAATCATCACCAGTTCCAGGCCGTCGCCATTGAGCGACTGTAGCTGCGCCGCCAGCGTGTCCGGGTCGCGCTGGGCGTCGTCCCAGTCGAGGAACATATCGACACCAACCAGCTCTTTCGCCTCCGGCTTAAAGACGCGCGCCTGCCTGCCGCTCGGCAGACCGCCCTGGCCGTTGGTGTAGGTGACAGCGTGCAGCATGACGGGCCGCTGGCCCAGCCGGTCGATGACAGCCTGTGTGAAATGCTCGGTGTTGACGCGCTCTTTGCTGATGCCCTCTTTGTAGATGTCGCCGGTGTGGATGCCGTCCTCGATGGTCTTGAGCCAGGCGTTACGCACGCGCTCGGCGACCTCATTCTGGCCGATGTGGATCAGCATCAGCACGCCGCCAATGAGCAGCCCCGACGGGTTGGCGATTCCCAGCCCGGCGATATCCGGCGCGGAGCCGTGAATCGCCTCGAACATGGCCACCTGCGCGCCGATGTTGGCCGAACCGGCCAGCCCCACCGACCCGGTGAGCTGGGCGGTGATGTCGCTCACGACGTCGCCGTATAGATTGGGCATCACGATCACGTCGAAGCGCTCCGGCTCGGTGGCAGCTCGCGCCGCGCCAATATCGACGATCATGTGCTCTTTTTCGATTTCGGGGTATTCCTCGCCAATTTCTCTGAATATCCGGTGGAACAGCCCGTCGGTGATCTTCATGATGTTGTCTTTGGTGAAGCAGGTGACCTTGTCGCGGTTGTTCATGCGGGCGAACTCGAAAGCGTAACGAATGATACGCTCGCTGCCGGGCCGCGTGATGAGCTTAAGCGTCTGGTAGACCTCGGTCGTCTGGCGGTGCTCGATGCCAGCGTACAGGTCCTCTTCGTTCTCGCGGATGATGACCATGTTCATCTTAGGGTGCTTGGTCTCGACGAACGGATGGTAAGCCATCATCGGGCGGACGTTGGCGTACAGGCCCAGCGCCTTGCGCATGGTCACGTTGACGCTCTTATAGCCACTGCCCTGGGGCGTGGTGATGGGCGCTTTGAAGAAGACGCCCGTGCGCCGCAGCGACTCCCAGGCGTCTTCCTCGATGCCGGTGGTGTTGCCGCGCAGATACACCTTCTGGCCAATTTCCTTACGTTCGATGGCGAGCTGCGCGCCGGCGGCTTCCATAATCGCCAGGCTGGCTTCCATAATCTCCGGTCCGATGCCGTCCCCATAGGCGACGGTAATGGGTCTTTTTTCCGTCATTGTTCCTCCGCTCGTGATACGCTAAAGCGTGTGTGGTCCGCTGCTGGCAGCCGATCGTCTGTTGGTCAGATACATGAAAAATAACCGGCAGGCCGGGGTCGCCCCGAAGTATAACACGCCCCGCCGCACTTGCGTAGTTGAATCGCCCGCAGGGGTTGTTCAGGTTACATTCAGGGAAATTCGACTCAGGGGACGGCTCACGGGTCAGCACAACTCGACCGGTGAGCCGCCGCCCCCGATTTCTGGCCCGCGCGTCAGCGTGCCGGGCGCGCCCCCAGGCGGACCTCAAGCTCGACCGGGCTGCCGCTGCGCAGCACCGTCAGGCGAATCGTCTGGTTGGGGCGCGTGTAGGTCGCCAGATAAGCCACCAGCGAACTGAAATCCAGCACCGGCTCGCCGTCGATGGCTACCACCACGTCGGACACGCTCAGTCCGCCGCGTGCCGCCGGGCTGCCGGGGTAGACGTTGGTAATGACGACTCCGCGCACGTTATCCGGCAGTTTGAGGCGTTCGATGATGTCCAGGTTGATGTCGCCGCCACCGATGCCCAGATAGCTGTAATCCACCTGGCCAAATTCGATCAGTTCGGCGGCGACACGCCGCACCAGGTTGCTGGGGATGGCGAAGCCCACACCGGCGTTCGCCTGGCGCTCGCTGAGAATCTGCGTGTTGACGCCCACCACCTCGCCGCGCAGGTTGAGCAGCGGACCGCCGCTGCTGCCGGGGTTGATGGCGGCATCCGTCTGGATGACCGCGCCCACGCTGAACTGGCTCAACCCCTGGATGGTGCGGTCCAGCGCGCTGATGATGCCGCTGGTCAGCGTCCAGCGCTGGCCGAACGGGCTGCCGATAGCCAGCGCCGTCTGGCCGATCACCAGCGTGTCGGAGTCGCCCAGGCTGGCCGTTACCAGCCGGTCCGGCGGCAGGTCCACGCGGATCACCGCCAGGTCGGAGTCAGGGTCGGTGCCGACGATTTCGGCGCGGGTGATGGTGCCATCGAAAAAGTTAACGACCACCCGATCGCCACCTTCGATGACGTGATAATTAGTAACAATGTGGCCGTCGCTGTCGTAGACAAAACCGGAGCCAGACGCCCAGGGAAGGTACTGGTCCAGGCTCAGTTGATCGACATTGATGGACACCACCGCCGGGCTGATCTGGTCGTACAGGTCGGCCCGCGCCTGTTCGATGTCGGTCAGGTGCAGGCGGCTGCCCCGATCCTGGGCGATGGCCTGTTCGTCGGCGGCCAGCAGCGCGCCCAGGCCAAAAGCCAGCAGCAGCGACACAACCAGCAGCAGACGCGAGTGTAGTGGACGCATGTTCACAGCAGCACCTCGTTTTCCTTTGCGATTCCGTTAGATCATAGCACGGTTACTTTGCCGCCAGCAGAAAATAGCGTATCGTATAGAATTGGAAAGTGGTATCATCCCGAAAATGGCGCCCGCTGGCGCGACACAACAGGAGTTTCCCAATCATGACGCTGCACCTGTGGCATAATCTGTCATCTGGCCCCAAAGCGCCGGAGATCGTCTACGCGGTCGTTGAGGTTCCCAAAGGCAGCCGCAACAAATATGAATACAGCAAGCGCGCCGGTGTCATCAAGCTGGACCGCGTGCTGTACAGTCCGCTGCACTACCCCGGCGATTATGGATTCATCCCGCAGACGTTCTTCGAGGATGGCGACCCGATGGACATCCTGGTGATGATGAACGAGCCGACCTTCCCCGGCTGCGTCATCGAGGCGCGCCCGCTGGGCATGTTCAAGATGATCGACAGGGGTGAGCCAGATTACAAGGTGCTGGCCGTCCCCGCCACCGACCCGCATTTCACCGACTACCACAAGCTGGAAGACCTGCCGCAGCACTTCCCCAAAGAGGTGGGGCATTTCTTCATGGTGTACAAACACCTGCAGGGCGCTACCGTCGAGAACCTGGGCTGGGTGAGCCGCGACGAGACGCACGAGGCGATCTTCGGCTCGATGGCCAGTTACCGCGATCAGTTCCCGCCCACCGGTGTCTGAGCGCCTACGACCTGGACGATGATGACCCGCCCATGTCCTGCCGGTAAGCCTGGGCGCGCGCTGTCTGCGCGGTGATGAACTTCTTCAGGTCCTCAGCCTCGCGGACAGACTGGCCCCACTGGGCGGTTTCGGCGTTCATGACCGTCAGCGCGCTCTCGGCGTATTCGCGGAAGAACGCCAGGAATTCATCGTCCGGCGTGCCTTCAGGCGGCGACATCGCATCGGCGACCACCAGGTTTTCCGAAGCGGATTTGTACAGGTCACTCAGCCGGTCCCACTGGTAGAGTTCCATCAGCGTGCTGAAGATACTGCCGATAGCTGGCAGCAGCATGGCCAGCAGCACCAGCGCGCCCACCCCAAAACGTGCGGCATCGCAGTAGCTGGCCGGGTCGGCGGCGTCTACACCGCACACCTGGCCGCCGGTGAAATACGACGACACCAGCACACCGGCGCTGCCCGCCGCGATCGCCGTCAGCGCTGCGCTGCCCGCCCGGAAGCGGTTCACCTGGGTAGCGGCTGTGCGATAGCGTTTGATGGCCTTGTCGTAATAGAGCTTCTGATCCTTCAGGATGAAGCGGTCGAATATCTGGTAACGGACTTCGAGTTCCTGGCGGTTGATCGTTGACATGATAGCTGCTCGCTTTCTCTTATTATGCGCCCGTTACACACCGGGATCGCCGCCCTGGTTGATGCGCGCCGCCCGTTTGGCCAGCAGCATCTCGCGCAGGTAGCCTTTTTGCTCGTCGTAAGGCGATAGATTGCCCAGATAGCGGAAATACTCGCGCCGCAGGTACTCGGCGCGGCGGCGGTTCTCCAGCCAGGTGGCCAGCGGCGGCGGGCGCGAGCCGACGGTCGCCAGGTAGGTGGTAGCCGCCGCGATCAGCACCTCAAAAATCGCCAGCCCTGGAATATGCTGCGGCGCGGAGTTCAGCGCCAGAGCCATTAACGCGCCTACCATCGAGGCCGCCGCCGCCAGCAGAATGTACAACACCTGATACAGCCGGTAGCGATTCTGGTGGTAAGACGCCTGATAATCCCGCTCGCGGAACAGGTGCAGCAGTTCGCGGTCCAGGTGGTCGATGTCCTCGCGGATGCGCTGGGCGACCTCTGGCGTGGACTCGGCCAGCATGCGTTCCAGCTTTTTCTTGTCAACAA
>CAZXCK010000212.1:0-4836 GCA_964639225.1 uncultured Anaerolineaceae bacterium | reverse complement strand
GCATCAGCCCACCCGCCGCCCCTGCCGTCCAGCCTGCCCCTGTTATCCTTAACACTCGCCTGCTAAACTCATGGATATCCGTACACCAACAAAACCATCCAGAAAGAGAGATCACCCCCATGGAGATACACATCATCCGCCATGGTCAGTCGGCCAACAACGCGATGATGGAAAATCCAGGTACGCGCGTCGAAGACCCGGAGCTGACCGAAACCGGCTGGGAGCAGGCCCGGCATACAGCGGCGTTCCTGGCTAACGGCAGCAATCTGGAAGACCTGGTGCGCCGCCCCATCCATGCACCGGAACGCCGCCAGCCACATCCGTATCAGTTCACCCACCTCTACACCAGCCCCATGCACCGCACGCTGCAAACCACGCAGCCCATCGCCCAGAAGCTGGGCCTGCGGCCCGAAGTGTGGGTTGACCTGCACGAGCACGGCGGCATCTACCTGGAACGCGACGGCGTGGTGATGGGCTTCGGCGGCCTCACCCGCGCCCAGATGCAGGAACACTTTCCCGATTACATGCTGCCAGCCACCATCACCGAGGCCGGTTGGTGGAACGTCGATTCCGGCCAGGAGAACATCGCCGGGGCCTATGCACGCGCCATCACTGTGGCGCTCGCGCTCAAAGAACGCGCCACCCGGCCCGAACACAAACACGACCGCATCATCCTGGTGGCGCACGGCACCTTCATCGACTGTCTGCTCAAGGCGTTTGTGGGCGCGGCCCCGCGCGAGGGCTATTATCACTGGCTGTACAACGCCAGCCTGACCCGCCTGGACATCATCGACAGCGGCGCGATCATCATGCGCTATACCAACCGCGTCCACCATCTGCCACCGGAACTGGTGACGTAAGCGTAACAGGCGGCGGCCCTGTGCTATAATGCGGGTATATTTTCCGCTGTGAGAGGCGCTTTATGGCGATCGACTACATCATCGACTACTCGTGTATCCCCAAAGACCAGTTGAGCACGCGCGGCATCGTGGACCGCCTGAAAGGCGAAGAACGTGCGCGCATGGTCATCAAACTGTTCCGCCAGAACGGCGACGACCGCCCGCCATCAGAGATGGGCTTTGAGTTTACCCGCAGCACGCCCGACGGCCAGGAAGAGACGCGCGTCATCGTCGTCCAGGAGCTGCTGGACGCCGCCGCCGAACTCATCCCATATCACAGCCATTGCATCGGCTGCCCGGCCAACCGGACCAACCAACCCTTCGGCTGCATCGGCTTTGTCCAGTATCCCATCAGCAGCGCCGGTGAGCGCTGGCTGCTGGACCGGCTGCCAGTGCCAGACGACACGCTCATCTGGATGCTGCTGCGTCAGGGCGTGAAAGAGTTCAAGTACGACGGCGCTGCCGTGCGACGGCTGCGCCAGTCCAGCGACGTCTATTTTGAAGATCAGAACCCCGCCAGCCGCCGCCTGGGCGAGTTCAGCATCGACGCCGACCAGGTGTTCGAGATGATCTTCAGCGTGGGCGACATCCACCCCAACCACGCCGCCATGCTGCTCATGTTCCTCAACGCCATCGACCGCCGCCTGGAAGCCGACGAAATCATGAACATCGCGCCGCCACCGCCCGGCGTCGAAAAACGCCATGCGTTTAACATCCAGCCAGACCCCAGCGAGGACTCCGACCGCACCATCGCCGACCTCAAGGACTTTCTGCACGCGCTGTATATCGCCTGGACGCTCAACGTCCGGCTGATTATGGATGTCTGATGCCACCTGGACGCCGCCCCCCCAAACACAAATCCGGTCCGCGCCGCCAGCCCGGCGGCTGGGACGCGGTCGCCGCCTGGTATGACGGCTGGGTAGGCCGCGACGGCAGCCACCATCACCAGCGGCTGGCCATCCCCGCCCTGCTGCGCCTGCTGGACGCCAGACCCGGCCAGCAGATTCTGGACGTAGGCTGCGGCCAGGGCGTGCTGGCGCCACACATCAGCCAGACCGGCGCGCACTACACCGGCGCCGACGTCAGCCAGCGCCTGCTCGACTACGCCCGCCAGCATCACGGCCAGCACGGGCGCTTCATCCAGGCCGACGCCGCCCGCTTGCACCGGAGCGACATCATCGACGAGGCATCATTCGATGCGGTCGTGTTCCTGCTCAGTTTGCAGGATATGAACCCCCTCGACGAGGTCATCCACGCCACAGACTGGGCGCTCAGGCCCGGCGGGCGTGTCGTCATGCTGCTGACCCATCCCGCCTTTCGCATTCCACGCCAGAGCGGCTGGGGCTTCGACGAAAACCGCAAACTGCGCTACCGCCGCGTCGATCGCTACCTTACCGAGCTGCCTGTCCCCATGAAGCAGCACCCCGGCAAACCCAGCGGCGTGACCATCAGCTTTCACCGGCCCATCAGCGCCTATGTCAATCTGCTGGGCACGCGCGGCCTGCTCATCGACCGCATGGAAGAGATTCCGGTGGGCGATGCCAGCCTCAAGAAGAACCGCCCCAAAGCCGAAAAACTGGCCGACGACGAAATCCCGCTGTTCCTGGCTCTGCGCGCCCAGAAACGCTGAGCAATTTGCAACCCCGCGCTGCTTCCTCGCGTATAAAAGAACAGTGACACCGAACATCACGAAGGGAGACCGCACACCATGGACGACTCACCGCGCAAACGATTGTACCGGTCGCGCACCGATCGCAAACTCGGCGGTGTATGTGGCGGCCTGGGAGCGTATTTCAACATCGACCCGACGCTGTTCCGCATTATCTTTCTGATCCTGTTTCTGGGCATGGGTCAGGGGCTGGTGTTGTACATCATCCTCTGGCTGGTTATCCCGGAAGAACCGTAAATCGCCAGCATAGACGTACCATCGTTATTTCAGAACGCAAGGGAGGCAAATCTAATGGGAGAAACACGGCGTTTAACTCGTTCGCAGTACGATCGCAAAGTCGCCGGTGTCTGCGGCGGCATTGGCGAATACCTGGGCATCGACCCCACCGTTATCCGTATTCTGTTCGTCGTCGGCTTCTTCATGGGCGGACAGGGACTGCTGCTCTACATCATCCTGGCCATCTTCATGCCGGAAGAGTAGTTCGCCTTATCAACCGGGCGCAGTCGAAATCGCCATGCGCTGCGCCCGGTATCCATTCGCAAGTCATACCAGCGGAGGTAAAATCCGGTGAAGAACTACAAACGGCTGTATCTGTCCGAAACCGACGAGTGGATCGGCGGCGTCTGCGGCGGCCTGGCCGATTACTTCGGTATCGACTCGACCCTCATCCGGCTCATCTTCTTCGGCTCGCTCTTCTTTGGTGGCGCGGGCGTGTGGGTATACATCGCCCTCTGGATTCTGCTGCCGGAAGAGAGCGACGTCCGCGCTCAGATGGAACGCCGCAAAGCCAAAAACGACTGGGAAGACCTGGACGACGATCCCTACTTCTACGCCGACCAGCTCGACTACGACGACATCGACCCGGCCCGCGAGAAACGCAAACGCTGAAAATCACCCGCCTCGCGCCTACGCATTTGCAGCGGAACGGTGTACAATGCACGGCACCAACTGACCGGCAGCCAATCACCCACAGACCATGACCTACATTCTCGGCATCGAATCATCGTGTGACGAAACAGCGGCGGCAGTCGTCATCGACGGCAAAACCATCGCCTCGAACGTGATCGCCTCGCAGATCGACCTGCATGCGCGCTACGGCGGCGTCTTCCCGGAGATGGCCTCGCGCGCTCATGTCGAAGCCATCGGCGCGGTCGTCGATCAGGCGCTGGCCGACGCTGGCATCACCGTCAACAAGCTGGACGCCATCGCCGTCACACGAGGACCGGGCCTGGTCGGGTCGCTGCTGGTAGGTATTAACTATGCGAAGGGCCTGGCACTGGCCGCCGGGGTGCCGCTGGTCGGCATCAACCACCTGGAAGGCCACGTCTATTCGCTGTGGCTCACGCAGCCCTTCCGCGAGGTCGAGTTCCCGGTGCTCGTGCTCATCGTCTCCGGCGGACACACCGAACTGCTGCTGATGAAAGATCACGGCGATTACGAACGCCTCGGCAGCACACTCGACGACGCCGCCGGCGAAGCCTTCGACAAAGTCGGGCGACTGCTCAACCTGCCCTTCCCCGGCGGCCCGCACATCGAACAGGCAGCGCAGATGGGCAATGCCGCGGCTTACGACTTTCCGCGTGCCCTGCGCGACCGCAGTCTCAACTTCAGCTTTTCCGGCCTCAAGACCGCCGTCATGCGCGAGGTGACCGTGCCGCCCTCAGCCGAGGCCCGGCGTCAGCGCGGCACGGAGAAAAAGTCGCAGCTCCGGGCCGATGTCTCCGTCAACGACGTCGCCGCCAGCTTCCAGGAAGCCCTGGTCGACATTCTGGTGGAAAAGACCGTCCGCGCCGCCGAGCTGCACAACGCCACCGAGGTTTTCCTCTCCGGCGGAGTCAGCGCCAACCAGCGCCTGCGCCACCTCATGCGCAAACAGACAAATCTCAACGTGCGCTACCCACCGCTGAATCTGTGTACCGACAACGCCGCCATGATCGCCGCCGCCGCCTACTATCGCTACCGGGACGAGCTGCAAGCCGGCACACTGGCCACCGATTACGGCATGGATGTGCTCACCATGTGGCCGCTGACCAGCGCCAGCCAGCCCTCAACCGGCTAGCCGGGCGCGCAGCAGCGGTGCATGCACCATATCTTACCGGCTGTCCCATCAAAGCCGCTGGAGATAACCAACCATGCTCACCCAACTGATGCATCGCCGCCACCAGCCAACCGAATGGCACAAAATCCCCTGGCATGACGCCGACTTCAGCCGCCGTATGCTGGCCGAACATCTGAACCAGATGCACGACATGGCCAGCCGCCGCTTCA
>CAZXCK010000211.1:0-4848 GCA_964639225.1 uncultured Anaerolineaceae bacterium | reverse complement strand
CCGGTGTCGTTGTCGAACACCAGATGGGGCAGTGACAGGCTATCGTGAGCGCGGCGACGGTTGCGGCGGCTCTTGGAAACCTTGCGTTTCGGCAGAGGACCCACGAGGATGCTCCTTCAATCACTGTCTTTCGATGGGACAAATTCAGACGAGCATTATATAGGCCCGCCGGTCAGTGTGTCAACGGCTAAAGCGGGCCTCACCATATTCGCTTTGCTCCTGTAGGCGGCTCCTACGACGTCTGCTCGGCGATCTGCTCGGCTTTGGCGATGATAGCCTCGGCGATGGCGCGGATTTCGCGGCGGTCGTCGTCGGTGGCGCTGTTGATGACCGCCTCCACCAGTTCGCCGCAGCGTTCGCGGATCACATGCGGGTCGGGGTTCTCCGGTTGCCGCTGCTTGAGCAGCTCGGTCAGCCAGCGGTTACCGTAAGAGGCGTGGATCGTCTCGTCGGCCCAGTCGAAGTCCATGTCGTGGCGGCTGACATCGTCGGCATAGTCGCCGAAGCTCTTGATGCGCTCCGGCTTGCGCCTGATGTTCTTGGTCTCGAAGAAGAACAGCATCCCCAGCCGGTAGATGGGGTCCTGGCCGTAGGCGGCGTCGTAGATGTACGTGCCCAGCGGCAGCTCGCCCGGCTCAAAACCCCAGTTCATCAGGCGTTCATAGCCCATGCGACAGTGACGCGCTTCGTCGTAGGTCCAGCGGGCGGCATCCATGATGAATTCCCAGCCCAGCTCCGGCGCGAAGGCGTTGAGCAGCGCGCCGCCCGTCTCGACTGCCCACGCCTCGTTGAGATGGCTGATGGCGCTGCGCAGTTGCAGCCGCAGGCCGTCGCCGTAGGGGAAAGTCGGGTCGATGACATCTGGCCAGTAGAAGCGCACCAGCCTAAAGCGCGGATCGCGAGCAGGCACCTGCGCCAGCGCGAACGGCTGGCGTCCGTCCAGTTCCAGCGGCTCGCCAGCGGGACTCTCGACCGGGTCCAGGCCGATGCCGCCCATCGCGTCGAGTTGCTGCTGCAACTGCGCTACCCAGGCGTCGGCCTCGGCCTGGGCGTCGGGTGAGGCTTCGACCATCAGCGGCAGCATCGATGCGAGTGTTTCGATCTGGTCGGCCTTCTCGCGGGCGGCCAGGTCCATAAAGCGGATGCTTGGTCCATCTCCGATGACATCGGCCAGCGAGAGATATTCCTGGTAGGCGTTGAGCAGCGCCGGTTTGAACACTTCTAACAGCGAGCGGTAAAAGGCCAACGCGCTGGGCGCGTTGCGCGCCTCGTCGACCAGACGCAGCAGCGGCCCTTCCTCGCCGATTTCCATAAGCCGGTTGGGGTAGCGCAGTTCAAAAACGCGCGTGCGCATGGCATCGGCGGTCATGGCGTCCTGCCACATCAGATGCGGCAGTGTGGTCTTGACCGGCAGCGGGGCGATAGCCGCCAGCCAACCGGCCTGGCTGACGATCAGGGATTGCTCGCAGAAGAAAAACCGTTTGAGGATGACGGCGGTATCGTAGCGCATCAGTTTGGCGCGGTTGTGGTGTCCAGGCAGATACAGATCGGTGACCATGATTCCAACTCCAACTCAACTTTGACAATGATCTGACACAATACAGTTGCTACCTAATTTGAGTACTATGTAGTTATCAAGAAATATTAGCCGGACGCCGATACTTTGTCAACTTGTTCGTAAGCGGTGCTGTGTACGGTCTGTATTTCGAGCGACCCCGGCGCACCAGTGTAGGCTTGTGGCTGGGCTGGATGAATGACCGCGCAGGGCAAAGTGCCCGCAACCACCGGAGTAGTGACTTCAAATCTGACGTAGTAGCTCCGGTGACCGCGCTTTACTTAAGTTGACAGCCTGTACGGGTAAGCTATAATTAAAGGACCAAGTAACTACATTGACATGTTGTCGGTTCGATGGGTTCTCCGTTTTCTGCATGGCGCTGGCCAACCCATTACAACTGAAATTGAGAAAAACTGCCATGACGCTGAACAAACCCGTTCATCCTGGCCTTGCTGACATTATCCCGGATGATATTATCAACAAGAAGAGTCCAATCCCGCTGCATTACCAGCTCGAGAAATTCCTGCGCAAAGGCATCGAAACCGGGCGCTTTCCGCCTAACAGCACACTGCCCACAGAACAGGAACTCCAGCACCATTTTAACATGAGTCGGACACCTGTGCGCCAGGCGATCAGCAAGCTGGCCGCCGATCGACTGGTGGAGCGCCGTCGTTCGCTGGGGACCATCGTCACGCCCCATCCTTTTGACGAGAGCCTGACCTCGCTGACCAGTTTCACCGAGGAAGTCCAGCGCAAGGGCTACCGGCCACGCACGCGCGTCCTCGAATTTCAGATTCGTACCGCCGACCAGCAGGACTTGGCCCGACTGGGTTTGCCGGCTGGGGCGCAGGTATATCACGTGCGCCGGCTGCGGCTGGTCAACGATAAGCCCGCCGGCCTGACGGTGTCGCGTCTTCCGGTGGAACTGCTGCCCGGCCTGGAAGCCAAGACTTTCAGCGAATTCGGCGAACAGCAGTCTACGTATAACATCCTGGAATTGTTCTATCATCTCAGACTGGTGCAGGCATCTGAGGTCATTTACGCGACCAAAGCGGATGAAGAGACGGCTGTTCTGCTGGATGTCGCGCCGCAGACCGCGCTCCTTATGCGCGACCGCGTGACTTATGATGAGGACCAGCGCGCTGTCGTCTGGGAGCGCGGTACGTATCATGTGCGCTATCACATCGAGTGGACCGGACGCGGGGCGCAGGCGTTCCAGCGCAGCATCGAATGAAATCCAACGGAAGACACACAGTGAGCAGCACACTCCACGACCGCCTGGAAACCATCACCGGGCGGCGACCGCATGAGATCCACCCGCTGCATGGTGGCATGATCGGCGAAGTATATCGCGTCAGCCTGCCGGGCAACGAGCGACTGGTGGCCAAAGTCAGCCTGGACCGTGAGGCCACGCTGGATGTCGAAGGTTATATGCTGCGCTATCTGGCCGAACACAGCCAACTGCCGGTGCCGCAGGTGCTGCACAGTGAGCCTGACCTGCTGGTGATGACCTTCATCGAGGGCAGCAGTTCGCTGGGCGCGGATGTGCAGACCCACGCCGCCGAACTGCTGGCGGCCTTGCACACTGTCAGCAGTGAGCGCTTCGGTCTGGAGCGTGATACGCTCATCGGCCCGCTGCATCAGCCCAACCCCTGGACGCTGCGCTGGGTCGAGTTTTTCCGCGAGCAGCGCCTGCTCTACATGGGACGCGAAGCGGCCCAAGAGGGCAGCCTGTCGCCGCGACTGCTGGCGCGCCTGGAAGCGTTCGCCGAGCGCCTGGACGACTTCATCGACGAACCGGCGCACCCGGCCCTCATTCATGGCGACCTGTGGACGACCAACGTTCTGGCGGCGGGCGGGCGTGTCACCGGCTTCGTGGACCCGGCCATCTACTACGCCCACCCGGAGATCGAACTGGCTTACAGCACGCTGTTTGGTACGTTCGGCGCGCCTTTTTTCGAGCGTTACCGCGCGCTGGCACCGCTGGAACCTGGCTTCTTCGAGACCCGCCGCGACATCTACAACCTGTATCCGCTGCTGGTGCATGTGCGCCTGTTTGGCGGCGGCTATGCCCAGTCGGTGGAGAGTATCCTCAGCCGTCTGGGATTCTAGAGCGCCACAGTCACAAAGCGAGCGGCTTCGGGCGATACTGAATCGCCTCGGCGACGTGCTGCACGTCGATGGTATCACATGCGCTCAGGTCGGCGATGGTGCGGCTCAGTTTGAGCACTCGGTGATAGGCACGGGCGCTGAGCTGCATCCGGCGCACGGAGATGTCGAGTAACTGGCGCGCTTCCGGCGTCAGCGGGCAGAACTGCTGAATCTCGCTCACGCCCATGTCGGCGTTGGCGAATAATCCCTCGCGCCCGGCGAAGCGTGCCTCCTGGCGCTGGCGGGCGCGCTCGATGCGGGCGCGGATCGACGCCGACGGCTCGCCGCGCTCCATGCCCATCAGCTTGTCGTATTCCACACGCGGCACATCCACATGCAGGTCGATGCGGTCCAGCATCGGCCCGGAGAGCCGCCCCTGGTAGCGCGTAATCAGTCCCGGCGAGCAGGTACAGGGCCGCGTCGAGTCGCCGTAGTAGCCGCACGGGCAGGGGTTCATGGCCATCACCAGCAGAAAGTTGGCTGGAAAGGTCAGCGACCCTCGCGCCCGGCTGATGGTTACAATCTTGTCCTCGATGGGCTGGCGCAGCACTTCCAGCACTTTCTGCGAGAACTCGACGACCTCATCCAGAAACAGCACGCCCCGATGCGACAGCGTCACCTCGCCGGGGCGTGGAATGGTGCCGCCGCCTACCAGACCGGCCTGCGAAATCGTGTGGTGCGGCGCACGAAAAGGCCGCGTGCGCATCAGCGGATGGTCGCCGGGCAGCATGTCGGCCACCGAATAGATGCGGGTGACTTCCAGCGCCTCGGCCATCGTCAGCGGTGGCAGAATCCCCGGCAGCGCCCGCGACAACAGACTCTTGCCCGCGCCCGGCGGTCCGCTGAGGCGCACGTTGTGGTTACCACCTGCGGCGATCTCCAGCGCGCGCTTGACGTGTTCCTGGCCTTTGATGTCGGCGAAGTCCACAGCGTCAGCGTCATAAGCCGGGTCGCTGGCGCTTTCCTGGTCGCTGGTATAAGGCGGAATCTCGGCCAGGCCGTACAGATGCTCGACGAGCTGGGCCAGTGACTCGACCGGGATCACGTCGATGCCTTCTACCAGCGCCGCCTGGGGCGCGTCTGCCGCTATGGGATTCTCCAGTTTGCTCGCTCCGGGAGAGTTGCAGTCACTAAACAAATCA
>CAZXCK010000210.1:0-5083 GCA_964639225.1 uncultured Anaerolineaceae bacterium | reverse complement strand
GAACACCATTAGCGCCAGCATCCAGGCAGACGACGGCGAGCCGGTACTGCTCCGCTGGCAGGATGATGACGCGCCTTATCTGTCGGGTCAGGTGGGTTTATCGACGTGGTATGGCGGGCATCTGCGCTGTGAGCGGATAGAAATCCAGCCCGCGCCCGACAGTGGCGACATGTAGGAGTCTGACTGTGGCCAAGTTACACGAGCATCAGGGGAAAACTCTGCTGAAAAACGCCGGTATCCGCGTGCCGCAGGGCGGCGCCGCCGAGACGGTCGAAGCCGCGTATGCGCTGGCGCAGGAAATCGGTGGCCCGGTCGTGGTCAAGGCCCAGGCGTGGGTCACCGGGCGGGCCGGCCTGAATCTGATCCGCTTCGCCGACGATCCCGACTCCGCCGCACAGGCGGCTGGTGAGCTGCTGGGCACGCCGGTCGGCAATTTTCACGTGGAGCAGGTACTGGTCGAGGAACGCCTGCAGATCGACCACGAATTCTACGTGGGCGTCATCGTCGATGACAGCGCCCGCGCGCCGGTTGTGATCTTCAGCAGCGTGGGCGGCAGCGGCATCGAGGACATCGCGCGCACCCACCCGGACCGCATCGCGCGGTACACGGTCGATATCATTACCGGACTGCGCAGCTTTGAAGCGCGCGATCTGGTCGCCCGGACCGGCATCGGTGACAAGCTGCTGATTCAACTCGCCGAGCTGATTGTTCGCTTTTACGATGTCGCCCGGCACTACGAAGCCCGCGCCGCCGAGATCAACCCGCTGGCGCTGACCGCTGGTGGCGAGCTGGTCGCGCTCGACACGCGCTTTACGGTGGATGATTACGCGGTGTTTCGTCACCCGGACCTGGGTATCGAGATTGCACGCGAATTTGACCGCCCACCTACCGAGCTGGAGCGAATCGCCTGGGATGTCGAAAAACACGATTATCGGGGGACGTTCTACTTTATCCAGATGGAGATGGATTTCCAGAAAGGCGACCGTGTGATCGGCTTTCACGGGGCCGGGGGCGGCGGCAGTATGATGAACATGGACGCGCTGCTGGCTGAAGGTCTGCGCATGGCGAATTTCGTCGATACCAGCGGCAATCCACCGGCCAGCAAAGTCTACCGGACGGCGCGTATCATCCTCAGCCAGCCCGGCATCGACGGTTACTACGCCGGGGGCAGCGGCGTCGCCAGCCAGGAACAGTTCCACTCAGCGCGGGGGCTGGTCAAGGCATTCATGGACGCCGGGCTGAACGTCCCGGCGGTGATCCGGCTGGGTGGCAACAGCGAAGAACAGGCCATCGAGATCGTGCAGCGGTTAAATGGCGTTGTGGACGCGCCAGTCGAGGCTTATGGACGCGACGATTCGCCCGATTTCTGCGCGGGGCGGCTGCGGGAACTGATTGAGGCCTACGAACCGGCGCGTGATGCGCAGCCAGCGCAGCCGGAGCCAGCGCAGGAACCTTATACATTTGAAACTGTCACCGGCGGCACGATCACGTTTGACCATGCGCGCTGCCGCGAGTGCGAGAGCAAAATCTGCGTGGAGACGTGTGTCCCGCAGATTCTGGCACTCGACGGGGATGTGCCTGTGCTGAACATCTCACGCGAGGCGGCGCGGCGCGGTGGCTGTACCGAATGCCTGGCGTGTGAGGTCGAATGTTATTTCCTGGGCAACCGGGGCGGCAGAATCGACCTGCCGATTTCCGGACTGGAGGCGCAGCATGGCCATTCTGATTGATGCGCACAAGCGGGTGATTGTTCAGGGTATCACCGGGCGCGAGGGCATGGCGCGTACTCGCCTGATGCGCGGCTACCACACGCAGATCGTGGGCGGAGTCACGCCTGGCAAGGGCGGCCAGGAAGTCGAGGGCGTGCCGGTTTTTGATACAGTGCGGGGCGCATGGGAAGCCGCCGGCCCCATCGATGTGAGTGTGCTGTTCATTCCAGCACCGCTGGTCCGCGATGCCGCGCTGGAAGCTCTGGACGCGGGCGTTAAGCTGCTGGTCATCGTGCCGGACCGCGTGCCGATCTACGACGTGCTGGTAATCGCCCGGGCTGCCGAAGCGCGCGGCGCGCGGTTCATCGGCCCTAACACCCTGGGCGTACTCAGCCCGGATAAGGGGGTGCTGGGTATGATGGGCGGGCGGGCCGCCAGCGCCCGCGACTGGTTCTACCCTGGCCCGGTTGGCATCAGCAGCCGCAGCGGTGGCATCACCACCAGCATGGCTTATTATCTGGCGAAGGACGGCATCGGCGCGTCGACGCTGGTGCATGTCGGCGGCGATGCTGTGGTCGGCATGCCGCACGCGGAAATTCTGCGCCTGTTTGAGCATGACCCGCAGACCGAAGCGGTTGTTATGTTCGGCGAGATTGGCACGACGCAGGAAGAAGCCGCCGCTGAACTGATCGAGAACGGTGGATTCACCAAGCCGCTGATCGCCTATGTCGGCGGCAAGGCAGCCAAAAGCGGGACTCGCTTCAGCCATGCCGGCGCCATCATCGAGGGCGGGCGCGGCACCCACGCCGACAAGGTCGCCCGGCTGCGCGATGCCGGCGCGACGGTGGTCGACTCTTTCGCTGATATTCCGCGTGTGACAGCGGCTGTGCTGCAGCGGCGGACGGTCTCGCTACCGGCAGCGCCCCAACCAGCCAGCGAGCTGCACTGGTCGTCGGCAATCACCAGCATCAAGCCCAACGAGATTCGCCTGCGGGGTTATCGCATCGACGAGCTGATGGGACGGGTCAGTTTTGGGCAGGCCATTTATCTCGCCCTGACCGGGGAACTGGCCTCACCCGCGGTCAGTCGTCTGCTGGATGCGGTGCTGGTCTCGTCCATCGATCACGGCGTGACGGCACCTTCGACGCTGGCGGCGCGCACCGCTGCCAGCACCGGCGCGCCGTTCAACGCGGCGCTGGCCGCTGGTCTGCTGAGCATTAACCAGCATCACGGGGGCGCTGTTGAAAACTGTATGCGCATGGTTCAGTCCGCGCTGGAACGCGCAGTCCAGGAGGACCTGACACCACAGCAAGCAGCAGAGGCGCTGGTCAGCGATTACCAGCGCGAGAAACGACGGCTGCCGGGGTTCGGTCATCGCATCCACACCGCCGACCCGCGCACCGCGCGCCTGCTGGAACTCGCCAAAACAGCCGGGGTGACAGGCGAGGCGGTTGGTATGCTGCATTGGCTCGAAGCGGCGCTGGCGGCGCAAATGGGGCGTCGCCTGCCGGTAAATGTCGATGGGGCTATCGCGGCTATTCTGCTCGATCTGGGCATCACACCGAAACTGGGGAATACGTTCTTCATGATGGCGCGCCTGCCGGGGCTGGTGGCGCAGGTCCATGAAGAGAAAACGCGCGAACGCCCGATGCGGCGGATTCATCCCAGCGACCACGATTATGATGGCCCACCATCGCGCCGCATGCCACCCGATTAACCGAGCAAGACTACAGGGCAATCGGGCGCCGTCAGTCGTCCAGGCTGATGGCGGTCAGCCGGTGCAGGTTGGCCTGCAAATGCGGATACAGCGTCAGATACTGCTCGTACAGCTCATCGTAGCGCGCCCGGTTCGCCGGATGCGGCGCAGTCGTGTCGCCATAGCGCACACGGTCGGCGCAGGCTTCGCCGACGCTGGCGTAGACGCCAACGCCGACACCGGCCAGCATGGCCGCGCCGGTGCTGGTCTGTTCCTGCATCAGTGATTTTTGCAGCGGCAGATTGAAGATATCGGCCTGAATCTGCCGCCAGGTATCGCTCTCCGCACCGCCACCTGCGACGATCACACGTTCGACAGGTTCACTCAGCGCCTGACTGATCTCCAGCGCCTGCCGCAGCGCGAATGTAACGCCTTCCATCACAGCCCGCGCCAGATGCCCGCGCTGGTGATAGTCACTGAGGCCCACAAACGCCCCGCGCGCGGCGGGGTCCATGTGGGGTGTGCGCTCGCCAGTGAGGTACGGCAGAAAGAGCAGACCGCTGGCGCCGGGTGGGACCGCCGCCGCTTCGGCGCTGAGGATGGCGTAAGCATCGGGATTGCCCGCCAGCCCAGTGATACCACGCAGCCAGCGCAGGGCCAGCCCGGCGGAGAGGATGGCGCCCAGGATGTAGCCCATGCCGGGCGTCGCATGGTTGAATACATGCACGCGATCATCAACCGGCACGGGGGAATCGTGAGGCAGGGCCAGCGGGATGAACACCTGCCCGCCCGACCCGGTGGTGACAGACGCGATTCCGGGCATGATGATGCCATTGGCCACCGCCTGGGCGGGCTGGTCGGCGCAGCCCGCCACCACCGGAATGCCCGGCGGCAGGGTTAGCTCGGCAGCGGCGGCGGGCGTCAGGGCGCCGGTGACGGTGGTTGAGTCCGCGACGGGTGGGAAAATGTTTACGGGCAGGTCCAGTGCCCGCAGGATATCGACCGCCCACGCACGGCGCGAGACATCGAACGCGCCGGTTGAGGCGGCGTCGCTGATATCGGTGGCGATTTCGCCAGTCAGGCGCAGGCGGACGTAATCTTTGGGCAGGATGACGTGAGCGGCCCGGTCGAGCAGATCGGGCTGATGCTCGGCCAGCCACACCAGCGTCGAGATCATGAAGCCGGCGGCAGGCAGCGTGCCGGTGACAGTCGTGTAAGCCGCCTTGCCGATCTTTGCGATGATCGCCTGGCTGGATGCAGCGCCGCGCTGGTCGGCCCAGATGATGGCCGGATGCAGCGGCTGGTGTGTCGAGTCGAGAAGCACGGTGCCGTGCATCTGCCCGGTGAGGCCGATGCCAGCGATGTCGGTAATGCCGGTCTGCCCGACGATCTGCCGCACGATGGTGACAGTCGCCTGCCACCAATCGAGCGGGTCCTGTTCGGCGCGGTCGGGCGCGGGCCGATGCAGCGGATATTCCTGGCTGGCTGTAGCCAGCACGGTACCGCCAACCGCTTCATAAAGCAGAGCTTTCGCGCTCGAAGTGCCGATGTCGATGGCGAGAAGGTAGGTCGTCATCTGCTGAATGCCTGGCGGAAGCCTTCCGCGCTGAGATGGACAAAGATTACAAAAGCTCGCGGGCCTGCTGCTGTATCTTGCGAATGGCCTGCACGATCTCGC
>CAZXCK010000209.1:0-5527 GCA_964639225.1 uncultured Anaerolineaceae bacterium | reverse complement strand
GCGATCGCCATCGTCAACCTGAAGGTCACCGGTAACCGTTTCGCCGTAGCTGATGGTACCGGAACCGGGAACCGGCGGGGGTGTGATCTGGCCGCCGCCGCTGGTGAGCGTCAGTGTGTACATGCCGCGCGCTGTGGAGCTGAAGCCGCGCGCGTTGATGCTGTAGGTGCCGCTGGCTGGCAGCGTGAAGCCGTCGATCAGCGAATTGAGGCTGCCACCGCCGTCGTCGTCGCTGACGAGCAGCGCGCCATCCGGGCCGTAAAGTTCCACAAAGGTGTCGAACTCGTCGGAGGCCAGCGCGATGGTGACGACATCACCGGCATTCCCCATAAAGGTCCAGCGATCGCCATCGTCAACCTGAAGGTCACCGGTAACCGTTTCGCCGTAGCTGATGCTGCCGGGAACCTGAACCGCTGGGGGCGGATCAACCGCTGGGGGCAGATCCGCTCCGCCGCCGTTTAGGACCAGCGTATAGAAGCCGCGCGCCGACGAACTGAAGCCGCGCGCCTTGATGGTGTAGGTGCCGTTGGCTGGCAGCGCGAAACCGTCAATCAGCGAGTTGAGGTCGCCGCCGCCGTCATCGTCGCTGACGAGCAGCGCGTCGTCCGGGCCATAAAGCTCAAGGTAAGTGTCGAAATCGTCGGAGTCGAGCGCGATGGTGATGACATCACCGGCATCACCCATGAAGGTCCAGGCGTCGCCGTCCGGGTTCTGCAGGTCACCGGTGACGGTCTGGCCATAGCTGATTGAGCCAACCTCGTCGAGCCTGCCCGTTGGCGAGGGATCACCGGTAAAGGCGAACGTCTCGGCGATGGCCAGAACAGTCGCCTGGTTGGCAGCCAGCAGCGACTCGCTGCCACTGGCGCCAAGTAAGATCGAGTCATAGGTTTCAGCATCTATGACCACAAACATGAAGCCCAGTTCTGCGGAGTTGTCATAGGCGGTGACGGTTGCGGCACTGTAGGGGCCAATTTGTAGCGCCTCGATGGGCGTTACATTGGCCTCTTGCTCATCAACCCCAAGCAGGAAATCTTCCAGCAACAGCTCAACACTTTCCGAGGGGCTGGCGTCTGGCGGCAGCATTGGAAAATCCGGGAACTGCGCGGCAACGGGGATGATCGCCACCACGATCTCTTCAGGTCCCGGCGGCGCTGACATATCGGTGCGAGTGGCGGAATTGGACACGGCGATCGCGCCGCCGAATTCCGAATCTTCAATGACCGACCATCCAGCCGGATACTGAAATTCGATAAACCCATCTGCCGAGACATATGATTCGGTCAGGTCTTCCTGGGCCATCACCGCTGTAGGTACGACCAACAAACAGACAAGAATCAGAAAAAACAAACGTCTTACTGTGGGCGCCATGCGCTTTAGCTCCTTTAACGAACATGTCCCAGTGAACTACCTTCAATTTTCAGTATACCGCAATAAACCGAAATTCATGGCAGATGAGGACGCGAATCCTTACAACAATATATACAACAAGCCACCTAAAAATGACCTTGCACAGCTTGCACGGAGTCAAAAACGCAGGGAGCCATAAAGCAGCCCTGCGTTTTGCACTGGCCAGATCAAAATCGCCTAGCTGCTGCTGAGTTCCAGTGTGTAAACACCGCGCGCTGTGGGGCTGAAGCCGCGCGCGGCGATGCTGTACTCGCCACTGGCCGGCAGCGTGAAACCGTCGATCAGCGAATTCAGGTTGCCGCCGCTGTCGTCATCGCTGACCAGCAGCGCCCCATCCGGGCCAAAAAGCTCAAGATAAGTGTCGAAATCGTCGGATTCCAGCGCGATGGTGACGACATCACCCGCGCTGCCGGTGAAGGTCCAGGCGTCGCCGTCATCGACCTGCAGATCGCCGGAGACGGACTCGCCGTAGCTGATGGGGCCAGCCTCACTGGCTGTGGGCGCGCCGGTGCTCAGTTCCAGCGTGTAAACACCACGCTCCGATGAACTCCAGCCACGCGCGTTGATGCTGTACTCGCCGTCAGCCGGCAGCACAAATCCAGAGATGCGTGAGTTGAGGTCACCGCCACCATCGTCATCGCTGGCGATCATCGCGCCGTCTGGCCCGTAGAGTTCCAGGTAGGCATCGAAGTCGTTGGAGTCCAGCGCGATGGTGACGACATCGCCCGCGCTGCCGGTAAAGGTCCAGCGATCGCCGTCCTCGACCTGCAGATCGCCGGTGACAGTCTCGCCGTAGCTGATGGGACCAGCCTTGCTAACAGGCGGCAGTTCGGCCACTTCACCAGTGCTGAGCGACAGCGTGTAGATGCCGCTTTCCGAGCTGCTGAAGCTGCGCGCGTTGATGGTGAACTCGCCGCTGGTGGGCAGCGTGTAATTGCTGATCAATGAGTTGAGGCTGCCGCCGCCGTCGTCGTCACTGGCGACCAGGTTTTCGTTCGGGTCGAACAGCTCCACGTAGGCATCGAAGTCGTCGGAATCCAGCGCGATGGTGACGACATCACCGGCTTCACCCATGAAGGTCCAGCCGTCGCCATCCGGATTCTGCAGGTCACCGACGACGACCTCGCCGTAGCTAAGTGAACCGGCCTCGTTAAGCATACCGATGGTCGACGGATCGCCGGTGAAGGCGAACGTTTCGGCAATCGCCAGGATGGTGTCCTCGTTGGCGGTTACCGTCTCGCTGCTATCGGCGATGGCGATCATGGCCATGACGTGCGTTTCCGCATCCAGCACCAGGATGTAGAAGATGATTTCCTGAAGAGACTCCAAAGCGCTGGTCGTGGCGGCGCTATACGGGCCGACCTGAAGCTCCTCGACTGGCGAAATCACAGCATCATCGCTCGCAACCAGAAAGTCTTCGAGCATGATTTCAGCGATCTCGCTGGCGCTGGAGCCGGGTTCAAAGAACGGGAAGAAGGGGTACTGTGTGACGACCGGGATCATCAGCACCGCCACCTCATCACCGGTTGGGGGGTCCATCAGGTCGGTACGGGTAGCGGAATTGCTGAGGATAATCTCGCCCTCTTCTTCGATCACAACCCAATCGGCAGGATACTGAAATTCGACGAACCCATCGTCTGAAGTATAAGTTTCGGTCAGGTCTTCCTGAGCCATCACGGCCAGGGGTACAACCAGTAAACAGATCAGAACCACATATAACAGATGACGCACATTAAACGACATACTTTCGGACTCCTTTAGTGATGTAAACGCAACTGCATTACGAGTATACAACAAATTAGTAATCTATAGACGATTCTTACTCAGAATTTAGCGCATAAACGTTACAGAAACGCACCATAAGCGTAACAAAGCCATCTGGAATCAAAAGCGCAGAGCAATCGTCAAGTTTGCCCTGCGCCTTTTTAGCTGCGGATAGGTCGCGTTTAGTCGTCGTCGCTCTCGTCGAACATGGCCGGGGCGGCTTCAATGCCGGGCAGGGCGCCACCCGCCATCACCTTCTCAAAGGACTGGCGGTCGAGCGTTTCCTGCTCCATCAGCACATCCGCCAGATAGTCCAGCTTGTCGCGGTTGTCGATCAACAGTTGGCGGGCGCGCTGGTAGGCCGATGTCAGGATTTGCTTCACCTCATTGTCGATCTCTTCGGCATAGTGCTCGCTGTAATCGCGCTGCTCGCCGATTTCGCGGCCCAGGAACACCTGCTGGCCGCCGCTGCCATACGAGCGCGGACCGAGCTTTTCGCTCATGCCGAACTGCGTGACCATGGCCCGCGCCCAGCGGGTGGACTGCTGCAGGTCGTTGCTGGCCCCGGTCGAGAGATGGTTAAAGACGATTTCCTCGGCGGCCCGGCCACCCATCGCCGCCGCGATGCGATCCTGGAACTGTGCCAGCGTGATCTGCGTTACGTCCTCGCCGGGCAGCGGCATCACGTAACCACCAGCGCCGCCGCGCGGGATGATGGTGATCTTGTGGACCGGGTCGGCGTGTTCCAGCAGATGGAACAGGATCGCGTGACCGGCCTCGTGATAGGCGACGATACGCTTCTCGCGCTCGGAGATGACGCGCGTTTTGCGCTCTGGCCCCATGACGACGCGCTCCATGCTTTCCTGAAGCTCGTTCATGCCGATGGTCTTGAGGTTGCGCCGCGCCGCCAGGATAGCTGCCTCGTTGATGAGGTTTTCCAGATCCGCGCCGGAGAAACCAGCCGTTACTCGCGCCATTGATTCCAGGTCGGCGTTGGGTGCCAGCGGTTTGCCTTTGGCATGGACCTTCAGAATCTCGGTGCGGCCTTTGACATCGGGGTTATCCATGATGACCTTGCGGTCGAAGCGGCCCGGACGCAGCAGGGCCGGGTCCAGGATATCCGGTCGGTTGGTGGCAGCGATAATGATGACGTTGGTGCCGGTCTCGAAGCCGTCCATCTCCACCAGAATCTGGTTGAGGGTCTGCTCGCGCTCGTCGTGGCCGCCGCCCAATCCAGCGCCGCGATGCCGCCCGACGGCGTCGATTTCGTCGATAAAGATGATGGCCGGCGCTTCGGCTTTGGCCCGGTCGAAAAGGTCGCGCACGCGGGACGCGCCCACGCCGACAAACATCTCGACGAACTCCGAGCCGGAAATGCTGAAGAAGGGCACGCCAGCCTCACCGGCCACCGCACGCGCCATCAGCGTTTTGCCGGTCCCTGGCGGGCCGACCATCAGCACGCCCTTCGGCACGCGGGCGCCCAGCCGGATGAACTTCTCCGGCTCTTTGAGGAACTCGACCACTTCCTTGAGGTCTTCTTTGGCTTCTTCGGCCCCGGCCACATCGCTGAACGTCACCTGTGGCCGTTCCATGTCGCGGGCGACACGGGCACGGCTGCGACCGAAGCTCATCGCCTGGTCCTGCTGGCCGCGCACCGAACGCATCATACGCCACAGCAGCCACACGATGAGCAGCATCGGGCCGATGGCAATCAGAATGTTAAACAGCATGGCGCCGGTGCGGTCGCTGGCTTTGAATGAGATGTTGGCCGAGTCGATCTGTTCCGGCGTGAGGCCGAACTGCGCCAGCAGCGTGACGATGTCGGAATTTCCGGCGATGCTCATCGAGCGCGAACCACCGGTCACAAACTGGATGTGAACGGTCTCCGAGCCATCCTGCAAAATCGACGCCACGTTACCGCGCCGGATCTCTGCTGCAAGCTGGTTAATGGGGTAATTATCCCCGGATGTGGCATTCATGCCCCCGCCCAGCACCAGCAGCAGAATAAAGACTGTCGCCACGCCGATAATAATCCAGGTGCGCTGTGAATTCTTGTTGGGCGCCTGGTTCTGGTGATCGTCGTGCGGGTCTTCGTTCCGGTTTGGCTTACGGGGCGGTTCTGGTGGTCTGTTATTCACAAAAGCGACTCCAACAAAACCCGTAATCAATGGCGGGCACACAAGCGTGCCGCTTAACCTGATGATACTGATCAATCAGATACAGGTCAATATTACCACACTTAAGGGCCGATTAGCATAAGGTACCTGTTCAGCGGGTAAACAATTGAGTTGACAAGGCGGCGTGCTACAGGAGGGACGGAACAGGTGCGCCCTGCCGGTGAGCCGAAAGCGCCGTG
>CAZXCK010000208.1:0-5607 GCA_964639225.1 uncultured Anaerolineaceae bacterium | reverse complement strand
CCCCTTTACTCCGCTCTAAATACTTGATCTGCATCAGCCCGCCCGACTCCACCCGCCCGACACACCCACCCTCCATACCCACCACGTCAAAACAATCGCCCCTCACACCCCGTAGGGACAACGCCTGCGTTGTCCGCGACCGCCCACACCCTCACCGACCGCTAACCCCGCAATCCGAACTTTTGTGCTACACTCGTGTTATCTGTTGCTGCCACCATCGCCATCCACCGACGCCGGCAGTTGCAGCACTAAAAAATGTCACTGTTGCAGCACTATACTGCTGCACTCAACGGCACATCGGATAGCTTTTAGCAGGGTACTCATGTTGCCCCCATAACCCGCTAATACGCCTGTTGTTCAATTGAGAGTAAGCAACGCCAATCGCGTTGACCAACAAGCAAAGGAGTATGATGATGACCGACTCACCGATCTGGGATCGTATCGCCGGCAACTGGAAGCAGGTCAAGGGCAGCATCCGCGAGCGTTGGGGCGAACTCACCGACGACGAGATCGAACAGGCCGAGGGTAACCGCGAGAAGCTGGCGGGTATCCTTCAGGAGCGGTATGGCATCGCCCGCGAGGAAGCCAACCGTCAGATTGACGAATGGGCCGATAGCCTCAAAGTCTAGTCCATCATCCCTACACACCGAAGCAAACGACGAGCCGATCACACCGATCGGCTCGTTTGGCGTGTGATAGGTTGGCTCCGGCCCTCACACCTGCGTCACCAGCAGCGGGCGCTCACCGGTGATGATGACCGTGTGCTCGAACTGCGCCGACAGGCTGCCGTCGCGCGTCTTGAGCGTCCACTTGTCCGGCATGGTGCGGATGTGGCGCGCGCCCGTCGTCAGGAACGGCTCCAGCGTGATGACCTGCCCCTCGACCAGCGTCTGGCGCGCATGGCGGTTGAAGTAGTGTGGAATCGACGGCTTCTCGTGGATGTGACGCCCCACGCCGTGCCCGCCCAGCTCGCGGATCACCTGGAAGCCGTGCTTGCGGGCGTGCGCCTCGACCGCCTGCCCGATCTCGTAGATGGGGCGGCCCGCCCGCGCGTGCTCAATGGCGATGTCCAGCGCCTGCCGGGCGGCGTCCAGCAGCCGCTGCTTCTCGTCGCTGACCGGCGGTACGGCCACGCTCATGCCGGTGTCGGCCCAGTAGCCGTCCTTCTCCGCCGATACGTCCACGTTGACCAGGTCGCCCGGCTGGATCACGCGCTCGCCGGGGATGCCATGCGCGGCCTCGTCGTTGATGCTGATGCAGGTCGCGCCGGGGAACTTGTACGCCAGGATGGGCGCGCTCCGTGCCTGGTGCGCTTCCAGGAAGGCCGCGCCGATGGCGTCCAGTTCGGCGGTGGTCATACCCGGCTTCACCTGCTCGATCATATGCTGGAGCGTCAGGCCCACAATGCGCCCGATGGCCAGCAGCCCCTGCAGATCCGCTTCGTTCTCAACCGTCATCGTGTCGTTGTCTTTCGTTGACCTATCGGAACAACCGGCGCACGATCAGCGCGGCCACCAGCAGACCCGCGCCCCACATATAGGCTCCGCGCCAGTCCACCGGGACCGTATCGCTGCCGTCCGGCATGGGTTCGGCCTCGGCTGGCAGATACTTCAGCAGCCGGTCCAGGTTGGGCATGGGCGTGCCGCTCTGGTGGCCCCAGGTGCGCACCGCCTGGACCAGATGCGTCATCTCGTCGCGGGCGCTCATCGCGTGGGCCGCCATGCCGATTTCGCCCAGCTCGCTGTCAACTGCGCGCTGGACGAACCACGCCAGCAGCGGCTCCGGCAGCAGATGGACCATACGCAGCGCCGCTGGAGCCGGGGCGAAGCCCAGATGCTCCAGCGCCCGGAAGCCCTCGCGCACGGCGCGTACGCCGATCAGCGCCGCGTCGCGGGTGCGCGCCAGCCGGTAGTTGTCGCCGTTGGCGGCGTAGATGGCCAGCGCCAGCGGACCCACCAGCGCCGCATGATAGCGCAGCCAGGCGTCCATGTCGCCGCGCACTTCGGCGTCGATGCCGGACGAGCGCAGCACCTCGGCGATGCGCTCGGCGCGCCCGGTGATGAGGCCGTCCGCCTCGCCGAACACCACACGCGGACGCGCCTTACCGGCCAGCGTATAGCGGATCACATGGCCGTCGCGCTGGCCGCCCGCCGCCGGGAAGCCCAGCAGCGCCCGGCCCGGCCCCAGCGCGTGCTCGATGTCGGCGGGGCCGTGCGGGTTGTTCTGCAGGAAGAGGACGTTCGGCGTGCGCTTGCTGGCCGCCAGCACAGGCAGCACGTCCGCTGTCTGCTGGGCCTGCATCACAACCAGCACCAGATCGTAGACATCGCTGGCTTCCAGCGCCTCGACCGCCCGCACCGGGACCGTTTCACGCTGGCCGCTGTGGTAGTCTTCGAGCACGATACCGTGCTCCCGGATGTCGGCCAGGCGCTGCCCCCGCGCCAGAATGGCGACATCGTGGCCGCCGGTGTGCAGCCGGGCCGCCAGCAGGCTGCCCAGCACACCCGCGCCGTATACCAGTACCTTATGCTGCCTCACCATGAGGATATGCCACCTTTCGTCAATCATTGGCTGCGCTGCCCGCCAGCCGCAGATAGCGCAAGCTATCCAGCGAACGACATACGGCCCATCGTAATCCACAGAGCGCCGCCTGCATAGTGTAACTCGGCCTGGCTGTGAGGCATTCTAATCCCCCGGAATGATTCGACGCTCAGATAATGGCTTAATTCGGCTGATTGGTTTATGCTAAAGATAATCGTAACTACTCAGGTACACGCAGAACAGAAACCGCTATGAATCACAACTGGTCAAGCCTGTATTTAGCTTCCAAACATTTGCCACTGGCCGCCCAACAGCAGGCCGCCAGCGCCCTGAGCGACGCGCTCGAACGCCAGGGATATACGGCCTATGACCCGTTCGGTGCGCTGCCCGGCGCTGCCTACACCGACGCCGTCAAGCTGTTTGTCGCGCCGACCAGCGACGGCTGGACGCGCATCCTCAGCGAGCCGGTGGTGCTGCCGGACTGGCTGCTGTCGGCGCTGTCGCGGCTGGGGACGGTGCTGTGGGTGGCGCTCGACGCTGAGGCGCTGCGCGTGGCCGTCTATGCCGATGGCCAGACGCTCGACCCACTCGACGCGCTGGCCGTCTACCGCCGCGATGACTGCAATCCAGACCAACTACGCCATATCCTGGCCGGCGAGTGCGTCGATGTACCCGACGAGCCGGAGTCCGCGCAGACCGCCGGTATTCCGCTGGATGCGCTGCCCCCGGAGATGCAGACGCTGGCGCACAACCTCAACCCGCGTCAGGTGACCGGCCTGTTCAACAAGCTGATGGGGCGCGTCACCGGGCGCGTCGATACCGACGTCGACTCGGCGCGCGCGCTGCTGGCGGGCAGCGGCCCGGCCTGGAACAGCGACGGCGGGCGCTGCATCCGCGCGCTGATGGCCTGCCTCGACATGCCACAGAACTGGCGCACGCCGGATTTCATCACCCTGCGCGACGCCTACCAGCTTGAGCGACGCCGCCAGCGGCTGCCAGACGCCACGCTCTACCCCGGCGATGCCGAGGCGCTGGCCGCCGTGCCCAACGCGCTGGATTACATGCCGGTATATGCCGGGCGCAGAGAGCCATCATGACCGATCACGACCGAGTCCGCTGGGACGACATCTACCGCCAGCGAGAGCAGCGCGCCTATCCCGCGCCGGACCCGCTGCTGCTCAACTACACGCCGCCGGTGAGCGCGCCGCGCGTGGCGCGCGCGCTGGACCTGGCTGGCGGTGTGGGGCAGAACGGCCTGTGGCTGGCGGAGCAGGGCTACACCGTCGATATTGTGGACATCAGCCGGCTGGCGCTCAAGCGCGCCCGTGACGAGATGACCGCGCGCGGCCTGCGCAGCGTCAACCTGCTGCAGATGGACCTGGACGCCGTCGAACTCAACACCGAGTATTATGACCTGGTGTGTGTGTTTCGCTTCCTCAAGCGCGAGTTTCTGCCGCGCCTGCGTGCCTCGGTTACCATAGGCGGGCGCGTCATCTACCAGACGTTCAACCTGCGCCACCTGGAGCAGGTGCCAGCATTTAACCCGGACTATCTGCTTAACCCCGGAGAGCTAGAAGCCATGTTCGCCGGCTGGCGCGTGGTGTATCATGATGAGTCCGGCCCCAGCTCGCAGATTGTCGCCATCAAAGAGACCAGCGCGGACCAGCCCGCCGCCAGCGAGGCCGATCTTCTGACCGATGCCTGGTAAACACGAGCGATGACCCGAAAAAGTGACCAACGCGAGCCGCTGCTGCCAAGCGGCACACCCCCGGCCATTTCCCCCGCCGATGACTGGGACGACGACATCGACGATATCGACGCGGCCATGGCCGACGGTCGTTCCGGCTGTACCTGGTTTGTGCTGGGGACATTAGGCTGCCTGACCGTGCCGGTGGTGGCGCTGGCAGTGGTGCTGATTATGGGGCTGAACACGCTCGGCGGTGTGCTGGATGGCGTGCGCGGCATCTTCAATCCGCCGCCGCCCGTGTACAACTTCTATGCGCCGTCACTGGTCCTGGACCGCGTGCAGAGCCTGTCCCAGTTGACCGTCACCCGCTACAACTTCTCCAACGTCGTCACCAGCGAGCGTGAACTGCCGTATGTGCTGTCCGCGCTGTACCGCGACCGGCTGACGATGGTCATCGTCGGGCACGTCAACGCTGGTATCGACCTCAGCCGGATGACCGAGGCCGACATCCGCAGCGACAGCGATGCGCTCACCCTGCGTCTGCCCGCGCCCGAATTGCAGGACTGCTTCCTGAATGAGAGTGGTTCGTATGTCATCTCACGCGAGACGGGTGTGTTCACCAGCGGCGCGCCAGAACTCGACCTGGAGGCGCGCCGGTTCGCCGTGCGGCAGTTCCGCGACGCTGCGCTGGAAGACAACATTCTGGAAATGGTCAACGAGCAGGCAGCGGCCACCCTGACCGATTTCCTCAACGCCTTCGCCCCGGCAGACGGCCAGCCGATTCGCATCGTCACCACGCCGCCAGACCCGCTGGCATCCTTCCCGGCAAGCTGCCGCTGAGAGCGTGCTGGATGTAACAGATTCTTTGGAATTCTTTACGCAATAATACGACCCCTTCCAGCTAAAATAACAGCATACTGTGAAATGCCTGCCAGACCATCATGCATGCGTTGTAGAAGCTGCTGGTAACGATCCTGAACATAGGTGCATGCTATGTGTCTGTTCGCTATTCCCCTCGCTATTCTCCGGGCGATCGCAGAAGCGTTCATCCTGACGATTGCCTCGATATTTTACTTCGTGACCGCCGGTATCGGTTCTCTACTGGCCTTTGCGTTTATTGGCCTCATCTGCTGGGGGATTATGGCGTTGGTGGGTGTATGGTGATGCAGAAAGCGAGCAACTGATGCAGAATCAAACAATAACGGACACTTCCAAGGCTCCGGTTCATATGCTCAGCGCGCTGATTGTTATCGCGCTTGACTGGATATGGAGCGTAGGAGAAGGGTTTGCGTCCATCACCATTCTGGGTATGGTGATGCTGCCACTGTTGTCGATTACGGTCTTTATCGTCACATTTACCGCTGTTTTCCTCATTCAGC
>CAZXCK010000207.1:0-5607 GCA_964639225.1 uncultured Anaerolineaceae bacterium | reverse complement strand
ATGATATCGCGGCGCATCGCCACTTCGCCGACTTTCAACTCGACCAGCGCCTTGCTCCACGCCTGCGGGTCGCCGATGCCGTAAATGCACGACACCGACGCCACGATCAGCACATCCCGCCGCGACATCAGCGCCGCCGTCGCCGCCAGCCGCAGCCGGTCGATGTGCTCGTTAATGTCGGTCTGCTTCTCGATCAGCAGATCGTAGCGGGGCACGTAGGCTTCCGGCTGGTAGTAATCGTAATAGCTGACAAAGTATTCGACGGCGTTGCGCGGGAAGAATTCTTTGAACTCGGCATAGAGCTGGGCGGCCAGCGTCTTGTTGTGAGCCAGCACCAGCGTCGGGCGCTGAATCTGCTGGACGACATGCGCCACGGTAAACGTCTTGCCGGTGCCGGTCGCACCCAGCAGAGTCTGGTGGCGGTGCTGTTGGTTGATGCCTTCGATCAGTTCTTCGATGGCGCGAGGCTGATCGCCGGTGGGCCTGAACTCGGAGACAAGCTCAAAAGGGGGCATACGTTTGTCCTCTGGGCTATGCTGGACAGGACGGAACTAGAACGTCAGTTCGGACCGATCATTATACATCGACTCCACGAACCGGTTAAGGGCGATTCCGCCGCATTTTTACTGCTTCAGCGACTGCCAGGGCGCGTAATGGATGTCGCCGTAGTCGATTTGAGTCGCACCCAGGAACGTCGCCAGCGACTCGACGGCACCGCTGATGGCCTGCACAGCAACCGGGTCTGCTGGCGCGTCCGGCTCACCGTAGACAACGTTGGCGTTCAGCACCGCTTTTTTGCGGTCCATCCGCATATCCATGCGCCCGATGAGGCGGTCGCCATGCAGCAGCGGCAGCACATAATAACCGTACTGCCGCTTATTCTTGGGCACATAGATTTCGATGGCGAAGTCGAAGTCGAACAACTGCTGCGTGCGCTTGCGGTCGCAGATGAGGTTATCGAATGGCGACAGCAGCGTGGTATGCGACGCGAACTCGCCGCCTTCGATGCGTTCCACCAACGGCAGATCATCCACATGGATATAGGCCGGCTGCCGCCACAGCGGCGCGCCGTCATCGGTGACGACATCGACCCGCTGCAATACGCCTTGCGCAGCAAGCTGATCGAGAACGTCGTTCAGGTGCGGATAGCGCCGCCGCGTGAAATGGTCTTTGATGTGGCCGGCGGTCGCCACACCCAGCGCCCGCACAGCGACAATCACCGATTGTCGTGTGACCGCGTGCGCGTCCAGGTGCTCGCGCGGTGTCCATTCCGGCAGCACGCGCTCGGCGATGTCCCACAGACGCTGGTTGCTCTGCCGCCCGGCGACCAGCAGCTCGCCCTTGTGCCACAGATAATACAGCAAACGGTTCACCTGATTGTCGCCAGTCCACCCAGTCACCCAGCCACCGGAAGGCCCGTCCTTTTCCAGGTTGCGCGAGGCGATCGGTCCCTCGGCACGGATAATATCCAGCAGTCGCTGCGCCCCAGCCCGCACCGATTCCTGGTTAGCCCACTGGCGTTCATAGCTGGACCCACCCGCCTCATTGTCAGGATAGCGGCGCATGCGCCAGTGATGAATCGGGAAATGCTCGGTGAGTACAATCGAGGCGACGTGCGCCCAGTATTCGAACAGGTGGCGGTCCTGCCACATGACTTCGTCCAGCGCGTCGAGATCGTAGACGCCTAATCGGCTCCATAACACCAGCAGATGGCTGCGTGCCACCGTGCTGATCGGGTCCAGTTGCAGGCAGCCCAGATCCCGGACAACATCCAACATCGATGGGCGCGCGACGCCATCCAGGTGCTGGCGCGCAATCGCCAGACGGCGGACGGTCACACGGTCGAGAGTGCGGACAGCGGTCATAACAGTATTCTCCCGGTTGTGATAGCGCAGTCACCTTCCAATAGTAGCACATCTGTTCTCAAACCACCACTGTTTTGTGTCGTCAACCATCCGCGCAGTACAATAGGGTTAACGTCCATCCAGTTGCACACGGAGTTCACATTCCATGACGCCACACGACCAATTCGCCACCACATCGCGCGGCCTGCAACGCGACACCCCACCCATGCGACTGTTCGAGAAGGCCAAACGCTTCGGCATCTGGAATCCCAGCGATATCGACTTCAGCCAGGATCGGGCCGACTGGCAGCGCCTGAGCGAGCCGGAACGCGATGTCATTCTGCGGCTGACATCACAGTTCCAGGCTGGCGAGGAAGCCGTGACGCTGGACCTGCTGCCGCTCATTCTGGCGATTGCCAAAGAGGGCCGCATCGAAGAAGAGATGTTTCTGACAACATTCCTGTGGGAAGAGGCCAAGCACACCGACTTTTTCAACCGTTTCTTCAGCGAGGTGACCGGCCCGCCCGGCCAACTGGACCATTATCATCTGCCGAATTATCGCACCGTATTCTACGAAGCGCTGCCGCAGGCGCTCGACCGGCTGATGACCGATCCCTCGCCCGAAGCGCAGCTCGTCGCCTCAGTAACCTACAACATGATCGTCGAGGGTGTGCTGGCCGAGACCGGCTACCACATTTACTACACCACCCTGCGCAACAACAATCTGATGCCCGGCACGACTTACGGCATCGACATGCTCAAACAGGACGAGTCGCGGCATATCGCCTATGGCATCTTCCTGATTTCGCGCCTCATCGCCGAGCATCCGCACCTGTGGGAACTGGCCGAATCCACCATGAACACACTGTTGATGCCCGCCCTGGGCACCGTCACCGAGGCGTTCGAGCAGTACGATCCGGTCCCGTTCGGCATGCAGCTCGACGACTTCACTGCCTATGCCACCATGCAGTTTCAGAAGCGATTCGCCCGCATTGAAAAGGCGCGCGGCGCATCCCTGGACGATGTGTATCGAGTGACGCACGCTGTCATCGAGGCCGGCGACGCATAGGCGGTCCGGCTGGACTTGTCGCCGGGCAGACATCAGATTTTCCCAAAACCACCGTTGACTCGGCTGGGGTCACATGATATCATGTGCCTCATATTGCGGGGTAGAGCAGTGGCAGCTCGTCAGGCTCATAACCTGAAGGTCGGTGGTTCGAATCCACCCCCCGCTACTTTTCTATTTACGGTGATGTAGCTCAGCCGGTTAGAGCACCAAACTCATAATTTGGGGGTCACTGGTTCAAGTCCAGTCATCACCACCAACGCGAGAGGCTTCCCTGTGGAAGCCTTTTTTGTTGGTCATTTT
The DNA here is from genome assembly GCA_964639225.1 of uncultured Anaerolineaceae bacterium. Classification (GTDB taxonomy): domain Bacteria; phylum Chloroflexota; class Anaerolineae; order Aggregatilineales; family Phototrophicaceae; genus CAZXCK01. The sequence continues at coordinate 2,394 of CAZXCK010000207.1, read as the reverse complement.
CAGGCCCGGACTCGGTATGCGAAAACCGCGAGTCCGGGCCTGTCGCGTTTATTCCACCGTGACCGACTTCGCCAGATTGCGCGGCTGGTCCACGTCAGCGCCACGCCACACGGCGATATGATAAGCCAGCAGTTGCAGCGGAATCACCGCCAGCACCGGACTCAGTAGCGGCGGACACGGCGGAATACTGATGACGTGATCGGCCTTGCTGGCGATAAATGTATCGCCCTCGGTAGCGATGGCGATCACCGGACCACCGCGCGCCTTGGCCTGCTCGATCTGGCTGATCATTTTGTCGTAAAGCGCATCTTTGAGCGCGATGGCCAGCACCGGCATTTGTTCGTCGATGAGGGCGATGGGACCGTGCTTCATCTCCCCGGCGGGATAGCCTTCGGCGTGGATGTAGCTGATCTCTTTGAGTTTGAGCGCGCCTTCCAGCGCGATGGGATAATTGATGCCCCGCCCCAGATACAGAAAATCAGTGTAATGATAGAGTTGCCCCGCCAACCGTTCGATGGCGGCGTCATGTTCCAGCACCTGCCCCACCAGCGATGGCAACCGCGAGACATCCTGCACCAGCCGCACACGCAGAGCCTCGTCCAGCGTGCCGCGTAGCTGTCCCAGGTAAACCGCCAGCAGATACTGATCGACGATGCTGGTGGTAAAGGCTTTGGTCGAAGCCACGCCGATCTCTGGCCCGGCGTTCATCGGGATACAGCCATCGGCCAGACGCATGGCCTGGCTGCCAATAGCGTTGACGATGCTCCACAACAGCGCCTGCTTGTCCCGCGCCTCCTCCAGCGCCGCCAGCGTATCGACCGTCTCGCCGCTCTGCGTGATGGCCAGCACGGCGGTCTGCTCATCGAGGATCGGATCGCGGTAACGGTATTCGCTGCCATAATCGACCTCGACGTGCAGCCGGGCGATCTGCTCGATGAAAAACTTACCCACCAGTCCACTGTAATAGCTCGTGCCACAGGCCACCGTCACCAGCCGCCGCAGACGACGCGCCTGCTCCGCCGAGAGATTGAGTTCCGGCAGCATGACCTCGGAATGTTCAAAATCAACGCGACTTCCCAGCGTGTCGGTGATGCTGCGCGCCTGCTCGTGGATTTCCTTCTGCATGAAGTGTTTATACTCGCCCTTCGCCGCGCTGACCGGGTCCCAGGCCACTGTATGCACTTCTGGAGAAACAGGTGCGCCGTCCAGGGTCTGCACGCTGAAGCCATCGGCCTGCACCAGCGCCATCTCACGGCTTTCAAGGAACACCATACGCCGCGTATGTTCCAGAATAGCGGGCATATCCGAGGCGACGAACATCTCACCCTCGCCCAGTCCCAGTGCCACACCACCCGCGTTGCCGATACGCACTACGATCAACAATCCCGGATGCGAGCGCGCCATCACGACGATGGCGTGCGCCCCACGCAACCGGGACACCGCCCGCCGCACCACCTCTGCCGGGTGCAGCGGGCCATTGCTGTGCGCATAACGCTCAATAAGCTGGACGATTACCTCCGTGTCCGTCTCCGAGTGGAAATGCACGCCTTCCGCCGCCAGCTCGTCGCGCAGCTCCAGGTAATTCTCGACGATGCCGTTGTGTACGACGACAAAATCGCCGTTCATGCTGATATGTGGGTGCGCATTGTGTTCTGCCGGTACGCCGTGCGTCGCCCAGCGCGTATGCCCAATGGCAATGTGACCCTCAGTAGGATGCTGTTCCAGGCGGGTTTGAAGATTGACTAATTTGCCGACGTCGCGGCGAATGTCAAACCCGCCGCCATTCATGACCGCAATACCCGCCGAGTCGTAGCCGCGATATTCCAGTCGCTGCAAACCATTGATAACAATCGGCGTGGCGCTGCGCGCGCCCACATAGCCCACGATTCCACACATGCTGACGTTCTCCCTGTATGCGATTGTTTTCGGTTGATGAATCAATCAGGGAGTATCCGCCGTGCAGCGCCAGGCACAGCGGCCCCGCAGCGCAGCCCATCCGCGCCATTGGCGGTGGCTGGCCAGTTTCCACGCGCATTCCTCATTGTGCCGCCGGTTACCCGGAGTTTTCGAGGTCTGCTTATGATTGGGGGGAATGGTTATTCAGGATGGTGGAAAGCACCCTGGCGGCATCCGCTGATCACTCGATTTTCGCCCGCGCGATAAAGCTGCGCAGGCAACCGCCTCCTCGTCAACCTGCCCGGTCATTCGACCCGACAGGCCCATGCGCTATGGATTCCCCGTTGGCTGGCGCGTTTAATCCTCCGCTTTGCTGAGACTTTTATAACAGTCTGCATATTACCCACAAAACGCGGATCGCGCAAGCACTCACTGCGCGGCCAGCAGGGCTTTTGCAAAGTCGTCTTATGACTTTTGGGGCGCAGCCCGCCGGGGCGC
>CAZXCK010000206.1:4926-5625 GCA_964639225.1 uncultured Anaerolineaceae bacterium | reverse complement strand
CGCAGAAGATTCGGTTTTCGAAGACCGGGCTAGGATCGGTTTGTGCGCTTGACGGGGGGGGCCTCATAGGTGTTATACGGGCCGTCTCCCAGCCAACAGCGCCGCTTTTTCTTCTGTTGTGTACTCTAGAATCCGAGTTCTATATGTGAAGTCCTCGTATGGACCATCTTCGACAATGAACCTTCCCTCAAGAGCGAAGAACATTGGGTTGACGTGTTTTCTCACTACATCTGCAAACCAGTTCGCTGCTTTGGTCGCATCGTAGAAACTGCTATAGCACTTTTCTCGCCATGCATTATATCGATCGAGATCTCGGTGATAGTTCGGATTTGGATCTATTCTTTTGTAGAATTTGTCGGGCCGATAGGTCCCGTTTACTTCTTCACTATGCTCCATGAAGACATGAGCTGCCTCGTTGAGACTCCGCGCCAAATTCATTGTCGACGCTTGAAAATCTTCATAACCCTCCGGCCAGATCGCCGCGGCAACAAACTGTGCAAATCGGTAGATCGATTCAGGCAATTCCGAGGGCCATTGGGGATCAGGTGATAGCGCATAACTCGTCCAAGTATGCCACCGGTCTAACCAACAAAGCTCAACCGCTCGATCTACGATGTTCGCGAGAACTGCTTCCTGAGCCAACCTGACGTGATCGATAGTTTCACTCAGTGTTTCAGTCACCCAAAGCTCATGCTCCGA
>CAZXCK010000206.1:0-4916 GCA_964639225.1 uncultured Anaerolineaceae bacterium | reverse complement strand
TCATTGCTATCGATTAATACGTGATCTGTCGGACACACTAGAATGAGGTTGTGGTAGCTGTCACGCTCTTCCTGTGTCAGGAGACTTTCGTATCTTGCGGATCCCGGCTTATCGCCCACGATATGCGCTTGCTGCCCGAGCGTATAGGAAGCGGTATGGGACTCCGCGTCTTGCGTCAACTCTGCTCGGCATATCGCACATCTATTCCCCGACCGAGCCCAAAGCAGCTTCAGATCTTTCTGCTTCACTTCGCCCCCCTGCGTCTTCCGCCTCCGGATAACACCCTGGCGTTAAGCTGCGGGCGGTTCTGGCGCGGGCCGTGCTCTTGCACGGGCCGTGACAGAGCCGATCCGTCAGCTTGAACGGCTTGTTAGAATCTCACGTCGACGAATTCTTCTCGTCTGCCTTCGTAATCTTCGGCTGTTTCGGCTGTTTCGGCTGTTGTGGAGTCTGCGAGATTTGCTGACGTTCTTGTTCGTTCAGCGGCTGGCGCTTATCCGTCGCCACAGCTTCCCTCCTCAACCGTATTCAGGTTCATTCGGCAGGTGTGAGCCCATCCGACACGCTTCTTCGACTTCTTTGGGTTCTTCAAGAAGAAATAGAACTCGACCATTTGCACTTCATCTTGCACGAAGAAATCGGCATGCAATGAGCCGGACTCCCCGGGCTCGATCTCGAAAGAGATAGCGTCCGCGTTCCAGTTTCGCTGTGCCAGGCTCGGCCAGAGAATCTGTGACTCTCCATCTGCTACCGGGTCATATCCATCACGGACGGCGCTTTCAATTTCGTCGGGCATCGGCACAACTTGTCGAAGTCTAAGTTCAGCGTCGCCCATCTTCGCCAAGCCTTGCCCTAAGTTTCGAATGCGAACCTCGACGTGAATCATCCATCCCCCATCAATGTGGGCCTTAGACGGGGAAACACTTGGATCGATTATCGGACAATTAGTTCTGCTACGAAAGAACTTGCTGTAGGTCCAGAACCCGCCGACGATCAACGCCAAAACCGTGGCAAAACTCTCAGCGATTTGTCCGACTTTGACCCAGTCATCCACAGGAAACTCCCTGATGATTCTAACACGCAGTAGACTGCCGACACCACTGGCTGCAGTCTCGAACATCTAACCAATTACAGCGACAAAAACCCCCATTACCCTCAACCCCTCAACATCCCCATCCCCAACCACAATCTCCCGATACCCCTCCACACTCGACTCCGGCGACAACACGATCCTCCCATGCCGCCACCCCTCCTCCGTCTCGACCTTCTCGCTATGATACCGCTTCACCGTATACCTCCCCCCCGTATCCGGATCCTCGATTCGCCGGTGCTCCACCAGCACGATCTTGTTCTCCCGCGACCCACCCGGATCCGCCGCGAAAAGGCACCAGGCCCCGTTGGGGATCCGCCGGTTCATCGACTCCCCCACCACCTGGGCCACGAACTGCCCCTCCTGCAGGCGGAACGTCGGCGGCAACTCCACCCAGTCCACCGACTCCGGATCCTGCGCCCGGAAGTCCCCGGCCGCGGCCTGCAGGTCATACACCGGCACGCAGTTCACGTATGGCTCCGCCTCCTCTACGGGAACCAGTCGCAACGGCAGTCCCAGATAGCGCTCCGCAGACACCTCCCCCTGAACGACCCCGACCCGCGCAGTCTCCTCGACCATCTCCGGGATCACCGCCGCCATCTTCGCGAAGTACGCCGCCGTCTCCGGGTCGGTGCAGTAGACGTAGCACCCCTTCTGCCCCCGCGACATCAGCGTCCGGTAGGTGTTCTTGATGATCCGATCCGCCCGCGCGTCGGCCTCCGCGGCGTTGGCCTTCCTCGCGGTCTTGTAGCCCTTGATGGACGAGTCCATCCCTGACCGCTCCTCGGCCCGGGTGACCACCCGACCATCCCGCACCACCAGGTCCGGCCCCACGATCACGCCGACGTAGTCCACCTCGAGCCCCTGGCAGGTATGGATGCAGCCGATCTCCTTCACCGAGTCCGGCTTGCGGATCCACAGGCTACCGTCGACGCTGAGATTCCATCGCCGCCGGAAACCGTGCTCCTCGAGGACGATGTCGTACTCCTCGCTCCGCTCCGGCTTCTTGGTGATCCAGTCCCAGCAGTACCCCGCCACCGCGCGGGCCTTGTTCCGCGCGGCGTTCTTCTCCTCGATCAGCGCCATCAGCTCGTTGGGCGTCTGGCAGACCCGGAAGTCGTAGTGGATCCCCTCGAGATCCTCGTTGGCCGTGGGCCGGATCTGCAGAACGTGGTCGAGCCAGGCGAGGTACCCATCCGAGCCGTTGCACCGGAACTGGGACTGCAGCTCCATCCGGTGGACCGTGGCCCCGCACCTGCCCGCCCACCGCTCGATCTCGGCGGTGGTGCCCACGTCCTTCCAGGTCACGCGCTGGTCCTCGTCGATGAAGAAGACGCTGCAGCGGGCGGCCTCGATGATCTCCTTGATCTGGTTCTCGCCCAGGTTCTGGTACAGGCCGGACTTCTCGTTCAGCCGGTGGGCCTCGTCCACGATCAGCGCATCGAACGTGCCGGGATCGGTGGCGGTGTAGGCGCCCGAGCCGGAGAACAGGTTGGTGATGTGGCTCTTCTTGAACGACCCCGTCAGGACGCTCTCGTAGACCGCCCGCGGCGCCGCGTTGCGGGTCACGTACTGCGTCAGCAGCCGCTGCTCCGTGAGCCGCACCAGGAGGTTCACCGCCACCACGGACTTGCCCGTCCCCGGTCCGCCCTCGACGATCAGGACGTGCTTGTCCTTCCCGCGGGCCTGCCGCACCAGGTCCAGCGCCCGCTCGAAGACCAGCTTCTGGTCGTCGATCATGACGAATTCCTGGTTGCCCTGGAGCATGGAGGCGAGTTCGTCGGCCAGGTTCTTGGACGGGCGGATGCGGCTGTTCTCGATCTGGAAGAGCAGCTGGCGGTTGTCGCCATGGCGGATGTGCGTCTTGATGAACGCTGTCAGCTTGGCCGCCTCGGTGCGCACGAAGGCCGGCGCCTTGAGGACATGGTCCGTGTACCGCGGGTCCTTGATGGCGTCCGGCGAGTTCAGGTTGTGCAGGTACGCGCAGGGACGCAGGGCGATGGCGGCCTTCTGGACGTTCTCGTTGAAGTCCCGCAGGAGCGCGGCGTAGGTCCAGGCCTGGTACGAAGGGTGGGTGACCTCGCGGACGCCGCCGCCCACGAACGTGCGGACGATGCCGTCCATGTCCGTGGCCTGCACGTCCGACCACTGCTTCAGCTCCACGATCACCGCCGCGCCGTGGTTCTCGGCGTTGCGGCCGGTGAGGATGAAGTCCACGCGCTTGGCGGTCTGGGGGATCCGGTACTCGATGGCCACGCCGGCGTCGGCGGGGATGCCGTCGTCGTCAAGGACGTTGCTCATGTAGACCATGGAGTTCTTCCAGGACTCCACCTCGGCGTGGCCGGTGGAGTGCCCCAGGCGCCTCTCGAACTCCGCGAGGATCGCGGTCTCGATGCGGTTCTGCTTCACGTCGTCGCGGAACTCGGCCTTGGTGGCGGAATAGACGATCATCGCTCGAGGTCCGTGTGCTTGGTCGCGTTGCCCCGGGCGAGGTCCACCGGGTAGTTGCGGGCGTTGGTCTCCATCTTGCGCTCGGCCGCGGTCACGAGGTCGACATCGAGCTGATCGGCGAGCCGCAGCAGGTAGATGAAGACATCTCCCATCTCCGCCTCCACGGCCGCCTTCCGGTCCGCGGGCAGATCCCGCGACTGCTCCTCGGTGAGCCACTGGAAGTGCTCCTGCAGCTCGGCCGCCTCCACCGTGAGCGCCATGGCGAGGTTCTTGGGCGAGTGGAACTGCTGCCAGTCGCGTTCCTCGGCGAAGCGGGCGATGTGGCGGGAGAGGTCGGTGAGCCGTGTCACGTGGGTGGCCTTTCTGGTCGAGCCGTCAGCCGACGAACTGGTTCTCCCGGTGCCAGGCGAGCGCGGCCGGGTCGGGCTGGAGCGCGCGATCGCGCGGCAGGCCGACGTCGTGCCCGTGCCAGGCGTAGTAGACCTTGCCGTTGTCGAAGTCGTCCTTGAGGCGATCGCTCACCACGAAGCGGTGGTCGCCGTCGACGGTGACGTAGCCGGCGTCGAAGAGACGATGGATGTCCGAGCGCAGGCAGATACCGTTGCGGACGGCGTGGTCGCCACCTCGCGCATAGCTGCGGATGTGGGCCGCCTCCAGGACGGGCAAGGAATGTTCCGTGGAGACCGCGCAGGCGCGGCCATAGGCGTCGAGGACGGCGACCCGGAAGGCGCCCTGGCCCAGGCGCGGCCGGACCAGCGTGGGACCGCCGAACCGTTCCGCCTCGGCTGCCGCCCAGCCCTCGCCCACGCGGTCGGCCAGATAACTCGGCGACACGCGCTGCTTGCACTCGGCCCAGAGGCGCGCGCCCTCGCCCGAGGTCAGATCGTAGGACTTGCCCTGGACGATGTTCTTCGCGTAGTCGTGCGGGACGCTCACCCAGTCCTCATCCGCGAAGAAGGTGCAGCCGGTGACCACGATGCAACCGATCGGGTAGGCCCCCAGGCGGTCGACATCCTTGCCGCCACGCAGGCGCTCGATGCTCTCGCGCATGATCTCGAAGTTGCGCGCGCCATTGCCCTCGCCGAAGGCCTCCCAGGCGAGCCAGGCCGGCAACACCGAGTGATGAGCGAAGAAGCCGAAGCCTACGATGGCGTTGTGCGGCCACTTGAGCTTGAAGAAGAACGGCGCGCCGGGCTGGATGATGCGGAACGCCCGGCCGCCGCGCGGCTGCCAGAAGTTCACCTCATCGAGCATGCGCTCACGCAGGAAGGTGAACCAGAGGAAATCCGTATTGCCAACGTAACCGACCAACGCGGACCTCGACGGCGGGTGATGCGGGGAGCATCCTGGGGCCCCCTCCCCGGGGCGTGGTGCC
>CAZXCK010000205.1:0-5694 GCA_964639225.1 uncultured Anaerolineaceae bacterium | reverse complement strand
ACGGCAAGCGGGGTGCATATAATCGCTTCAATCACGTCCAGGCCCTTCGGCGGACTCATCCGTGCCCAGCGCTTCCTGGATACGGCGGCGCAGTTCCGGGTCGATCTCTGCGGATGGCTCATCGTCGCTAACGGCGCGCTTCGGCCTGACTGGCTCAGTCGAGCCAACCGGTTCTGACGCGGCGACCGGCTCCGCCGAGCCGACCGGCCCTGCGGTGCCGGCCTTCTCACGCCGCAGCACCGCCCCCAGGCTGGCCGCGCTGGGGATGTTCAGCTCGCCGCGTTTCGACAGCAGCAGCAGGCCACCGCCGATGAGCGCCAGCGGCCATAACCAGCCGAACAGTCCACCGAACAGACTGCTGAAAACGAACAACTCGAACACCACCGCCAGACCGAAAAAACCGGCCATACTGGCGCGCGTCATCCACTTGCCGGTGCGGCGCTGGCCCTTGTTATCACGGACAGTCCCCTCGTGTTGCATAGCCAGACCGACCAGCGCCGGGTACAACAACCAGGCATAGGCCCAGGACTCCCAGTGCCCGGTCAGCGACTGGAACAGCAGCAGCAGGCCGGTCCCGGTGATGATAAGCCCCGGATAGATAAAACCGGTATAAGCCGGATTCGACGAGCGCCGGCTGAGGTACAGAAACGGCAGGCCAGACAGAATGACCAGCAGCGGCCACAATACCGACAACCAGCTAAAACCGAATAGCTGCCCCAGTAGAAATACCAGCCCAACGCCGATAAACCCCCTGGCTATCAGACCGGTGCGCGATGACTGTATATCGATCATGATGCTATTCCCTACCCCACACGGCTTCTGGTACTGTAATGCTTTACGCGCTCATAGCGCCTGAAGTTGCACACCCGTCCGGCGCGGTCTGCTGGCCGGTCTTGGGTTATCCACGCCAGCCCGGAAAATGTTATACTGTTGATACAATCGGTGATTTCCGGTGCCATCCGAACCCCACCTATCGTCTGAAGAAAAAACTTTTGCTGGCGGCATTCAAAACTGCTTTTTGGAGAAAGTGTTGGGCACCATGAGCACGAGCGATTATACCCTCACCCGTTCCGGATTCCGTAAATTGCAGGACGAACTCGACCATCTGGTTAACGAAGAAATGGTGGCGCTGAACAAGCGCATCACCGAACTGCACGAGGACAGCGACTTCACCGAAGACCCGTTCTTCCTGGAAGCCATGCAGGAAAAGAACTACCTCGACGAGCGTATTACCCGGCTGCGCGATGTTCTGGCCAAGGCGCAGGTGATCGAGGGCGACTCCTCGCTGGACACCGCCGCGCCCGGTCATCGCATCACCGTGCGCGAGGTCGAAACCGGTGAGGAACTGACCTTCGATCTGCTCAGCAGTCACGAGATCGCACACAGCCGGCGGCGCGGTGTATCAGTTGCCTCGCCAGTGGGGCAGGCGCTGCTGGGGCAGCCGCCCGGCGCGATCATCACAGTTGCCGTACCGGATGGCGAGACGTGTTACGAAATCCTGAAAATCGAAGCGATCAACGACGAGACATAATCCCACGCATCCGCAAAAAAGACGAGCGGGGCAGTTTGTGCCACCCCGCTCGTTTCGTCTTTCACTCGAACACGCTTTGGGCCATCAGCGAATAGACGGGTCGCTGATCCACACATCCGGCGAGACGAGCGTCGCCCCTTCGATAACCACGTCGCTGTTGTAGCCGTAGCGGAACTCGTAGACGTTCAGCCCGTTGGACTGCGACAACACCGGCTTGGGCACGCCCAGTACGTTGTCAAACACGCTGATGACCGGCTCGCAGGCGATCTGCGCCGGTTCCTGGCAGATTTCCAGCGCCACCTGCACCGTACCCGCTTCGGGGCGGTCCAGCAGATAAGTCACGCGGACATGGTTCCACGATACCTGCGTTTTGCCTTCCTGCTCCCGAATCTGACCGGCGTCGAGCGTCGCTGCCGGCGTGGCTCCGGCCAGCAGCGCCACCAGCGGACCGCTGCCGGTGGGCGTGGGCGTCGGGCCAGGGCCGTTGCACCAGGGTGCATCGCAGAAGGCCAGCGGACGCACGCCTTCCAGCGTGGGAAGCTGGACAAAAAGCTCTTCCGGCAGCGTCGTCCAGCGGCGGTCGATGTACAGCGCGAAATTATCGCCACTGACAAACATCATATTTGACTCGCTGAAGTTACGGTACCAGGCGCGGAACTCGACACCATATGGCATCGGCCCCATGTACTGTGTGGCCGCCACATCCAGGTAGGTAAAGGCAATCCGCGATTCGGCACGGAAGCGCGTATCCTCTTCTTCTTCCTCGACGACAATTTCCGGCGGACTCTCGGCAAAGTTGTTGGCCTCGAAGGTCGTCAGTTCACAAAAGCGGTCGCTGCCGACAAATGTCTCATCGACGGCGAACGAGTAACGTTCCTGGCTGATGAATACCAGTACCTGAACCAGCGGATCGCAGCCGTAGATCGGATTATCGGCTTCCCAGCCGGTGGGACGCACACCCGCGCCCAGGGTCAGGTCGGCCAGCGTCTCCAGGTTGAAGCGCAGGCTGCGATACGCCCCCGCCGGCGAATTGGGGAAAAAGCGCGCCCATTCTTCCGGGCGCTGGCTGACACCCAGCTCGACATCGGCCAGGGCTTCGAGATCGGTAGAGGCGTCGGGCAGCAGCGTCGGCGAGTCTTCGCCCAGATTGCCAATCCAGCCCGGCGGACGCTGCGCCAGCCCCAGCAGTTCATCGGCCAGACGTTCCAGGTCACCGCGCAGCGACCAGGCCATCAACTGAAGCTCGGCATTGATCTCCGTGCCGAAAATGACCGGCAGCAGCTCACTTTCGATCTCAAACTGGACAGCGGCGCAGTAATCGAACACCGATTCCGGCGTGGTGGGGCGCGTGTCGTAAATCTCATTCAGCAAATGCACGATGTTCTGCACCGTGCGACTGCAGCGGTAGACAGGCGGCGCGCCGTTCCAGGTATCCGGGCGTTCGCGCTCACCGTACACCGCATCGGCGGCCAGTTCCAGGTCGTGGCGAACATTGCGCGCCAGCAGTTCGGGATCGCTGCTGGTCGCTCCGAACCACCCCTCAGGGCGGTTGCCGGTGCCGAAAATTTCGTCGGCAAGCTGCTCGTTGTCGAACCACAGATCAACAACCACAGTCGGCGAGGTCAGGTCAGTGCTGAAGGTCCAGGTATCCGGCCTCAGACCTTCGCCCAGCGCCTGATTGGCCAGTAGTTCCAGGTCGGTGCGCGCCTGGAGCACAAACAATTGAAACAGGTCCGCCTGCTGGCTGGGAGCAGCCCACACAACTGTCCCCAAGAGCACAGCCGCCAGCAGCACCACCATCACGATCCCCAATTTGCGTCGCATCGTGATCCCCTTACACGTGAACGGTTGATTTCTCTCCAATTATACACGCCCCCCGCCAAAGCGAAACGCAGCCGGGCAACGATTCGAGAATTCGTGCGTCTGTGTTACGATAATTACAGGTTAGTGGTTACCGCGTAAGCCTGAACAAAGGAAAATGTGATGACAATTTCTCTGGGACAGTTGATTATCTGGCTGATTATCGGCGCGCTGGTGGGAACGCTGGTCGGGCGGCTGGTCAAGGACCGGCGGCGCGGATTCGGCTTTAGTGGCAATCTGCTGCTGGGGCTGGTAGGCGCGGTGGTGGGCGGCGTCCTCTTCGACCTGCTCAACATCGACCTGGGCCTGGGCAGCCTGGCCATCACCGCCGAGGACCTGATAGCGGCCTTCGCCGGGTCGCTGCTGGTGCTGCTGGCGCTGCGCTTCGTCCGGCGTTGAGGCAACAAAAACAGGCCGGGCAGATGAAACCATCCACCCGGCCTGTGAGTTTCTGACTGCGCCAGTCTACTGGCGGCTGAGTTCCCGGCCCGGACGCAGCACTTTCTCGTAGGCGTCGGAGACGGACTTAACGTACATACCAGCACGCTCGTACATGCGCGTTGCTCCGGTGAGACTGCTGGCATCCACATGCAACGAAACCTTGCGCATCCCCTGCCGCCAGGACTGCTCAAAAGTGTGGTGCAGCAGCGCAGTCCCCAGCCCGCGCTGGCGATAGGCGCGGTTGACGCCCAGAATGTTGATGTACGTGGACTCGGCGTCGTCATAGGCTTCGCTGCGGCAGATGACCAGCCCGGCGATCTGTTCGCCGTCCATCGCCAGGAAGATGTTCGACAGCTTGATTTTGGTATCGGTCTCGATCCAGTGCGACCAGCGTTTGAAACCGGCTTCCAACGGCTCATCGACGAACCCCCGGTGGTCCTGGAACGAGTCGCGCAGCGCCTGATACACGGCTTTCAGATCGTTCAGCTCGGCCTGAGTCGTCACCGTGATGCCCTCTGGCCATTGCGGCGATGGCGGCGCTTCGGTCATGGTGATGCCCATGCTCCACGAACTGCGCTCGGTGGTCATGCCATTGGCCTCGACCAGTTCCCTGGCCGGCAGCAGTTTACGGTTGATGTCTGTAATTAGTGTAACCCGCGCGTCTTCCGGCACACGCTCGATGGCCTGCCGGGCGCGCTGCTCGCCCCAGCGGAACAGCGCCGTGCCGATGCCGCGTCCACGATAGTCAGGGACGGTGTAGGCCCACATATAGGGCCGCACCGGGACGCTGTGCGTATCCCAGATTTCGACGTAGCCCACGATCTCATCCTGCTCGTTGAACACAGCCCGCGTCGAATTGGCCATGTCGTAGCCGGGCTGGGTCCAGTCGCTGATAATTTCCTCAAGCGTCACAAACGACGCGCCGTGCAGTTCGATGTCGGCCTGGCGCACCAGTTCCAACTGGGCGGCGGCGTCATCGAGGGTGGGGGCGCGCATGGTCAGCGTGCTGTCGAGACCGAATGCGACGGCTTCATTGGTGGGTTCTTTCAGCATGATTATTCGCTCCTGTTACGTTAGTCTAGAGTCCAGTCAGTCTCGGTCAGGCTGCGACCGGGACGCAGTTCTTTTTCCAGTGCATGAAAACGAATGTCAACGCGCATACCTGCCTGTTCATACAACCGGTGCGCGCCGGTGGGGCTGGCGTTGTCTACATACAGGTCAACGGCCCGCGCGCCACGCCGCCACAACGTGTCAAAACCGTGCAGCAGCAGCGCTTTCGCCAGTCCTTTGCGCCGGTGCTCGCGGACCACGCCCAGCGAGCTGATATAGGCGCGTTCCGGGTAGCCCCAGCTTTGCCCGCGACACAGCAGCGTGCCGACGATCTCCCCACCGTACACCAGGCCAAACAGCAGCTCCGGCTCGTACAACGGATCGCTGGTCAGGTGCGCGTGCCAGCGGCTGAAAGCCGTCTCAAAATCCTCTCGGACGTGGCCCCGATGATCGAGAAAGGCCGCTTTCAGCGCCCGGTAGATGGGCCGTGTGTCGCTGAGTTCGGCGGCGGTTGTCAGCGAGTAACCCGTGGGCCAATATGGGCGCTGAGGCGCTTCGTCGAACTCGATGACCATCCGCAGCCAGCCATGATTGGTCATCGCAAAACCAGCCGCCTGCAGGGTGTGCCGGCTGTAGGCATCCGTGCTGTAGACATCGGCCTGCAACACAACGCGCACATCGGGCGGCAGCCGCCCAAAGACCTGACGCGCCCGCTGCTCGCCCCAGGCCAGCAGATCGCGTCCCAGCCCGGTCCCGCCATTATGCGAAAGGAATCCTCTTTCATTGCCCTCCCCTGACAAACAGTCTTTGCG
>CAZXCK010000204.1:0-5731 GCA_964639225.1 uncultured Anaerolineaceae bacterium | reverse complement strand
GTGAACCCGGTAGGACTCGAACCTACAACCAAGTGCTTAAAAGGCACCTGCTCTGCCATTGAGCTACGGGTCCGGTTTTGATGGTTAACATTCTACCGATATCTGACGATTTGGCAAGTGTGAGCCTGTGGCAGATGTGGCGGGCGCGCTGTAGCACGCCCTTACGACGTGTGGGGGGTGGGAGGCCTGTCGAGCGGGGCAGATCGTTGGTTGTGGCCGGGGCGCTGCTTTGGCTGGCTGAAGCCGGAAAGGAGTCGCTTATCGACATCAGTCTGATTATTGTTTTCCCCGACAGGTGTTAACCCTCGTTTTCTGCATGCCTATCTGAATGAGACACTTGTGTTTAACCTGAGTAAAATTCCACTGCCCAACCCGAACAGTATTTTTTTCAATCTGAGAACATTATTTACTCAGTAAGTAAAGTGACAATAGGCTTGTATTCTATGATATTCGTCACTATGTAGCTCATTTGGCGGTCGTCTACACTGGTTATCGTAAATGATTTGCAATAACCAGGCGGGATGACCGAGCATGACCTTCGAGCAACAGGCAAAACAAGCCATACGTGCCAGCGGTGGGCGCATTACCAGCCAGCGCGAGCTGCTACTTGACCTGCTATCGGCAGTTGATGGCGAAATCGACGCAGAACATCTCTTCCAACTTGCCGTTGAGCACGACCCGGCGATCAGCCTGCCGACCATCTACCGCACATTGAACACGCTGGAAGCGGCACGGCTCATCACATCGCATTATGTTTCCAGCGATCATCAGCGTAAGAGCTATCGCCTGATGGCGAACGACGATGATGTTTTTCACTTCACCTGCCATCAATGTGGCAAGGTAATCGCTTTTCGGTCCACACTAATCGACCAACTCAGATGTGAATTAAGCACGCAGTTGGGTGCTGAAATATCGACTTTGTGTATGTGTGCGGGTGGTCTGTGCGCAGACTGCCGCAAGGAGGAAGTAACAGTGACACTGGATCAACTGGAAAACGGACAGCCGGCGACTGTACGCAAAATCGCCGGGCAGGGAGCGCTGCGCCGCCGCCTGATGGATATGGGCCTGGTCAAAGGCGTCAGCATTGAGATGGTCAAAGCGGCGCCGATGGGCGACCCGGTAGAGTATCTGGTGCGTGGCTATCATCTCTCGCTGCGCAAATCGGAAGCGGAGCTGGTGGAGATCGACCTGTGTTAGCCGGAGCCTTGATGAGCAATCGGCGCGCATCTGACGAGCAGTTTGCCGGCACATATCCGCTGACCTGCGCGTCACGCGGTGAAACGGTTGTGCTGACAGAGATCCGCGCGGGTGATCGGTTGCGGAAACGGTTGGGGGAAATGGGTCTCAGCATTGGTATGCAGGTGCGGGTTGTGCAGGGTGACCTGAACGGCCCGGTCATCCTGGCAGTGAAGAACGACACACGCCTCGCTATTGGACATGGCATGGCTCAGAGAATTGTGGTTAGACGCCTTGAGGGGGAAGCATAAAATGGCAGTTCAGGCAATGAAAATCGCGCTGGCGGGGAATCCGAACGTCGGCAAAAGCACGATCTTTAACGCGCTGACCGGTTCACGGCAGCATGTGGGCAACTGGCCCGGCAAGACGGTCGAGAAGAAAGAGGGACGTCTACGCCTGCAGGGGCAGGATGTGATCGTCGTCGATCTGCCGGGCACGTACAGCCTGACGGCCTATTCAATTGAGGAGATCATCTCGCGGGACTTCATCATCAACGAACAGCCCGGCGCGGTGGTCGCTGTCGTTGATGCGGCCAATATGGAGCGCAACCTCTATCTGGTGACTCAGTTGCTTGAGCTGGAAGTGCCCGTGATTGTCGCGCTGAACATGAGCGACATCGCACGCGGACGTGGCCTGACCATCGACGCCGCGAAGCTCTCGAACCGGCTGAACGGTGCGCCGGTCATTGAGATGGTGGGCAACAGCGGCATTGGCATCGATGCGCTGAAGGCTGCCATCCAGGCGGTCACTGCGCCAGATGGAACCGCAGCCGTTCACATCAGCTATGACAGCGCGCTGGAACGTGAGATCGTGCCACTGGCCGAAGCGATCAGCGCCATTCCTGAACTGGTGCGGCAGTATCGCTCGCGCTGGCTGGCGATCAAACTGCTGGAAGCCGACAGCGACATTACCCAACGGTTGGCAGCGTATCCTGCTCTGCTGGAAGCCGCCGAAGCCGCTGCGGAACGGATTGAGACCGCAACCGGCGATGACGCCGAGACCCTCATAACCGACGGGCGCTATGCCTTTATCGGCACGGTCATCAGTGGCGCGCTGACCCGTCCACGTGAGGCCATTGAGACGACTTCTGACAAAATGGACCGTGTGCTGACGCATCGTTACTACGGTGTGCCCATCTTCCTGCTGTTGATGTGGGTCGTCTTCCAGATTACGGCTAACGTCAGCGCGCCCTTCCTGGACTGGGTTGATGGCCTTGTCGGCGGGCCGGTCACTAACTGGACGGTGGGATTGCTGGGTGCGCTTGGCCTGGGCGGCACGTGGTTCGAGGCGCTGCTGGTTGACGGTGTCATCGCCGGTGTCGGCGGTGTGCTGGTGTTCGTGCCGGTGCTGATGTCGCTGTATCTGGCGATTGGCGTCCTGGAAGACAGCGGCTATATGGCTCGCGCCGCTTTCGTGATGGATCGCATGATGCGAGCAATGGGGCTGCACGGCAAGAGCTTCCTGCCGATGCTGGTTGGCTTCGGCTGCACCGTGCCGGCAGTGTACGCGACGCGCACTCTGGAAAATGAGGATGATCGCAAGCTAACCGGTTTCCTGGTCACCTTTATGAGCTGCGGCGCGAGATTGCCCGTTTACGTGGTGATCGGCGCGGCCTTCTTCGGTGCCAGTTCCGGCAACCTGATCTTTGGTATGTACCTGCTTGGCATCGCGGTGGCTCTGCTGACCGGATGGGCGCTCAAGCGGACGGTCTATCGCAACAAGCCGCCGCAGCCTTTCGTCATGGAACTGCCGCCTTACCGCACACCGCGCGTGCGCGATGTGTGGCGTCAGACCTGGGAGCGTACAGGTACGTTTGTCCGTAAGGCCGGGACGATCATTCTGGCGACTTCTATCGTGATCTGGTTGCTGATGGCGATCCCTACCAATAGCAGCGGCAGCTTTAACGATGTCGCGCCAGAAGACAGTGTGTTTGGCACGGTCGCCGGGACCGTCTCGCCGGTATTTGCCCCGGCAGGCTTTGGCGATTGGCAGGCGTCCGGCTCGCTGATTACGGGTTTCATCGCCAAAGAAGTTGTTGTTGGTACGATGAGCCAGATTTTTGTGGGTGAAGTCGAAGAAGAAGGCGTCGAGGAACCCGCCCCGACCTTTGTCGAAGATGCTATTGGCATCGGCACATCGTTCCTGGAGGCATCCGTGCTGACGGTGCAGGAAGTCGTTAACATCGTGCCGCGTACAGTCAATATCATACCGGGCGTGAATATGGGTGAGGCGAATTTCCTGGGCGCAGGTGGTGAAGAAGATGACACGACCGCGCTTGAATCGGCACTGAATCAGGTCTTCACGCCGCTGGCAGCCGTCGCTTTTACCGTGTTCGTTCTGCTGTACACGCCCTGTATGGTGACGGTCGCGGCCATGCGCCACGAGTTCGGCACACGCTTCATGCTCTACCAGATCGCCTACACCTTCGTGATCGCCTGGCTGGCGGCGGTAATCGTCTTCCAGGGTGGCACGCTGCTGGGTCTGGGAGGGTAAACAGATGGCAAGCCAGCTTCGTGAAGTGCTGGATCGCTTCGGCAATCAGTCGGCCCCGGTATCACTCAACCGGATGGCTCGTGAGATGAATATCGAACCGGGCATTCTACACGGCATGATCGACTACTGGGTACGGAAGGGCAAACTGCGCGAGGTCGGCAGCGTCGGCGAGAACTGCCAGACCTGCGGAATCAAGGGGGCGTGTCCTTTTGTGGTGGCACTACCGCGTTACTACGAGCGTGTCGGTGATGAAGAACCTGTCTCGGTTCCACCCTGCGGCTGTGGCGGCACCTGCTCGCATTAGACCAGTCAATGAGAACCAAAATGAGGCGGATTGCTCCGCCTCATTTTGACCCTCGCAAAAACATGACGGTGAGGGTTCAACCGGAGCGATATGATCGGGCATGGTTTTGCATGCTGGCTGCGGGCTGTCGAAACGATCGTATTCGTGTGAAACCAAAGGCGCGCGTGCCTGAAAGCGATTTTCAGTGAACAAGGTCAGTAATTTACAGCGAGACTACCTGGCAGAAATCTATCAGTCAGGGCAGATTGAAGCGAACGGCAGCGGCGGCCTGGTGTCGTTGGCGGACCTGAGTGAGCGGTTGTTCGCCAGCCAGTCCACCGTCAATCGTGTCATCGAGCGCCTGCGTAATGCAGGGCTAATCGACCACCATCGCTATGTGGGGGTGCGGCTCACCGAACGAGGACGACAAGAGGCGCTCGCGAGTCTGCGCAGGCAGGCGATTATTGAGACGTTTCTGGTGAATGCTATGGGCTTCGGCTGGCACGAAGTCTACGAGGAAGCGCGGCGTATGCGCCATCATGTCAGCGAGGTGGTTTTGACGCGGATGTGGGACATGGCCGGTCGTCCGGCACGGAGTCCATTTGGCGAGTGGATCGATGGCAGTGGACCAGAAGGCCACACCGAGATTGCCCTGAGTGATGCCCCAATCGCACAGGACTATCGTATCGCTCGCGTGCTGACGCGCCAACCGGATCGACTGGCGTATCTGGCGGCGCTGGAATTGAAGCCAGACGCTCAACTGCATCTACTGCACAAAGCCCCCTTCAATGGTCCTATTCAGATCCATCTGGAGCACGAATACCGCATTATCGGCCATGAACTGGCGAAGATGCTGACGATTGTGCCCGCTGGTAAACCCAATTGATCGATATCGCCAGTCTGTAAAGGCTCGCCCGGCGTAAAAATACAAGCTGCATGCATCAGGGGACAAGGGGGCCCGCTGGACGGCGGCGGCGGGCGCGCTGTAGCACGCCCTTACGATTTTTCGGCGAGCAGGGCGAAGAAATCGTCGCTGGTGGGGCTGCCGGTCAGGGAAGGAAAGACCTGCACGCGACTGAAGGCCGCCAGCAGTTGGCGGTATTCGTCCTCGGTGTAAGCCTGGTGCATGGTGGTGTACTGCTGCATGTCGTCTGAGCCTGCCAGGAACACATAGTAATGCTCGATGGCGCGGTCCAGGTCGAAGGTGGATTCCGTGAGGCACAGATAGGGTTCATCGGCGAACAGGCCGCTGTCGGCAGTGTGCCACGATGTCCCCTCGTGCCCCATGCGATAGATGGCCGCGTAATGCGAGACTTCCAGCAGCAACCGGCCACCGGGCTTGAGGGCCGCATGGGCTTTGCTGATGATATGCGCGGCGTCCTGGGGCGAGAAGGCGTTGAGTTCCCCGTAGACCAGCAGCACCAGATCGTAGCCGTCGCCGTAGTCGATGTGGCGCACGTCGCCCAGGTGATACTGGGTTGCCGGGTCTTTGGCGCGGGCGTATTCGATGGACGCTGGTGAGATGTCGATGCCGACGCAGGTGTGTCCCAGAGCGGCCAGACGCGATGCATAGAAGCCCGGGCCGCAGCCCAGGTCGAGTATGCGCGCTGGTTTTTCGGCGAGGATTTTGCGCTGAATCCACTGGATATGCTGGTCGATGATACTGAAGCGGCGGCTGGCCATGTCGTGCATCTGGTTCAGATGTTCGGCCAGCATACG
>CAZXCK010000203.1:0-5736 GCA_964639225.1 uncultured Anaerolineaceae bacterium | reverse complement strand
CCATGTCAGACTGTCCCCCAGGAATACGATCTTCACGATATGCCTTCCGTTCTGGTGTGCGGCTTTCAGCAGTATAGTGCTGCAGCACAATGTTTTTTTGGTGCCGCAGTGGTGATTGCTGCGGCACAGTGTGTTTATATTATGATAGCACGGGTGTTCGCGTGTGTGGGTTAGGGGTTGATGTGGGGATGACCTCACCCCTGCAGAGGGGAGTCGAGCAGAGCGCGGCGGCGGGCGCGCTGTAGCATGGCCTTACGGTAGGAGGCTGTCGGGCGCGCTGTAGCACGCCCGTACGAAGATGGGTGGCGGTGCGGTGGACGCGCAGAAGCGCGTCCCTACGAAGGATGAGGCGGGTGGGCATGAACTGGTGGCAACTCCGCATTTCGCAGACTTTGAGAAGCGGTTATACTTCCCCAAGATAACTGCTCGCTGTGTTTTGGTATCGGGGGGAGACCATGGAAGATACCCCGGTCGTGCTGGAAGTGCGCGGACTCACGAAGCGATTCCCCGGCGTTCTGGCGAATGACCACATCGACTTACAACTGCGGCGGGGTCAGGTGCTGGGCCTGCTCGGCGAAAACGGCGCCGGCAAATCCACACTGATGAACATGATCTACGGCCTGTACAGCCCGGACGAGGGCGAAATCCTCGTCGATGGGCAGGCGGTGGAGATCAAAGACCCCAACGACGCGATCCGGCTGGGTATCGGCATGGTACACCAGCATTTCCAGCTCGTGCCGGTGCTGACCGTCACGGAGAATATTATGCTCGGCACGGAGTCGGTGCGGGGGCCGTTTTTGGACCGGCGCAAGGCCCGGCGGCGCATCGAGGAACTCTCCAGCCAATACGGGTTGCAGGTGAACCCGGACGCGCTGGTAGAGGATTTGCCGGTGGGCGTGCAGCAGCGCGTGGAAATCCTGAAGGCGCTGTACCGGCAGGCGAAAATCCTGATCCTGGACGAGCCGACCGCCGTGCTCACGCCGCAGGAAACCGAAGGGCTGTTCGAGATCATGCGGACGCTGCTGGACCGGGGCGTGAGCATCATCTTCATCTCGCACAAGCTCAAAGAGGTGCTGGAAATCGCCGATGAGATTGTGGTGCTGCGGTTGGGCAAAGTGGCCGGGCACGCTGACCCAGGCGAGTCCACGCAGGCGTCGCTGGCGTCGATGATGGTGGGGCGCGAGGTGCTGCTGGAAGTCGACAAGACGGCGGCGCAACCGGGCGAGCCGGTGCTGACCATCGACCGCCTGACGGTGCGAGACGACCGCAAGCTGACGGTGTTGCGCGATCTGTCGCTGACGGTGCAGGCGGGCGAGATCATGGGCGTGGCTGGCGTTCAGGGCAACGGCCAGACGGAACTGGTCGAGGTGATTACGGGGCTGCGGCTGGCGACCAGCGGCACGATCTTTGTTAACGGGCAGGACATCACCAACATCGGGCCGCGCCGCGTCACCGAGGCGGGTGTTTCGCATGTGCCGGAAGATCGCCAGGACGACGGCATGGTGGGGACGTTCAGCGTTAAGGACAACATGCGACTGCAATCGTACTATCGACCGCCGTATGCGCGGGGGATTGTGGCCAACGAGCGGGCCATCCGCGACAACGCGCAGGAACTGATCGAGCGGTATGACGTGCGCCCGCCCAACATCTACAACACGATCAGCGCGCTCTCCGGCGGCAACCAGCAGAAAGCCATCGTGGCGCGGGAGTTCTCGCGGCCCAGCCGGCTGCTGATCGCCGCGCAGCCGACGCGCGGCCTGGATGTCGGCTCGATTGAGTTTATCCACAAGCAGATTGTGCGGATGCGCGACGAGGGGACCGCCGTGCTGCTGGTGAGCACGGAACTGGACGAAATTCTGTCGTTGTCGGACCGTATCGCGGTTATGTTCCGGGGGGAGATCATCGCCATTGTGCCCGCCGAGAAAGCCAACCGCGAGCAGATCGGCCTGCTGATGGCCGGGATTCACCCGGACGGCCAGCAGGAAACAAACGAGGGGGTGACGTATGACTGAGGCAACCGTGCAGCCCGAGGCCGACTCCGGCCAGTCCGGGCCGCGTATGCCGCAGGGACCGGAGGCGCTGGCTCCGGTAGCGCGTGTGTGGCAGCAGATGTCGCGGCGGCTGGTGCCGGTGTTCGCCGTCATCACGGCGCTGGTGCTGACGATTCCGCTGATGGTACTCACCCGCACCGACGGCGACATCATCGCCGGGCTGCAACTGGCCGGACGGGCGTATTCGGCGTTGTTCGAGGGGGCGGCGGGGCTGGCTTATAACGATCTGGTGGACACCAGCAACGTCGATACGGTGCTGCAACTGGCCGAAACGGCGACGGTGGAACAGCGCGAGCTGCTCAACCTGTCGCGGCAGACGCAGGAACTGCTGGCGGTTGGCCAGCAGGATGTGATCGACTATGCAGCAGTCATCGAGCGTTATGTGGGCAGCGAGGCCGTACCCGACGTGGAAGCCTTCGACGCGCTGGGGATGCGCATAGAGGATATGCGCGACATCGGCGCGGAACGGCTGGCGCAGGTGGGTCCGCTGGCGGTCATCATGGGCGAGGTGCCACGCGCTGAACTCAACGAGCTGGCCGCCGAGTTGGGCGCGCTCGACGAACTGAGCGCGGAGCAGCGGGCGGCGGTCAGCGAGCTGATGCCGGACGCCGCTGCTTTCGACGACGAGACGCTGCTGCTGGGTTTCGAACTGGCGGACGAGCTGGGCATCGTGCGGCTGGAACGGGTCTACGAGCAGTTTCTGGTGCTGGGCGAGCTGGGACTGGCGCCGGATGACGACGACGCGGCGACGATCGGCGAGATTTATGCGCTGGCCGCCAGCCGTCTGACCGGCGCGCAGCGCGTGCTGGACCTGGCGGCGGCTGAGGCGCGCTTCCGGGCGGCTGGCATCGACGACATCTCGGAGATCGAAGCCGAGTTCCGGCTGGTCAACAGCCTGTATGCCGAGCGGGTACTGACGAATCCGGATGTGGGCGTGGCACTGCGCGAGGAACTGCCCGCCGCCATGGAGACGGGGCTGGTGGTGCAGCGGGCCAACAACCGCATCCTGTATGCGGCGGACCAGACGGCGACAGCGGACATCATCTACCGCGAGCGTATCGTCTCCGCTGAAGAGTCGCGGACGGTGGCCCAGGCGGCGTATCTGAAGCTGGGCAATGGTGTGCTGCTGTTCTTCCCTGGGAATCTGGAAGAGACACTGACGCGCTCGATTCCGTACATCATCGCCGGTCTGGCGGTGGCGCTGGGCTTTAAGGCGGGTCTGTTCAACATCGGCGCTGAGGGCCAGCTCTACGCGGGAGCGGTGCTGGCGACCTGGGTGGGTTTCGCGTCGCCGTTCGCCGAGCTGCCCTGGCTGCTGCATATTCCGCTGGTGATTCTGATGGGGCTGATCGGAGGGGCGCTGTGGGGCATGATCCCCGGCCTGCTGAAAGCGTATACGGGGGCGCATGAGGTGATTAACACCATCATGCTGAACTTTATCGCCATCCGGCTGGTGGACTGGCTCATCAAGTCTACAGACCCGATTATTCTGCTGGACACGACCGCCAGCACGCCGCGCACGCCGTTCATCGCCATGAGCGCGCGGCTGCCGACGTTCGACAACCTGCAAACGTGGGTGTTCATCGCCGCCGGTGCGCTGACGCTGATCGTATCGCTGTGGGCACGCCGCGAGCGCATCCAGGAAGGTCTGCAATACGCCATCCGCCCGCTGATCTACGCGGCGATTGTGGTGATCGGCGGCATGTTCCTGAGCTGGATGACGGTGCGGGGTATTCTGCATGTGGGGCTGGTCATCATGATCTTCGCGGTGTGGTTCGTGGACTGGTTCCTGGAGCGCACCACGCCCGGCTTCGAGCTGCGCACGGTGGGCGCCAACCCCAACGCGGCGCGCTATGCCGGTATGAACGTCAAGTTCAACATCGTGATGGCGATGACCATCAGCGGTTCGCTGGCTGGTCTGGCGGGCACGGTGCAGATCACCGGCTTGCAGCACAACATCTGGCCGGAGTTCTTCGCCGGGCTGGGCTTCGACAGCATCGCGGTGGCGCTGCTGGCGCGCAACAACCCGCGCAACATCATCCCGGCGGGTATTCTGTGGGGCGGCCTGCTGAGTGGGGCCGGTCTGATGCAGGCGACCGCCGACATCTCGATTGACCTGGTGCGTATCGTCCAGGCACTCATCATCATGTTCATCGCCGCAGACGCCATCATCCGGACGCTGTGGCGCGTTCCTGAAGCGACGCCAGAGGAGAAAGCCTCGGCGCAGTTCTCGACCGGTTGGGGGGGATAACCACCAATGGCCAGTATTACTACGACACCCGACTCTCTGCACGCTCGCGAGACGACCTGGCGCGACCGGGTCAAAATCACGCGGACGGGCATCTTCTCCGTGTTCTTTGTGCTGGTGGGGGCCATCATTCTGCTGACGACACCCAACCAGGTGGGCGGCGATGTCGTCTCGACGATGCGCTTTCCGCACAGCAACCCTGACCTGTCGTTTGACCTGGCGGTGCCGACGGTCGGCTATGCGGTGGTGGTGGCGGTGATCTACATCGCCAGCGGCATTTTCGGGCTGCTGCCGCTGACGTTTCGCCATGCCGGGCGCATCAAAACCGGCTGGCTGATTCTCAACGGCGTGCTGATTATCCCCACCGTGCTGATTCTGGCGGCGGCCAACCAGAGCACGAATATGGTCTCGATGCTGGCGGCCAGCTTCCGGCTGGCGACGCCGATTGTGATCGGGGCGATGGCGGGCATCTGGTGCGAGCGGAGCGGCGTGGTCAACATCGCCATCGAGGGCATGATGCTGACCGGCGCCTGCTTCGGCTTTGTGGCTTATACGTTCGTGACGGCCAGCTTCCCCGGCCAGCAGGGGCTGTATATCGGCCTGGTGGTGTCGATTCTGGCGGGCGGGCTGATGGCGCTGCTGCATGCGTGGCTGTCGGTGACGTTCAAGACGGACCAGATCATCAGCGGTACGGTCATCAACATCCTGGCGCTGGGGCTGACGGCCTTCATGCGGCGCGAGGTGCTGTTGAGCGCCGACGCCTCGTTCGAGACGTTCGCCATCGCCCGCGTGCCGGTGCTGTCGGAGATTCCGGTGCTGGGCGAGATGCTGTTCACCGGCAGGCCGGTGTTCTTCAGCATGTTTATCCTGGTGGCTGTGACGCACATCATGCTGTTTTACACACGCTGGGGGCTGCGCACGCGGGCCATCGGCGAGAATCCGCATGCGGCGGACACGCTGGGCATCCATGTGCTGCGCGGGCGCTATATCAACGTCGTCATCGGCGGTATGATCGCCGGGCTGGCGGGCGCGTGGTTCTCGCTGGAGACGACGGGCGGCTTCGACGACGGCATGACCGGCGGCACGGGCTTTATCGCGCTGGCGGCGATGATCTTCGGCAAGTGGACGCCGCTGGGCGCGGCGGCAGGCGGTCTGCTGTTTGGTTTCTCGCAGGCGCTGGCGACACGCTTCCAGTTGCTGGACGTGGCGGTGCCGGTGCAGTTCGTGCAGATGACGCCATACATCGTGACGATGGTGGTGCTGGCGGGTCTGGTGGGGCGGGCCATCGCGCCGAAGGCGATCGGCAAGCCGTACGAGAAAGAGTGACGTGAGGGCCGGGCGCGCTGTAGCAGATTAAGAATTAAGAGCGGAGTAAAGGGGCGGACCGGTCCCGCCCGGCGTTAAAACACAAGCTGTTTACAGCAGGCTACAGGAAGC
>CAZXCK010000202.1:1219-5736 GCA_964639225.1 uncultured Anaerolineaceae bacterium | reverse complement strand
AGATAGCTGGCTGGGGCGCGCGATGGCGCGCGCGATGGCCATCTGCGACCGGGCGGACAGTATCGAAGACGCCTGGGAGCCGCTGCACGCTGACTTATGGACACCCGTCCACGCGACCTGTGCCGAGGCCCTGCCCCAGGCTTATGCCATCTTCCGGCTGACGGGTGGGGACTTCCGTAAGGGCATGTTCTGGGCCGGTAACTTCGGGCGCGACGCCGATACGATCTGCGCTGTCGTCGGGGCGCTCTCCGGGGCAATCGGCGGTGAGGACATTATCCCGCCCGACTGGGTCGAAAAAGTGCGGCAGCCAGCCGGCGTATGCCTGCGTTTCGCCGCGCACAGGGACATGAGAGACCTGGCTGTGGCGCTCGCCGACCTGGCGATTGCCAAGCGCCAAAACACCCAATGACCGATTCGCGGCTTTGCAGCCCATAGGATGTAGCGATGCTCAGACAACCGTCATTCATACGATCATGGAGGGAGCTATCGTCCAGCAGACGGCGGGAGGCTGTCGCTGGATACCTGTTCATTTCTCCCTGGCTGATCGGTTTCATCGTGTTTTTTGCCGGGCCGATTCTGGCGTCGTTCTTCCTGAGCTTCACGCGGTGGAACATCGTCGGCGACCCGGTGTGGGTGGGGCTGGACAACTTCCAAACGATCTTCACCAACGACCCGCGCTTCATCAAAGCGGTGCAGGTGACCCTGACCTATTCGATCTTCTACCTGCCGCTTGAGGTTATCCTGGGGATTGCGCTGGCGCTGCTGATGAACCGCAAAGTGCGCGGCATCGGTATCTTCCGCACGCTGTACTATATGCCCTCGGTGGTTCCGCAGGTAGCGGCGGCGCTGGTTTGGGTGTGGATGCTAAACGCACGCTATGGCGCGATTAACACGCTGCTGGGTCAGGTGGGGGTAGATGGTCCCAACTGGCTGAGTAACCCCGGCTATGTGCTACCCAGCCTCACCATGATCGCGCTGTGGGGCGTTGGCGGCAGCGCCATCATCTACCTGGCTGGTCTGCAGAACATCCCCGATGTGATGTATGAGGCCGCCACCGTAGACGGCGCGAATTCCTGGCAGAAACTGTGGTATATCACGCTGCCGCTGCTCACGCCGACCATCTTCTTCAAACTGGTCCTCGGGCTGATCGGCGTGTTCCAGACGTTTACCCCGGCCTACATCGCGGCTGGCGAGACCGGCGGACCGCTGCAATCCGGCCTGTTCTATATGCTCTACGTTTACAACCGGGGCTTTGTATCGATGCGCATGGGCTATGCCTCGGCGCTGGCCTGGATTCTGACGGTGTTCATTCTCATTATCACGGTGGTGGTGCTGCGCAGCTCGCGCTACTGGGTGCATTACGAAGCAGACAGAAGCAGGAACAGGTAAGTATCGATGAGCAAAATTTCGACCTACCCACAGGAAAGCAAACGCCGTCTGAGTCTTACGGCGCGCCAGGCCGACTGGATCGAGAAGATACTGTGGTATGCCGTGCTAATCAGCGTGGCCGCGCTGCTGATCCTGCCGCTGTACTGGATGCTGGCCACATCGCTGAAAACGCCGCGCTCGACGTTTATGCTGCCGCCGGAATGGATTCCGTCCACGCTGGAATGGCGCAACTTTACGCAGGTCTTTGAAGAGGTGCCGTTTGGCCGTTTTCTGCTCAATACGCTGCTGCTGGTGGTGCTTAACATCATCGGCGAGCTTTTCGCGGTGACATTGGTGGCTTACGGTTTTGCGCGCCTGCGTTTTCCGGGTCGCAGCTTTCTCTTTCTGGTCATGCTATCGACGCTGATGATTCCGTACCATGTGACGCTGGTGCCGCGCTTCATTCTGTTTTCCAAGCTCGGCTGGGTGGATACCTACCTGCCGTTGTTTGTGCCGGCGTTTACCGGGAGTTCCTTCCTGATCTTTTTAGTACGCCAGTACATGATGAGCATTCCGCTGGAACTGGACGAAGCCGCCTACATCGATGGCGCGTCTCGCTTTGGTGTGTTCTGGCGCATCATTGTGCCGCTGTCGAAGCCTGCGCTGGTTCTGGTGGTGGTGTTTACGTTTGTCGGCGTCTGGAATGACTTCCTGCAACCTTTGATCTACCTCAACGACCCGCAGAAGTTCACCGTTTCGCTGGGCCTGAGTTTCTTCCAGGGCGCGCGCGAGACCAACTGGAATCTGCTGATGGCCGGTTCGCTTATGGCGACGATACCTCCCCTGTTGTTGTTTTTCTTCGCCCAACGCCAGCTTATAGGAGGGATTGCGATTGAAGGACTGAAGGGTTAATCACAGAGCGCACGCAAGCTATTCTTGTTTTATTGAGGAGGATAACGTGAAAAAGCTGATTGTTTTACTGGTTCTGTTGAGCCTTACGCTGACCGGTATGACGGCGCTGGCCCAGGACGATGAGCCGACCATCGTCACGTGGTGGGCTACCGAACGTGGGCGCGATACCGCCGAAACCCGTGACCTGCACTTCCAGTTGGCACGCGCCTTCGAAGCGGAAAACCCGAATATTCAGGTGGCCGTTTCGCTGTACCCCAGCCGGGGTTTTGCCACGCGCATCCTGACCGCCGTCGCCGCCGGGCAGGGGCCGGATGTATGGTATCACTACTACTCGCCGGACGTGGCGACGCAGGGTTTTCTGGCGGACCTGACACCCTATATCGAAGAGTCGGATGTCGATGAGATGTGGTTCACCAGCGCCGAGCGTCGCGCCGTCTATGATGGCCGCTACTACGGCGTGCCGCGTGACGCGGTATCCGGCTTCATCGCTTACAACAAAGACCTGTTCGACGCCGCCGGTGTCCCCTACCCCGAAGAGGGCTGGACGATTGAAGACTACCGCGCGCTGGCCAACCAGTTGACCGACCGGGACAACGATGTCTACGGTGTGGGCGCTATCGTTGGCGGCGAAGGCTGTATGCTGTGGTCGCCCTTCTCGTTCAACCTGGGCGCGGAGATCACCAGCCCCGACGGGCGTGACACCGTCGGCTATATGGACACCCCGGAGGCCGCCGCCGCCATGCGCTGGTGCCTGGAACTGGTCACTGAAGATCAGGTGACCGCACCGGCTGAACTCATGGACCAGTTCGGCGAACTGGTGTTCCTGTCTGGCCGGGTGGCGATGCAGTCGATCTCCGACTGGGAAATCCCGGCCATCACCGAGCAGGCCGAGTTTGAGTGGGATGTGATCGCTCCGCCGCGTTTCGATGAGGACAGCGAGGTCATCCCCTGGACCGACTCCTACGTGTACTATGTCTGGAGTGACAGCCCGCGCCAGGAAGCTGCCTGGACCCTGGTCGAGTGGCTGGCCAGCCCCACCGCCCAGCGTATAGCCGCCGAAGCCGGGGTCTGGACACCCAACAGCCCCGCCGTGTGGGAAGAACTCGGCTGGGATGAGGACCCGATTGCCAGCGTGTCTTACAATCAGCTCCAGGCCGCCGAGCGTGTCCCCAACTACCTGCGCAGCCAGTACTTCTGGGACTGTGTTGCCGGTCCGCTGGGCGATGTCCGCACGCTGTGGATTGAAGCCGGCGAGCGCGATGTCGAGGCTATGATGGCTGACGCGGCGCAGTCGGCACAGGCCTGCCTGGATGAGAACTACGCGGCTCTCCCCTGAGCCTGAGAAACAGTTTCTGAGTTTTGCGGTGAGGTTCCGCCAGTCTGCGGGGCCTCACCGCAGCGATTGTGACACGCAGGAAAGCGCGCAAACCATGATTCCACCGGATTACGACAACCGGGTATATGCTGGCTGGCTGGGCAAATGTATTGGCGTGCGCTTTGGCGCACCGCTCGAAAACTGGACTTATCAGGAAATTCGGGACAACCTGGGCGAACTCAGCGGCTATGTCACCGAGGACCGCGACAAGCTTTTCAAGCCGGATGACGACACATCGGCGCCGATGCTCTTTATCCGCGCCCTGGAAGATTACGGCGCGACGCCAGACCTGACAGCGGCGCAGATCGGCGATACGTGGCTGAATACGATGGGCGACCAGCACGGCACACTCTGGTGGGGCGGCTATGGTATCTCCACTGAACACACCGCCTATCTCAACCTGGCGCACGGCATAGCCGCGCCGCGCTCCGGCTCCATCGCGCAGAACGGCGCGCCCATCGCCGAACAGATCGGCGGGCAGATTTTCAGCGACATCTGGGGGCTGGTCGCGCCCAATAATCCCACGCTGGCCGCCGACCTGGCCGAACGCGCCGCCAGCGTCTCGCACGATGGCAACGGCATCTACGGCGGGCGGTTCATCGCCGGGCTGGTGAGCGCCGCTTTCAGCGAGGCGAATCCGCTGCGGCTGATTCAAACGGGCCTGTCGCTGATTCCGGCTGACAGCGAATACGCGCGCGTCGTGCGGGCGATGGTCGATTTCCACGCCAGCAACCCGGACGACTGGCACGCGGCCTTCGCCCATTTGAACGCACACTTCGGCTATGATCGCTATCCGGGCATGGTGCATATCATCCCTAATGCTGGTGTGGTCGTCCTGGGTCTGCTCTACGGCGAGGGCGAC
>CAZXCK010000202.1:0-1209 GCA_964639225.1 uncultured Anaerolineaceae bacterium | reverse complement strand
GGCGATTTTTCACGCACGCTTCAGATCACCAATATGGCGGGTTGGGACACCGACTGTAACGTGGGCAACGTCGGCGCGATTATGGGCGTCGCCGCCGGAGTTGATGGCATCCCGGCGAGCTGGCGCGAACCCATCAACGATCTGCTGATTGCCGCCGGGCTGATCGGAACACGGAACATACTCACCATCCCGCAGTGCGCCGACCTGTTCTGCGCGCTGGGACGCCAGCTCAACGGCGCAGAGCCGGTACCGCAGCGCCGGCGCTATCATTTCGCGCATCCGGGCGCGACGAACAATTTTCAGGCACGCGGTGTCCGCGCGCGGGCCATCCACCAATCGCAGACGCCTATCGACGGCGTGCCCGCCCTGCGCACCAGCATCCGCAAGCTGAACAAAAAGGGCGAAATCCGGGTATTCACCCGCACCTTTTACCGCCCGCAGGAACTCAGCGGGAATTATTACGGCGCTGTGTTCTCGCCGCTGATTTACCCCGGCCAGACACTGAGCGCACGGCTTTATATCCCCCATGACGCCCCCGATACACTGCGCGCCGGGCTGTATGTCAACGACGCGCACCATGACGCCGTGTACCAGGCGGAGAGTTCACCGCTTCAGCCGGGGACATGGACGACGCTCACTTACACCATCCCCGCCCAGACCGACGCCTGCCTGGACGAAGCCGGGTTGGTGCTGCGCAACCTGGGCGAAGTGTGGGAGACGGGCGCGTGCTATCTTGAATGGCTCGATTGGCGCGGCGCCGAGAATCCGCCATCGACCGCCACGACGTTCGCCAAAGAACGCAACGAAAGCGCCAGCATCAGCCAGTGGACCCGTCTGCGCGGGTACTGGCGGCTGGAAGACGGCGCCTATCATGGCGGCGGGGTCGGCGAGTGCGAGAGCTATACGGGTGACATCAACTGGGATGATTACCGTTACAGTGCGCGCATTGTGCCGCTGGCCGGGGAGCATCATCACATCAACGTGCGTGTACAGGGCGCGCTGCGCAGCTATGCTTTTGGTCTGGCTCCAGGGAATCAGGTCATGCTCTACAAAAAGCAGCGAAAATATACCGCCGTTGCCTCGGCTCCATTCGGCTGGGAGCACGGCAAAGCCTACGATCTGAGCGTGATTGTGCAGGGCGACACGGTTAGTGCCAGCATCCAGCCGGACGACGGCGAGCCGGTACTGCTCCGCTGGCAGGATGATGAC
>CAZXCK010000201.1:0-5819 GCA_964639225.1 uncultured Anaerolineaceae bacterium | reverse complement strand
CCGGGCGGGATCGGTCCGCCCCTTTACTCCGCTCTAAATACTTAATCTGCATTACAGCAGTTGTATCACGACGAATAACAGCCATAGTACCGTCAGTGTCAAGAAGATCACCGTCAGCAGATTATAGATGCGGGCTGAACCGTGTCCTAACATAGCGGGCGACTCCCCTCATGGGCTGGCTGCGATCGGACGGCAGACGGCGCAACCATCCGCCTACACTGACCGTATCACAACTGAGCGCCGGATTGCCATAAGGCTTGCGCCTGGCTTCAGTTGATAAAGCGCTCGACGGTGGCGTTCTGCATCTGCTGGCGCAGCCAGGTGTTGAAACGCGCCACGTTCTGCTCGGCCTGTTCCTGCGGCGTGGCCTCGCGCTGGCTGACCTCTACCGTCTGAATAATATGATACCCCAGCACGGTCTGTAATGGCCCGGTGAACTGGCCCGGCTCCAACCGTACCGCGACATCGGCCAGTTCCGGGACGATCAGCTCGCCAGCGGTAAACCAGCCCAGGTCGCCGCCCTGATCGCGGGTGGTGACGTCCTCGGAATACTCGCGTGCCAGCTCGGTGAAACTCGCGCCATCGCCGAGCTGCTCGATGACCGCGCTGGCCTCGTCGTCGGTTTCGACCAGGATATGCCGGGCGCGCACCTCGGTGATCGACGTATCCTGGCCGTCGATGAGTTGCTCGCGCACGCGGTCGGTGATGAGCAGATCGCGCAGCGACTCGCGGAATTCGGCCTCGGTGAAGTGATTATCGGCCAGCCAGGCCTGCCAGGCGGCGTCATCGGCCATGAGGGCGCGGGTGGCGGCCAGTTCGGCATCGACCTCTGCCTCGGTCACGGTGATGCCCATCTCGGCGGCGCGCTGGATAATCAACTGCTGCTCGATGAGCGTATTGAGCACACTGTTGGCGACAGCGTCGTAGCTGGCCGGGCTGGGCTGCTGGCTGCGCGCCAGCACACGCTCGAACTCTGACAGCGTGATTTCGTGCTCGTTGACACGGGCCACGATCTGCTGGCCGTCGTCGTTAAGCGGCAGGGCTGGCTCACCTGAGTGCTGGCTTTCCGGCTGTGAAGCGGGCGGCGGATTCTGAACGGCGTCTGCTTCTTCAGATTCGTCGCCACCGGAACAGGCGGCCAGCGTCAGCGCCAGCAGCAGCAGAATCAGAAGCCCCGGCTTGATGATGGTACGGCTCACGTCGACTCCTTAGCGGTACATATGTGTTGTGCAGCGTTTATTATGCAATCGGGGCGAAATTGTAGCAAGTGCGGCGCGAGTACTGGCCGGGGCAATCGCTGGCGGACTCTTGCGGAGTCTGCTTACAGTGGGTAAACCTTATAGTATTGACGGCAAGTAAATGGGAGGCACTCATGACACAGATCGGCCTGATGATCGAAGGCCAGGACGGCCTGAACTGGACTCGGTGGCAGCGTCTGCTGCAGGCTGCGGAAGACCTGGGCTTTCAGTGTCTGTTCCGCTCCGACCATTACACCAACACCGGCCCGCCAGATAAGGACTCGCTCGAATTGTGGGTGTCGCTGACCTATGCCGCCAGCCACACGCGCCGCATCGAGTTCGGCCCGCTGGTGACGCCGGTCACCTTCCGGCATCCGACGATGACCGTGCGTATGGCCGCCGCCGTCGATGATCTCAGTGATGGGCGGCTGGTGCTGGGTCTGGGCGCAGGCTGGCAGGAACGCGAACACGCCAAGTTCGGCGTGCCGTTTTATGATTTCACCACGCGCTACGCGATGTTCGAGGAAGCGCTGGAAGTCACCCGGCTGCTGCTCCAGGAAGATACGCCATCGACGTTTGAGGGCGAGCACTTCTCGCTGGATGAGGCGCAGCTGCTGCCGCGTCCGCAGCGCCCCGGCGGTCCGCCGATCCTCATCGGTGGCAACGGACCCAAGCGCACGCTGCCGCTGGTGGCGCGTTATGCCCGCGAGTGGAACGCGGTTTATCTGCCGCTCGAACTCTACCGGGAGCGCGGCGCTCGCCTTGATGAGCTGCTGCGCGAACAGGATCGCCAGCCGGGCGATGTCAAGCGTTCGCTGATGGCGGGCACCATTTTCGCCCGCGACGAAGCAGCACTCAGCGCCAGCCTGGCCGAGCGCAGCAACCGTGCCGGTGAGGAAGTCACCGTCGAGTCGGCGCGCGATCGCGGCATCATCGTAGGCACGCCGTCGATGTGGGTCGATCAGATCGGCCAGTACGCCGAGGCCGGTGTCGAGCGATTCATGCTCCAGTGGCTGGACCAGGACGACATCGACGGGCTGGAAGTCATCGCCCGCGACGTGCTGCCGCATTTTCATCGTTAAAGAGCGTTAATGGCTGGCGAGTTATAGACAGGTTTTGCACATGCGGTTTCACCGGCTAGGGCTGGTCTTTGTGGGGTTGACGCTGGCGATGTTCGGGCTGGTGGTGCTGTTTGTGGCGCTCGCTCCCGGCGATATGCTGCTGCTGCCCGCCGACGTGGACGCCACCGCTACCGCTCGGCAGGCAGCGGCCTGCCGGTTGGATACAGCCAGCCAGCCCCAGCCGGAACTGACGCAGTCCCTGGCCGACGCGATCACCATAGCTGGTGGCCCGGACGCGACTTTCGCGCTGGTGGCGGCGGTGGAAGTCGAGGCTGTGGGGCGAGGCTGTCGCCGGGCTGACGGCTCCGTGCAGGACTTCCGTGCCCAGCGTACCGACATCACTTTTACGCTCGACACAACCAGCGCCTCGCAGGCCGCCGCTGACCTTATCGACGCGCTGCTGGCGGTGCTGGCGCAGAATCCGCCGACCACACCCGCCGACGCGCCACCCGGCGACCTGCGCTTTATCTTCGCCGATGACACCCGAACGGTGGCGTATGAGCAGGCGCTGGCGGCTTTCGTCGATGGGCAGCGCGGGATGGCACTGCTGGAATAATTTCTATGGCTTTGAATGAAAAGGATTGATTAATGGACCCCAACGACACGAAAGACGCCATCACCAGCGGCAGGACCGCGCTGGGAATCGAGTTTGGCTCGACACGCATCAAGGCGGTGCTGATGGCAGAGGATTATGCGCCTATCGCATCCGGCAGCTACGAGTGGGAAAATCGCTACGAAAACGGCCTGTGGACGTATAACCTGGATGATGTGTGGCTGGGATTGCAGACGAGCTTCCGGCAGATGAGCGAAGCGGTGCAGGCGACCTATGGCGTGGCACTGCGCACGGTGGGGGCTATCGGTTTCAGCGGCATGATGCACGGCTACATGGCTTTTGACCGGGCGGGCGATCTGCTGGCGCCGTTCCGCACATGGCGCAACACCAACACCGGACCAGCCGCCGCCGAACTCACCGACCTGTTGCAGTTTAATATCCCGCTGCGGTGGAGCATCGCGCATCTGCATCAGGCGATTCTGAACAGAGAAGCGCATGTCGCGGACATCGCCTACCTGACCACGCTCGCCGGTTATGTCCACTGGAAGCTGACGGGGCGCAAGGTGCTGGGTGTCGGCGAGGCTTCTGGCATGTTCCCGATTGACAGCACGACCAACGATTTCGACGCGCGCAAAATCGCGCTGTATGACGCGCGGCTCCGGGCGGAGAACGTCCCCTGGACGCTGCGGGACATTCTGCCGGAAGTGCGGGTGGCTGGCGATGAGGCCGGAAGCCTGACCGAAACAGGCGCGGCGCTGCTGGACCCCAGCGGCCAGCTACAGGCAGGGATTCCCCTGTGCCCACCCGAAGGCGACGCCGGGACCGGCATGGTGGCCACCAACAGCGTCGCCGAGCGCACGGCCAACGTCTCGGCGGGTACGTCCGTATTTGCGATGATCGTGCTGGAGAAGCCGCTGTCCAAAGTCTACCCTGAGATCGACATGGTGACGACGCCCAGCGGGAAGCCGGTGGCGATGGTTCACAGCAACAACTGCACGTCCGACCTGAACGCCTGGGTGGGGTTGTTTGGCGAGTTCGCGCAGGCGGTGGGCATCGAAATCGACCAGTCGCGGTTGTTCGAGACGCTGTACCGGCAGGCGCTCACCGGCGATGCTGACGGCGGCGGTCTGCTGGCGTATAACTTCGTCTCCGGGGAGCATAACGTCCATATCGAGCAGGGCCGTCCGCTGTTTGTGCGCACACCGGAGAGCCGTTTCACGCTGGCGAACTTCATGCGCGTGCATCTGTTTTCGTCGCTTGGCACGCTGAAGCTGGGGCTGGACATTCTGTTCGAGCAGGAACAGGTGACGATTGACCGGGTTCTGGGGCATGGCGGCTTCTTCAAGACACCGGAAGTCGGGCAGCGCATCATGGCCGCCGCCATCAACGTGCCGGTGTCGGTGATGGCGACCGCCGGCGAGGGTGGCGCGTGGGGAATCGCGCTGCTGGCCGACTATATGCGGCGGCGCGCGGCGGATGAATCCCTGGAGACCTTCCTCGAACGCCGGGTTTTCGCCGGTAAAGACGGCTCGACCATCACACCGCAACAGGCCGACGTGGACGGTTTCGCGGCGTTTATGGAACGCTTCAAGGCGGGTCTGGTCATCGAAGCCACCGCCGGGGATGCCATGAAATAATCATGATGCAGGCTGTGTTTAGCCGGTTTTGCCGGGCGATAGCCAGGCGCTATGCTGGATGCGGTCCGGCTGGCTTTGGGCTAAAACAGGCTGGCCTGCACCGGCGGACGCCAGCCGTCGAGCAGGATGTAAGGCGCGAGCTGTTCCGGGGCGCGGATGCCGATCTGGCGCAGGTGAGCCAGGTCGCTGAGGCGGCCCAGGCGGCGCGCCCGGAGAATGGCCGCCGCGTAACGCGGACCGATGCCCGGCACGCGCATAAGGGCGGCCCGGTCGGCGCGCATCAGGTCCACCGGTGCCTGCCGCAGGTGCAGATCGGCCCAGGCCCGTTTGGGGTCGGTATCCAGTCGCAGGTTGCCATCGGCCATAAAAGGCAGGTCCTCGACTTCCCAGTTGTAATCCCGCAGCAGAAAACTCGACTGGTACAGGCGGAACTCGCGCTGGGGCGCGGTGGCTGGCAGATTCTCGAAGGGCGTGCTGCGCACCGGGCTAAACGCCGAATAATATGCGCGTCTGAGGCTCGCCTGGCGGTACAGGCGCTCGCTGAGGGAAAGCAGCTCCAGGTCGGTATCGCCGACCGCGCCCACCACGAACTGGGTCACCACGTCGGCCCGCAGGCGCTCGCCGGACTGCCGCGCCCGGCCCGCCCACAGCAGCCGCTCCAGGATCTCGCTGTCGAACGTCTTGCGCGGGGCCAGCGCCGCCAGCCGTTCGGCAGTGGGCGCTTCAAGGTTAATCGATACCCGGTCGGCGAGCTGCATGGCGCGCCGAATCTGGTCCTCGTCGGCGCCGGGCATGATTTTGAGATGCACATAGCCGCCGTAACCGTAGCGGCGGCGGATGATCTCGACCGTGTCGATGATCCTGTCCTGCGTGGTCACGCCGCCGTTGATAATACCCGACGACAGAAAAATGCCGTCCACCATCCGGGCGCGCTGAATCTGGTCGAAGGCGCGCGCCAGTTCGTCCGGCTTAAACGTCTCGCGCCGCATCTCGCCGCGCCCGGCGCGGAACGGGCAGTAGAAGCAGTTCTTCTCGCAGGCGGTGGTGACCATCGCCTTGAGGATGGGCTTTTTGCCGCGCGGTGTGGTGACGTGCGAAATACACTCGGAGAAATCGCGCGGGGCATGGCGCGCTTTCGCCTCGCTGGTGGGGGCGTCGCCAGCGGGTTCGTACAGCGTGACATCGCCCATCAGCGTGAGTTTTTGCAGCGGATCGGGAGTGGTGTGGATGTTCATGATCTAATTATATAAACATTTGTTCTAACTGTCAA
>CAZXCK010000200.1:0-5823 GCA_964639225.1 uncultured Anaerolineaceae bacterium | reverse complement strand
CCCATGACATTTCCTAACCACCTGACCCAAATGCCAGATAATGTCACAATCGCCGGTGTAACTATGGGTCATAATGGCAATAGTGATACAAAAATCGGATACCTGAGAAAATCAGATACCCGATTAAACACCATTGCCATTGGTAAACTGGATGGGGTTTACTCGGTAACACCCAATTCTTGTTGCTCCACAACGAAATCAAACGCCAGTTCCAGAAGCGAACGGCCATTCACTTCTGCTCTCATCATCTCCAATGTGTGTCCTGCACCCTCAATCGGATAAAACGCATAGGGGACACCTGTTGCTTCGTATTGATCGCGTACCATTTCTGCGTCAGCGAAGGGCGCAAGACGGTCATTGGTCCCATTGATAATCATGAGTGGCGTATCGGTTTCGTCATACGAGTTGATGCCATAGATCATTTCGTGCAATGTGTTCACTGCGGGGGTCATTGATAGGGCAATGACGGTGTGTACATCGGCGGGTTGATCGAGGTTCGTGCTTGCCAATGTGGGATCTTCTTCCAAGGTCAACTCATCACGGAAGGCTTCTTCATCGGTCGTCCCCAACATAATTCCTAATGATGCCCCAGCCGACATACCGAGTGTCGAGATATAATCAGTGTTGATCTGGTAGGTTTCCGCATTCGCGTAGAGCCAGCGCACAGCAGCTTTTGTATCGCGGCTTGCGGCATAAATTGACATTGCTGAGTCCTGATCTTCTGCATTTTCTTGTACCCAATCCTGCCATGTTTGTGGGACAGTACCGTGATCGCCCATTAAGCGGTAATCAATTGAAATCGTCACCCAACCGCGTGAGGCGAAGTATTCGCTCATCGTGACAAAGCGTCCATCATCGCGGCTTCCCAGTCGGAATGCGCCACCATGAACGATAATCATCGCCGGGCGATTCCCTGGTGCCCCAACGGGTTCATATACGTCCAACTGCAAATCCATCACTTCAGCGGAGTCGCTGCCCCAATCCTCATGGGTAAGGCCCTGTGCATAGGTGTGGGTGGTGACCTGTGTTTCATAGCGTGGCTCTGCATAAACCACTGGCGCGGTCGTCGTCTCATCTACCGTTTCATCCTGGGCACTCACGCTGCTCGTCATGATTGCGATAAGCAAACAGAGTGTGATAAATACAGTTCTCCTGGTCATGTTCTGGTCCTCGTCTGTTATTTAGGTTTGCATCGAGTAAAACATAGACCGATAAAGTGTTTCTAGTGCGAGTTGTAATGAGGCCATATGCACTGATACACATGTCACATGACTGGTGTCATATGCTGAGACTATTTCAAATCACTGATGTCCGTCAGACCGTAACGTAATCCGAGCAGCGCCGCCTGTGTTCGGTCAGAGACATCCAGCTTGGAAAACAGCGCACTGATGTAATTCCGCACTGTGCCTTCAGACAGATGAATCGTCTCAGCAATCTCGGTGTTGGTGTACCCGCGTGAGATTAAGCGGAGGATTTCAACCTCGCGTTCGTTGAGGATATTGAGCAATTGCGTTTTTGGGACGGGCGTGCGTTGCGCGGCGTGATCGAACAGTTTGCGTGCGACCTTCGGATCGATGTGCGTGTCACCGGCGACTGTACCGCGAATGGCACTGAATAACTCGTTGTGTGGGATGTCTTTCAGCAAAAAGCCATCCGCACCGCTGCGGATCGCATCGAATAGCCAGTCGTCGTCACCGTAGGTCGTCAGAATAAGTATCTTGACCTCCGGGAAACGCTGCTTGATGATCTCAGTCGCTTTGACTCCGTTCATGATGGGCATTTTCAGATCCATCAGCACCAAATCAGGTTGCTTTTCAGCCACCATGTCGACGGCCTGTGCGCCATCGGACGCGGTCATGACGCTGAAATCCTCCTGCGATTCTAGAATCAGTTTCAGCCCTTCAGCGATAATATCCTGGTCGTCACATATGAGTATTCTCATCAAGTTCCCTCTTCAATACGATTTTGATTTGAGTGCCCTGCCCAATCTGGCTGGAAACACTGAGTTCTGCACCGATCATATCGGCTCGTTCCCGTATCCCCTGTACGCCGAAGTGAGCGTTTGAATCAACCGCTTCTGGATCAAAGCCGGTTCCGTCGTCTTTGACAGTCAAACAGAGTATCTCGTTCGTTTCTTCGATTTTGATCCTGATGTGCTGTGCCTGCGCGTGTTGCGCACTATTCAGCAGGGCTTCTTGAACAACGCGATACGCAACGTGTTCCTGCTCCTGAGTAAGCCAGACGATGTCATCTGCTGTTTCCACACTGGTATCGACCTTATACCGAGCCTGGATCGACTCCGCCAGCAGTTGTATGGATGCCACGAAGCCAACGCTTTCCAGGGGTTCAGCGCGAAGGGCTTGCAACGCACGGCGGGTATCCTGCAAACCGCCGCGCATCGTCACAGCCGATTCTTGTACGAGCTGCCTGGCCCGCTCCGGTTGCGTTTCCCAGATGACCTGCACGGCTTCCAGTTGAACGGTAGCCGCCGCCAGTGTATGTGCCAGCGTATCATGCAGTTCACGGGCGAGGCGATTGCGTTCCTGGCTGGTGATGAGATGTTCTCGTGTCACCGCGTAATCCCGTAGCCGTGCATTGGCATCGCGTAAGGCTTTGGCCTGTGTACGCTGAGTCGTAACGAGCAGATTGACCATCAACCCGACCAGACTCAAGATGACGAGCCGAAAGACAATCAAGCTCAGTGCCACCGTTCGATTTGCCTCATTCAAGGGAACAAACAGGACGATCAACGCAATGTCAAGGGCACTTGTGCCGAGGCAGAACTGGATGACTGTTTTCCGTGTGTAGCGCCAGCTCACGATCAAAAGCGGAATGAGCAATACCGGCATAGTCAGGCCAATGTTGCTTAACACCACAAAATTCTCCACCTGCTCAATGCGATCTTGAAAGAGAGCTGGTGTCGGCATGGTGAAAAAGAGATATATGGTGAAACTACTGATAAGCAAGGGAATAATGGCAGCCCATATCAGTGCGAAAGGCATGTAGTGCTCGCCCAGTACACGTCGCAAGGGATAAGCGGAGAGGTAGATCGACAGCAAAAGGGCATCGACAACCGCTAAGAGTCTGCCTAGGCTTTGCGCATCGACTGTCGAAGTCATCACGAGATAGATTATCGCTGAGATGATGAAGCGGCTTATTACCGCAATGCGGAAAATCGTCAGCAGATTATCCACAGATAAGGTGTTCGGCTCACCGCGACCAGTGATCAATATCTTGTCGGTCAATAGAACTTTCCTTAAATAAGGAGCATCTCCTCTAATCATAGCAGTTGCTTCCTAAACAAACGCCATCTGAGCACAAGTCCACTATCAGTTTCCACGAAGCGGCCAATTTATGTCAGTGATGAGGGTCAACAACGGATGTGACACGGGTCACATGGTTCATGACACGGGTCATGAGAGGACATGACACGCGGCAATCGTTTGGAATGTGAGACTGTGTTTTAGTGGAGACATTGAAGCATATGAAGCCAAAGCAGGAACATGAAAGGTGAAACATGAGAAAGAAACTACTCATTGCAGGGGGCATTCTGGTAGGCATTATCGCGCTTATCGTAGCGTTCTTGCCACAGATTTTGTCGCTG
Organism: uncultured Anaerolineaceae bacterium; assembly: GCA_964639225.1. Taxonomy (GTDB): domain Bacteria; phylum Chloroflexota; class Anaerolineae; order Aggregatilineales; family Phototrophicaceae; genus CAZXCK01. The sequence continues at coordinate 2,219 of CAZXCK010000200.1, read as the reverse complement.
ATTGGGTTTCATCCGCCCTATGATCGCGTGGAATACGATCTTGAGGGGACGCGGGCGCTCATCATCGCGACCAATCACGATACATTGGGCGACCCGGAAGATGGGGTGGCAACGGGTGTGTATGGTTCGGAATTGACCGTCGCGTACTATGAGTTCCTGGATGCGGGTATGACGGTTGATATCGCCAGCATCGAAGGCGGTGTCGTCCCGTTTGAACCCGTCAGCTTGCAATGGCCGCTGGCCACACACGCTGATTATCGCTATCTGGATGATGAAGACGCGCAGAACAAGACCACCAATTCGCTCAAAATAGACGATGTTGATTTCACGGAATATGACATCATCTGGTTGGCAGGCGGTTGGGGCGCGGCCTACGACCTCGGCTTTAGCGAAGTGCTCGGTCAAAAAATCTCCGAAGCCCATGCCGAAGGCATCTTGCTGGGGGCGGTGTGTCACGGTGCACTGGGCTTCTTGATGGCAGAAGATGTGGATGGCAGCCCATTGGTGGAAGGACGCACGATGACGGCTGTCACTGATAAGCAAGTCGACGAACTCGGCATCAACATCACCCCACAACATCCCGAAACTGAATTACGTGCGTTAGGTGCCAACTTCGTCAGTGAGACAGCCTTCCGTGATTTCTTCGCAACACTCACCGTGGTGGATGGCAACATCGTAACCGGACAAAACCAGAACTCATCCGGTGAGACCGCACAAACACTACTCGCTATGCTGGCAGAAAAGAGCTAACCCGATAGCGTTCACAAAGCATATCACTCCAAGGAGGTCATCATGACCGATGAAAAATGCAAGGATGAAGCGCCAGAATCCAAAGAGAATCCCGGTGAGGAAACACGCGCTAAGGGTCTTTCGCGCAGGGATTTCTTAATTGGTGCCGGATTAGGTGCGAGCGGTCTGCTCGTTGCTGGCGGGACGCATTTCGTGAATAACTTACCCGACCCAGTTATTGAAGCATTCATCAATCAAGGCGTAGACAGTTACATAAACACCAATCATTTTGAAGAAGATGCCCTGTACGTCATCACAACGGGAACCGGTGCGCCCCTGCCCGACGCCAACCGTGTTGGTCCTCAAACAGTCGTTGTAGCAGGGGATCAGCTGCTCGTCTTTGATACAGGTCCTGGTAGCACGCGCAAACTCTCACTGACTGGATTCAATCTTAGCTCAATCAATGCGCTGTTTCTGACACATTATCATTCAGACCATATCAATGATCTAGGTGAGTTGATGTTACAGCACTGGACAATGGCTGGGGCAACTGAGCCACTACAAATCTACGGACCAACAGGCGTAGAAGAAGTCGTGGCTGGCTTCACGGCCGCGTATCAACTCGATCGCGTCTATCGTATTGACCATCATGGTGCGGACACCATGCCCCCTTCAGGCTTTGGGGGTGTGGCGAATACCTTTGACCTCGGGACAGACCTCATGTCCAGTGATGTAGTATACGAAGTGGGTGATGTACAGGTGATTGCCTTCAATGTGGATCATCCGCCTGTTGTGCCAGCCGTTGGCTTCCGTGTGAATTACAAAGACCGCAGTGTGATGATTACGGGCGACACGATTTACTCAGACAGTCTCATTCACCATGCGATGGGTGCTGATTTGATGGTTAGTGATGCCCTCAATCACAAGATGTCTCAAATGTTTGCCGATGCTTCAGAAGTCTTAGACAACAATCTCTCATCCGTCACGAAAGACATTCAAGAATCGCACATCAGACCAGAAGAAGCGGCACTTGTTGCCAAAGAAGCGGGCGTTAGTACCTTGCTGATAACACACGTTCTGCCCCCCGTACCCGATCTATTCATCAATCCTTTCTTGAAGGATGCACGCGCCGTCTTCCCTGGTGAAGTGCGGATGGCGAATGACGGCACGATGGCGAAACTGCCGGTCAACTCAGATGAAATCATCATCACAGAATTGTTGAGGTAGACGCACCATGATGAACAAAACCAATTATATCCGTGCTGTGCTTGTCGTCTTCTGGTTGCTGATCCTGACGCGAATCCCAGCGTTCATTACCGGGAATCTGGACCCCATCACCATCGTATCGACCGTTGTTGAACTGGGCTTCCTCCTTTGGGGCATCCTGATCCTCCGGCGGCAGGGCAAAACCGAAGTTTTACAGAGTCAATAAACCAAATCGACAATTAAAGAAGGAGATCGAACAATGAAGAAATCACTATCCCTGTTGA
>CAZXCK010000199.1:0-5829 GCA_964639225.1 uncultured Anaerolineaceae bacterium | reverse complement strand
GCGTCATCGTGGACGCCACCAAAGCGGCGGTCGCGGTCGCTGTAGGCCCACAGCGCCTTGAGCAGCTCGGCGCGGTCGAAATCCGGCCAGTAGGTGGGGGTGATGTAATACTCAGCGTAAGCGCCCTGCCACAGCAGGAAGTTGCTCAGGCGGAATTCGCCGCTGGTGCGGATGATGAGGTCGGGGTCCGGCAGGTCGCCAGTGTAGAGATAGTGCGAAATCAGGTCTTCGGTGACGTCTTCCGCTTTGACGCCATCGGCGATGAGGCGCTGCACCGCCCGCACGATCTCGTCGCGCCCGCCATAGTTGAAAGCCACATTGAGGATCAGGCGGTTGTTGTCCTTGGTGAACTCGCAGGCGTCGTGGATTTTCTTCTGGAGCTTGGGGTCCACGCCGTCCATCTTGCCGATGTGCCGCACGCGCACGCCATTCTTGTGCAGCTTCTTCACCTCCTGGTCCAGCACCATGTTGAGGATGGACATCAGCACGCTGACCTCAGCCGGCGGGCGGCTCCAGTTCTCGGTCGAGAAGGCGTAGATGGTCAGAATCTCTACACCGAACTCGGTACAGGCTTCCAGGATGCGGCGCAGGTTCTCTTTGCCCTGACGATGGCCTTCGGTGCGGGGCAGCCCCCGCGACCTGGCCCAGCGCCCGTTGCCGTCCATGATGATCCCGATATGGCGCGGGATGTGCGGCGGCAGCGCGGCCTGCTCTGCGATCTGGTCACGATCTGGCGAGATGGTCATGGTATGTTGCCTTTCCCTCACAATTGCGGTGGATGGGCGGCAGAGTCAACCGACAAACAGCGTGTTATATCGCCAGGATGTCTTTCTCTTTTTCCTGGCCCAGTTCTTCCAACCGCTTGATGTACTCGTCGGTGAGCTTCTGAACTTCAGCCTCACCGCGTTTCATGTCGTCCTCGGAGATCATCTTCTCACGCTCGAACTCGCGCAGGTCTTCGTTGGCGCTGCGCCGGATGTTACGAATGGCGACTTTGGCCTCTTCGACACGGCGGTTGAGCACACGCACCAGCTCCTGGCGGCGTTCGCGGGTAAGCGCCGGCATATTGAGCCGGATCGACTGGCCATCCACGTTGGGGTTAATGCCCAGGTCGGATGCCTGGATGGCCTTCTCGATAGCCTTAAGCGCGCTGGCGTCGTAGGGACGAATGAGAATCTGCATGGCTTCCGGCGTGGAGATGTTGGCGAGCTGGCGCAGTTCGGTCGTCTGGCCGTAGTACTCGACTTCCAGCCGGTCCACCAGGGCCGTGCTGGCCCGGTTGCCGCGCATGCCGTGCAGGTCTTCTTCCAGCACGCTGGCGGTCGACTTCATCTTCGCTTTGGTTTCCTGAATAATGTCGTTTATCATCTTTTTTACCCTGGCCCGCAGGCCCAACAAACTGACGCTACGGATTAATCATACACCGGGATTCACCCAATCGCACAGGGAAACCCATACGATGCGGCGGCGTTCCCGGTGGACCCGGCTGTTTTTAGTCGCGTGCCCGCTGGTCATCGGCGGCGTTCCAGCCCTGCCAGTCACGCGCCTGCCAGGCGGTGTACAGCGCAATCGAGCCGACAGTGGCCACGTTCAGGCTGGCGACGCGCCCGCGCATGGGCAGCGTCAGCAGCAGATCGCACGTCTCGCGCACCAGGCGGCGCATGCCTTCGCCTTCGCTGCCCAGCACCAGACCCAGGGCCATATCCAGGTTGGTGCGATTAATCGGCAGCAGGTTCGGCCCCAGGTCCAGGCCGGCCATCCAGATGTCCTCTTTTTTGAGGTCTTTCATGGTGCTGACCAGGTTCGTCACCTGGGCCACATGCAGATGCTCCACCGCGCCCGACGAGGCCGACACCACCGACGGCACCACCGCCACGCTGCGACGTTCCTGCATAATCACACCATGCACACCCACCGCTTCGGCGACGCGCATCAGCGCGCCCACGTTCTGCGGGTCTTTGAGCAGGTCCAGCAGCAGGATAAACGGCTTTTCGCCGCGCTGGGTCGCGTTGTGCAGAATGGCCTCGACATCCACATACGGATAGGGACCGGCGCGCAGCACGGTGCTCTGATGGTTGCCAGCGCCCGCCAGATCGTCCAGAATGCCCACCGGCACCCGTTTGACGGGCACATCGCGGGCACGGGCCATCATCACGATCTCGCCGATGGCGCCGCGCTCCTCGGCGCGTTCGGCCAGCAGCAGGCCCTCCAGCGGGCGGCGGTTGGCCCGCAGCGCCTCCATGACCGGCCAGTGTCCGTACAGAAATTCGGTCATCGCAGTATCATGGCCTCTATGACGTGATCTTCCAGACGGTGCCATCGGCGCGATCTTCGAGGACCACGCCCAGGCGGGCCAGCTCATCGCGGATGCGGTCGCTCTCGGCGTAGTTCTTCTCGGCGCGGGCGCGGCGGCGCAGCTCGATGAGCAGCTCAATCAGCGACGCCTCGCGCTGCTGATCGCCAGCGCTGGCCGCTTCCTCGCCGGGGACCAGCCCCAGCACGTCACCGGCCAGCTCGCTGTAGGCGGCCTCGATGGCTTCCATCACCTGCAGGCCCACCGTCGTCCCGCTGTTGAGCAGGCCGTTGACCTCGCGCGTGAAGTCCTGCAACGCGGCGATGGCGCGCGGCGCGTTGAAGTCGTCGTCCATGGCTGTCGTGAAGTCGGCGCGGAGCTGCTGCACGCGCTCCATAAAGGCGCTGCCGTCGTCGGTCTGCGGCGCGTCCTTCATCATCTGACGGTTGAGGCGCACCGCGTTGTAAATGCGTTCCCAGCCGTGGGCGGCGGCGGTCATGGCGTCCGGACTGTAGGTGACCGGATTGCTGTAATGGGCGCTCATGGCGAACATGCGGATTACCTCCGGGCGATGCTCGGCCAGCGCGTCCTTGATGCTGACGAAGTTGCCCAGGCTCTTGGACATCTTGACGGCCACGCCATCCTCACCGGCTACCTTCAGGCTGCCGACCAGCATCCAGTAATTGGCGAAGGGCGCGTCGTTGGCCGCTTCGCTCTGGGCGATCTCGCATTCGTTGTGCGGGAAAATATTGTCCACGCCGCCGCCGTGAATGTCGAAGGTCGGCCCCAGGTACTTCTTCGCCATCGCCGAGCATTCGATGTGCCAGCCGGGGAAACCTTCGCCCCAGGGGCTGTCCCAGCGCAGAATATGCTCCGGCTCGGCCTTTTTCCACAGCGCGAAGTCTTCCGGGTTGCGTTTATCGCCGCGCACGGCCTCGCGCGCACCGGCGGTCTGAGTCTCCACGCGCCGGTTAGAAAGCTTGCCGTAATCCTCCTTGCGCGATACGTCAAAATACACGCTGCCATCGGCTTCGTAGGCCAGCCCCTTGTCGATCAGGATTTGCGTCATTTTGATCTGTTCGGGGATGTGGCCGCTGGCGCGCGGCGAAATGTCCGGGCGGACGACACCCAGCGCGTCCATATCGGCGAAGTACTCGCGCGTGTAATACTCGACGATCTGCATCGGCCCGGCCTGGAGCTGGCGCGCCTTCTTCAGGATACGGTCCTCGCCGGTGTCCAGCAGATGGCCCACGTCGGTCAGGTTCTGCACATAGAGCACGTCATAGCCTGCATGGCGCAGGTAGCGCACCACCACATCAAACGAGATGTACGTCTTGGCGTGACCCAGATGGGCGAAATCCTGCACCGTAGGCCCGCACACGTAAATTCCCACGCGGCCTTCTTCCAGCGGTTCAAAGGGTTGTTTTTCGCGTCCGAGCACGTTAAATATGCGCAGTGTCATCAGTCATATCTCGTTTCTGTTTGCAGCCATTGAAGCACGAATCATTGTAACGCAGAACACCATCAGCGCATACAGGCAAACTCAATAGCGCAGGCGGAAGGCCCGCTATCTGAACAGTATATACACAGGGATTCGGTCTGGCGCATTAAAACTGCCTGCGTTTTGGCGCAGAAACGGCCAGACTCTGCGATTGGACCTGGCGACGAACCCAGCGCCGCCCTCAGGAGATGGGCCGGGCGGTGGCGCGCTGACCCATCCCGGTGCCGGTTTCCAGCAGCAGCTTAACCCGTTCCGGCGTGTGCGCCTCGGCGTAGATGCGCAGCGTGGGTTCGGTGCCGCTGGGCCGGATGAGCAGCCAGCTCTTGTCCGCCAGATACAGCTTGACGCCGTCCAGTGTATCGACCTGAATCACCGACTCGCCGCCGATGCTGGCCGGGGCCGATTCGCTCAGTATGCGCACCATTTCCGCTTTGGGGACCTGATGCGCCAGGTGCGAATCGATGCGGGCGTAATGGGCCGGGCCGTAAGTCGCCTGCAGATCAGCGACCACCTCATGCAGCGGCGCGCCGGCGTGGGCCATCACTTCCAGCAGCAGCAGCCCCATCAGAATGCCGTCGCCTTCGGGGATGTGACCGCGCACGCTGATGCCGCCGCTTTCCTCGCCACCGATGAGCACGTCGTTGGTCAGCATCAGGTCGGCGATGTGGTTAAAGCCCACCGGCGTCTCGTGCAGCTTCAGGCCGTGCTTCTCGGCCAGGGCGTCGATCATCAGCGTGGTGGAGACCGTCTTGACGACATCACCGCGCTGGCCTTTGTTCTCCACCAGATGGCGCAGCGTCAGCGCGAAGATGTGGTGCGGGTCGATGAAATTGCCCTGCCCGTCGATAGCGCCGATGCGGTCGGCGTCGCCGTCCGTCGCCAGGCCGACATCGGCCTGCAAGCGCTGGACAGTCGCCACCAGCTCGTTGAGGTAGCGCAGCATCGGCTCTGGGTGGATGCCGCCAAAGCCAGGGTTGAGTACGTCGCGGATGCTGGTCACATGGCAGCGGGTCCGCGACAGGATGCTGTTAAACGCGCCGCGCCCTGACCCCCACATGGCGTCAGCCACGACGGCCATCTCGCCCTCGGAGATGCGGTCCACGTCCACCATCGTCATCAGATGCTCGTAATACAGCCAGGCCGGGTCGAAGCGGCGGATGATCTCGCGCTCGACGGCGTCGTCATAGTCCATCAGATGGACCTTATGATCGCCGTCGATGCTGACCAGCTCGCGCTCGATGGCGGCGCACTGCTTCGACGAGGCCGAACCGCCGTCAGCCGACTTCACTTTGAAGCCGTTGTAACGCGGTGGGTTGTGGCTGGCCGTAATCACCACACCGGCGGCAGCGCCCTTGCGCTTGACGTTGTACGAGATGGCGGGCGTGGGCGCGTCGGTGCGGGTGAGCCATACGATGATATCGTTGGCCGCCAGCACGCGCGCGGTCTCGGCGGCGAAACGGTCAGAGAGGAAACGGGTGTCATAACCGATGACGACTTCCGGCTGATCCGCGCCGGTGTGGTTGGTGTTCACCCAGTTGGCGACTGCCTGCGACACCAGCCGCACGTTGCCGAAGGTAAACGTATCTGCGATGATGGCGCGCCAGCCGTCTGTGCCGAACTGTATCATGTGGTGTGTCCTCGTTCATCTGGTCTACGGACAAAAACCAGACCGATTGGCGGCGCAGCCGTTCGCTCTGGTTTATTGTCGAATTTATAACGCAGGCGCGTGTGTTTGTCAATCACCGCGCACGGCGGTTGTGGCGCCGTGCCAGTTAGACGCCCCCACATCCCCGCAAGGATACCTCACGCCCTGGACCCGCTGCTTCTTGGCGCAAAGCGCCGAAAAAGGCAAAGTTTTGTCCACTTTTTATGCGGATTAAGAATTCAGAGCGGAGTAAAGGGGCGGACCAGTCCCGCCCGGCGTTAAAACACCGGGCTACATAATGCGTGCCTGCTAAAGAGGCACAAAGGACCGCCCCCGTTGCCTGCCACAGGGGACACGACCCCTTTAGTGGGTCGGCTCCCTATAGCCAGC
>CAZXCK010000198.1:0-5894 GCA_964639225.1 uncultured Anaerolineaceae bacterium | reverse complement strand
TAAATTGATTGAATGTCTGAAAGTTCTGGAGCAGTATCAAAACACATGACTTCACTAATTTGAGCTTCGACAAATGCTTCATAACTACTGCCCGAATCTGTCGTTTGAGCACCAATACTCAATATACTACTATCTGCTGAATAACTCTCAGAAGTATCGCTTGCAGCTAAGCTTCCATTAACATATAGTTTAAGCAAACTATTTGCATGGTCCTGAACCAAAGCTATATGATACCAAGTGTTGGCCTCATAACTTGGAGTTTGAGTTACTACTGTTGAAGTACCTACGCCTCCGTATATTTTTCCGCCATTAATACCAATAAAATAGTATGGTGTTCCTGCACTTCTTTTACTTACTAATTTTCCAGCACCACCTGTGGATGGGAATTTAGCCCAACACATCATAGCCGATTGGTTGCCTAATATTGTAGGTGTTCCACAATTAACATAATCATTAGTCCCATCAAACCCTAAGCTTGTCACTTGTTGTTTGTTCCATGCTACATCTTTCGGGTGAATATTGCTCATATCCCATTCGCTCACTACATTATTCTCGTAATCGAACAGTGTGCCATTATGAAAGTCTAAGATTTCTTGGTCGCTTAGAACTCTATCGAACACAAAAGCGTCCTTAATTGCTGTTGTGTTGCCTGTACTTCTTCCGACTTTGAATGTCATTATATTCGCACTTAAATCAACTGCACTATTACTATCGAATATACTAACACCATTAACAAATAACTCCACATAATTACCTGTTCGGGTTACTACTATGTCTTTCCATTCTCCCATCGGAAAGAAATTACTAATCCCAGTACCTATAGCACCTGCTGTGCCGAAATATAGACTCAAATTGCTTCCAATTTGGTTTAAATACATCTGTCCTAATGTACCATTACCCCCAAAACTAAATAGGTAATGTGATCCTGACGCATTAGTATTACACTTCACTCTTGCACCAATCGTCATATCAGAAGTAGGTAATATTGCACCATAATAATCCTCACTATCCCATTTATCTGTATCGGCGAACTCTATTGCCTTGCCATGCGGACTATTCACTTGTCTTGGTGTATCTACCAAAGTTCCACTCTTCCTTAAATCAGAGATAGAACTAAAACTCTCTGTGAACACTGCTGCTGCTTTTTCTAACCTTCTTAATTTTCCCATTATAGTGTAAACTAGTAGTGTCATTCTACCCTAGAAACCAATTAAAATTAAATAATTTCTTCTGGTTCTTCCGGTTGTGGCGGATTTAGGATAGCTTCTCTCTCTTCGTCAGTGTAATAACTTGGATATTCTGTTGCATGTTCTACTGTTCCTGGATATAATTCTGGATGTTCTTCTTGGTATTCTTTAAGTGCTGTTCTAATAAAAGAACTCATCTTTCTACCACAGAAAAATTCACTAAATCCAGCTGCTTTAATCTGAACTACTGCATCATGGTTCTTAAATGGAAAATAGCTTCTAACTGGATTACCATCAACAGATTCTGTTATAATCCATGATTTAAGAGTGTCTTTAACGTCATCATAAGTATATGGAACTTGTTTAATATAAACTGTCTTTTCTACTATTGCCATTATTGACCTCCCCTTCCAGTAATTGTAGCTGTTAAAGTTCCACCAGAATTTACATTAGTTCTTACTCTAATATATTCATGATGTTCTTGGATTATTGCATAAGAACCTACATCTGTATCAGTAAAATTAACTGTACCGTAATCATATACTTGTGTTCCATCTGGACTAACTTCAATATTTGCTAACATACCACCTGTAGCACCTGAACTATAATTCAAGTAAACAGTCTTATTAGCATAATCAGAAACATTAACCCATGCTCCTACGTGAGAACCAGCATCAGATCCTACTGCGTTTAGATTTGTTACGTTGATAGTTTGTGTTAAAGCTGGTGCTACTTCGTTAGAATCATTAGCTCCAATACTTAAATTAGTTGCTGCATCGATTGCTCTACCAAAAGTATCCATCCATCTAGCTACTGTATCTCCATCAGAAACTTCTGTTGGTACTGTACTTTCTGCTACACCTGCAACAATTAAACCTGAACCTGTACTAGCTTCGCCTAACTTTACAGTATTTGTATTAGTTACATTACCTGAAGCTACATAAACATTTCCAGATTGTAAAAAAACATTTCCAGATGGTACATAAACATTACCAGATTGTACATAAACAGAATCAACTTCTAAAGAAACAGAACCGATTGTAAGTGTACCTTCAACTCTTTGAGCTGTTGAGCCAGGACCAAGCAAAACAAAACTACGCATTTGTGCGTCTCTTAATCCTATACTTCCTATTGCTCCTTGTGACATCTACATTTACCTCCTTTTAATTTGTGTGTTTAAAGTGACGGAGAATCGAAGACCTCGCATCACTATAAGTATTATTTATGAAACTGAACCTAATTTGATCCAGTCAGTTCCTTCAGCTGCTTCACACATATAAAATTGTGCGTTATCTACATCGAAAGCAATATCACTACCAATTTGGCCAGTTACTTTCGCATCTGGTGTTCCATTAGTAAATAAAATTGTTTCACCTACGGCTAAGCCTGAGGTTCCTATTTCCTTACCTAAACCTTTTACGGTTCCTTGTACTACACTTCCTGTACTCATTGTTTTTTCTCCATTTAGTTCTGTGTTTTGAGTCCACGTGACTGTGAAAATAATTTAAAAAAAATAAAAAAATAAAAAGTTTAACTTTAAGATGTTGTTATTTTAGATACTGCTTTTGATCTAAGAAGTTTTACATCGATTCTTTGTGTAATAGCTGCTCCTTGCATGTCATAAGTCTCTAAGTTGAAATTTTCAACTGTGATATCTCTTTTGATTGCAATTCCATATGTTTCATTTCTATCTAAAACATATGCATGTTTCTTACTATTACTAGAAACGACTGCTGATGTCGCAGAAGTAAATCTTGCTACATTCATACCGAAGATAGTTCCAATGAAACCTCTTTCAAGCATGTCTGTATTACCTGCTTTATTTGCTTCTACAAAAGTGTCAATATTCCTTAAATCTTGTGCTACTTCGTTACCAACAATCATGTCAGTAGGCATGTAGTCATTATCTTCTACATTAAACATTGCTTCTGCAATATTTGCAATAGTGATAGATGCTCCACCAGAAACTGTTGCATTTGCTCCATCTAATGCTGTTAAAATAAGTTTGTTTTCGTTTTCAGCAAATCTTTTACCTGCTGTTGCAATGTTGTCTGTCATCAAATTGAATTGACTGTCTTCCATCATCTCTCTTGTTATTCTTATTGAAACACCATATTTCTTTGGTGTAAATGTAACTGATTCATGTGATATACTATCTAAAGGAACTTCTGCACCTTCAGCTATTTCTCTAACGATCATGCTATCTGGAGTTTCTAAATTAACTGTATAAGAACTTCCAGGGAATCCGTTAATAACCATCTTTGCCATTTCTCTAGGAAGTAACGCTTTGTCTACTTCTTTAATCATGGTCGGCATGATTAATTTTGGAATTAAAAGTGTTCCTTCAGTACCAGTACCAGTATTTATATACTCTTTGATTTTGTTGAATGCCATTTTATAAATTTAGGTCAACAACACAATAGTCTTCTGAACCAGCTCCAACGATACATCTTCCAACATAACCTTGAACTACTGAACCTGCATCAACACCAAATATCGGTGCAACTGCATCATAACTACCTCCAGAGCTCATAGAGACTAATTGACCTCCTGAAACTGCTCCTGCAGATTTCATAAGATACATACCCCTAGTTGCTATTGGAACAAGTTTATTTGAACCAGTATTTTGAACTGCTATTCCATTAACTAAACCGAATACAGTTGCTTTTTCTGCTACTAAGTCACTTGTTTGAAATGTAGATGAATCTGAACCAACTACTGTATTTCCAGAAATTGCTACCCAAGTTCCACCTGAGATAACTTCTTTTGCTACAGCTGTAAAAATTCTAGGATTACCACCATCCATTACAACATTCACTCCTAAATCGTTTGTAGGATTTGTTGCCATTTATTATGATCTAATTAGAGTAAATCGGCCACCTCTTAAGCTGCCGTATCCTTGAACAATCTTATATGCTTTTGCTGAAACTACTTCCTCTTCTTTAGATTCTTCTTTGTCATCTTCTGATTCAGATTTTTCTTCCTCTTTAGATTCTTCTTTAGGATCTTCTTTAGATTCTTTTTTAGCTTTTGGTTCTTCAGATTTCTCTTCATCAACATCAGCTTCTTGTAGTTTCTTTTCAAGTAAATCAACTTTTTCAGATAATTCGTTTAAACTTTCTACCTTTTCAGATAAATTGTCTAAAACATCCATCTTTTTAGTTAATCCCTCAATCAAAGCAGATAAATTATTTTCTTTAGTTTCAGTTTCAGATTTTTCCTCTACTTTAGCTTCTTCTTTAACAGATTCTTCTACTTTAGATTCATCTTTTTCTTTAACCAAAGTTTTGTTTTGTTCTTTGATATTGTCTTTACTCATTGTGTTGAACCCCCTTTCAATACTTTTCAAATTACCGTCATCGGATAAATTTTCTGTTTTATTTTCTTCTTTTTCTTTTAATTCAGAAGATTTTTCATTATTTTCTTTAATTTTTGTATTATAGGCTTCTTTTAGTGCTATTCCAAATGTTGCTTGTCCATCAGCTGGAACTGCTACTAAGCTTAATTCTTTGAATGTAATTCCTCTTGGGATAAGTAACCCGTTATCAACATCTTCATCTAATTTTTTTACAATTGCACCTACAGAAACAGAATTTAATCTACCGTCCTTAATCATTTTTTTCATATTTTCATCAATAACTTTTGCCTTAAAATTCACCTTTTCATTCACGGTATCATATTCTCCATTTAGAACTCTTCCTTTAATTGCATCCACTTCATTTCTATGATCTACCAATAATGGAACTCCAATTAATGTTTTTGCAGCTGTTGATAATTCTTCTGAAACAAATTTATGGTTATTAGAAGTAATAGTACAATTTATTGCAGTACCTTTGATAATAAAATCACCATCTACTAATCCTTGTTCTTTAATTGGAACTTCGTAACTTAATTTTAAATATTCCATTTTATCTGTTGTTTTTTTACCTGCTTTTTTAAATTGTGCTGTACATACTGCATATGCTCGATCTTCTGCCTCATTTGATTTAACACCTTTATCAGTCATTTGTTTTTTAACGTCTTTTACACATCTATCAAATTCTTCAGGCATTTTAATCACACACATTAATTAATGTAAAAAATAGATTATAAATGGTGACAGGACATTTATATAATTATTCTTCAATTCTTAGAATTATACCGACGTCAGTATTCTCAGGACCTAACACAGTTATTATTAATTTTTCATCTAGGTAAAATTTATCGAAATGTGATGTATCTCTTAATTGGTCTATTGGTGCACATACTCTGCTTCTTATAGAATAATAATTAAGACCATCTATTTTTGATCTCTTTAAAATCAAATATCCTAATTCGGATTGAATAATTAAATCAACCTTAAGATCGGCTTCAACAATAATACTACACAATTTTCCAGTTATTTTATCTGTTGTAAAAGAAGACATTTTATTATCTACAAGCAATCTTATTTTTACATCTTTCATTTTAACTTTTTATATCTCCTTATTGTTCTTCTACGTGTTGTGTCTTCATTATCTCCAACTTCATTTAAATTTCCTAAATGCTCACCTTGAATTCCAGGATCTTCACCTTGAAATTGATTAGCAACGCCGCCAAATTGTTGTAATGCTCTAGAGTTTATTGTGGTATCAGAACCAGTATAATCTTCCCAAGGACCAATAACTGGTACAGTTTCTTTAGAAATAGAAGTATCACCGATAAGATCATATTGAATATCTACATTAT
>CAZXCK010000197.1:0-5951 GCA_964639225.1 uncultured Anaerolineaceae bacterium | reverse complement strand
TGAACTTTACCAGCCGTGTTCCAGGCGGGCGATGAGGCGTTCTGGCAGGTCGTATTTGCGCATGCGGCGCTGTGTCTCGTGGATGTCGTACTCGATGCGCCGGTGCTCCCATTTGTTCTGCTCGAAGTCTAGGATGGCATAGGCCGCGCGGGGGTCGGCGTCGCGCGGCTGGCCCACGCTGCCGGGGTTGATGATCTGCCGGTGGCCGTTGAGCTGAAGCGTCTGGTTGTAGAGGGGCTTGCGCTCGCGGGTGTCGCCGTTGTCGGACTGTTCGTAGATGACCGGCTGGTGCGTGTGACCGACCAGGCAGTAGGGCGTCTCAAAATGAGAGAAGTTCAGCGCGGCCACCAGCGGCTCCAGGATATACTCCCAGATCGGCTCGCGCGGGCTGGCATGCACCAGCGTATACTGGCCGATGACAAATGTCGTCGGCAGCGCCTTGAGCCAGCGCGTGTTGTCGTCGCTGAGGGTGTCGCGCGTCCATTCGACGGCGCGGCGGGCATCCGGGTTGAAAGTGCGGATGTCCAGCCGTTCCAGCGCGGCCCAGTCGTGATTGCCAGCCAGGCACAGATGCGGTAATTCTCTCAGGCGCTCCACACATTCGTTGGGGTCGGGGCCATAACCGACCACGTCCCCCAGGCACCAGACGTAATCCCACTGGCCTTCCGCGTGTTTTAGGACGGTGTCAAAGGCCGTATAATTGGCGTGAATGTCGGAGATGACAAGAATCCGCATGGATGAATCCTGCTGTGTTAATGCCGATTGAACGATTTCATCTTACCACGCTTTCTATGGCGGTGCGAATAGGCGATTTATACCGCCGTGCTCACTTTACATGGCGCGTCTGGCTCATTTTGCTGGCGCTGCTGCTCGCCGCCTGCGACACGCTGCCCGGCAGCACGTCGATTCCGCCCGCCTTGCCGACGCCCGCCGGCGTCCAGTGGCGCGATGCCGCCCAGGTGATGCGCGGCATCTGCTTTGAGTCGGCCAACGACGCCGCCGGGCAGGCGTTCGTGCTGCGCGACGCCGCCGAACTGCAACGCTTCTACGACCTGGCGGATAACAGCCAGTTGTGCCGCCGCCCGGTGGAGCGCGTGCCGTTCGATTTCGCTGATGGCTATGTGCTGGCCGGGTTGTGGTCGGCGGGGCGCGGCTGCACCGCGCGTCATGAGGTCATCGCCGCCGACCGTGACGGCGGGACGATCTCGCTGCGGCTGCGCTTTATCACCGAGGGTAGTTGTAATTACGAGCTGGTGCGCCCGTTCTGGGTGGCGCTGGCCGCCGGGCCGGACGATGACATCCGCATTGAGGTCGAAGTGGCGGGTTCCGCGCCGTAGATTAGCGTTTGATGAGCAGAGCGCATGCCGGGAACCTTCGCCAGGTTGCTAACGTCCTTACCTGTGTACACAGTGTGAATGGTGTACACAAGCAAAGGAGTGATTCAGATGAATGGTTTCAAACGTATTTCCCTGTTTTTCGCTGTGCTGGCGCTGCTGGCGCTGGCGGTCGTCCCGGCTGCGGCCCAGGACACCAGTCCCGACGATAACACCATCACCGTCGTTGGCTCCGGCAGCGCTTCCGGATCGCCGGACATCGCTAACGTCGAGATTGGCGTGGAATCGCGTGACGCCGACGTGGGCGCCGCCTTCACCGCCACCAACGAGAAAATCGACGCCGTTATTCAGGCGCTGGTGGATGTGGGCGTGGCCCGCGAGGACATCCGCACCACCGGCCTCAACATCTACCAGGACAACTATCCGCGTCCGATGGAAAATGGCGGTGACTTGCCGGTTGAATACGTGGTGAGCAACCAGATTCGCGTCACCGTGCGCGATATTGACCTGGTGGCGGACGCCATCAACGCGGCGGTGGGTGCTGGCGCGAACAACATCTACGGCCTGAACTTCGGCATCGACGACCGCGAGGGGCTGGAAGCTGAAGCTCGCGCCGCCGCCATGGAGAATGCCCGCACTCGCGCCGGTCAACTGGCGGAACTGGTGGGCGTGGAACTGGGACAGGTGGTGAACGTTAACGAGAGTATGGGCGGCTTTGGCCCGTTCGAAGTCTCCAACCTGGCGGTCGCTCGTGAAATGGGAATGGGGGGCGGCGCGCCCATCGAGCCGGGGCAGCTCTCGGTGTCGGTGCAGCTTCAGGTCACCTTCCGCATGGCGGATCGCATGGCAGAGGAGTAGGGTTCCCTGAATTTCAGGAACATCAACAAACGGCTAGAGTCTGGTTGGCATAGCTGAAAAGTAAACGGGGCCGCGAGTGTTCAGCGGCCCCGTTTCGTTACGGATTAACCAGCAGCGTTGCGCTGTTAGTAGGATTGGGTATCGGCGGTTTTGGGCGCGGGCCGCGATTGCACAGCCAGCGTTTCCATCGTGTCGCGCACATCGGCCAGGCGGCGGCTGTAACGCTGTTCCAGGCCCTGGCCCAGGTTAATCAGCAGCTTGCCGACTGCCGCCAGGGCGGGCGCGTAGAGGGGCTTGTTCCGGCGGCGGGCAGCGCGCAGGGCTTCCTCTACGTCGTAACGCTGGACATGGGCATGATGGCTGCGATGCTCGATTTCCTGCTGGCGCAGGTTCATGTAAATTGTGTTCTGTAAATTGCCGTGCATGGTATTCCCTCACGTATTCTTATCTGGCTGCGACCAGTAGTTGGGATGGGCCTCAGGACGAGCGCCGGAAGAACCGTTGCAGCGCCTGCAACGTATCATCGACGCGGTCGGCGTTGAGGCTGTAACACTTGGCGACTTCGCGGCGGCGCTCCACCAGATAACCGGTGGCCGTCAACTGCCGCAGATGCCGCGACGCGCTCGACTGGCTCAGGTTGAGCCGGGTCATGATGTCCTGGGCGCACAACGTCTCGTTGGCGACCAGCAGCTCCAGGATCGACAGCCGGGTGTCGTCGGCCAGGGCGCTGAGCCGTACCAGCAGATCAGAGCGGCTGAGCGCCTGCGATTCCTGCCCCCCGCCGCGCGGCATACGCGCCCCGAAGATGACCGTGAAGCGCGTCGGGTCTTTGTCGATCTCAAAGTAGGTCAGGTACGGGCCGACGTGCATCGATGGCACAAACACCAGCTCGCGCACCTGTTCGATGTCTGGCCACAACCCGCTGACATCGCGCCCGGTAACAGATCGTATCGCTTCGAGCGCCGTCAGACCGTTGTAGTCCATCTGCTCGAAGGCAGCGATCACCTCGCGCAGCGTCGGCAGATTGCGCTCCCATTCCGTTTTGCAGTGGACCTGCCACATATAGCGCAGGTGATCGACAATCACCGCCATCATGGCTGGCGGGTCCTGCAGCAGCGGGCGGACATCGCTGAAGGTGGCTGGCTCGAAAGTCATCCCCTTCTCGGCGTACTTAGGGGCGATGCCGCGCCGGATGATATCCATGTAAGTGTCTTCGTCGGCGGCCAGCAGCGCCTCGGCGGTCGTCTCAACGTTGTGCTGCGCGCAGGCCATCACCAGCATCTTCAGCACCTGGTCGCGGGCTTTGTCGGCGTCCTGCCGGGCGAGCTGCTCCAGATACGTCGGGTAGGTCACCGGACTCGGCTCCATCATCAGCGCCCACAGCATCACGTTGAAGACCATGTCGTGGGTGTGCCGCTGCTCTGGCGACAACCGGTTGAATATCTGGCCCGGCCATTCGCCCAGGCCCGACAGGTCGTACCCCTGGAGCATGATCATCAGGCTGTTGTTGATGTTGTCCACCGGGGCCAGCGAAAAGCTGACGCTGACGGTGGCGGGTGCCAGGATGTAGGACTGTTCGGACATCTTGCCGGCTTTCTGCATTGTAGTCGTTTTTTCGGTTAATTCACTTTACCCGTTTAACCGGGTTATTGACTACATCGTATCATGGTTTTGTGAATGTTGTCAAGCATTAGTTTGGTAAAGTGCACAGTCCATAATGGATTTTAACAGGTCAAAGTGGTTCGATACAAGCCCGGATATTGCAGAAAGGTCCGTCCCCAGAAAGTGGTAGGTCTTGCCTGCCGCCGGAAACGACTCCAGATGATAGGGTGGGCCGTCGCCGCTGTTAAAACGCCAGACACAGCCGCCCACCACTCGCACCACGATCACACGATCCAGGAACAGGCCGTCCGGGCCATAATCGGCGGTGGTGGCGGCGCGGTAGATCGTCTCCGGTACCGGACGGTCCACCAGCGTGAAGCAGTACGGCTGCGGGTGCCGGTCGCGCTCTATCCGGTAGCGCCCGCCCCCTTGCGGCAGCAGCCGGTAGGTGTGGAAGCCGCCGTCGCGTTCGCTGGCGCTCTCGATGGGGTCCAGACGCAGCGGTACATGCAGCGGCAGCCCCACATCGACCAGCCACCGCTCGGCCCCCAGCCGCACCACGATCGCCGTGTGACAGGCGGTGGTGTCGCCCATGTTGTTGATCGTCAGGTAGCCGTCGTAGCCCAGGGCGCGCAGCAGCGCGAAGAAAGCGTAATTGCTCTCGAAGCAGGTGCCGCCGGTGCCGTTGGCCAGCGCCGATTCCCAGAACGTCACCGGCCAGCGCGGGCAGTCGCTGAGGCGCGGCATCTGCGCGAGGCGCGCGATGCGCGATGCGCTCTCCCAGGGCACGCGGCGCACATAGGCGCTCACCAGCGCGTCCAGGGCCGCCAGCGACGGCGGTGCGGCTTCGACAGCCAGCGCGGCCAGCACGCGGCGCACCAGCGTATCATCGAGGTTAAACGGAGACATCAGCTATGGCCCTCTCCTGACCGGTTTCTGTGCTGTGATTGCGGTCATTCAGTTATACGAGTTACGCTGGAAAATGGTTCAATTGCCGGGGGATTCGAGCATATAAATAACAGTGAAGCATTTGATTAAAAATAGGCTCGTCATATTTACAGACAGAACGAAGTGTTATACTATGTAAACAAGATGTTCTGAACGTTCAAAACTTTCTGAACATCAGTAGGGTTTCGCAAGTGTTTGTGTTCCCTCAACGTAATCTGTGGCGGGGCAGGTGAAGGACCGTCTGTGTGAGCATCTGTTCGAGCGCGTGTGTGTAGTGCAAAGCATTGCTCCGCCACAATTACAACCTCATGACCCCTCCTTTGCGATCACGTCGGGCTTCCCACGACCCTGGAAGCCCGGCGTACTTTATAGGGCCAGCGGCGGCGAAACACGCGCCACGATCAACCTTCCGGCTGGTCAAACTCGACTTTGACGCTCTTCACACGGACTCGCTTCTGATTCTGGAAAATGGAGACGATGCGCCGCCTGGGGGAAATCAGATTGCCGCGCATGATGAGCCGGACGAAGTGTTCCTCGATGTCGTGCAGGTCGGTATGCAGGCTGACGACATAGCGCTCGTCGCGCTCGGCATCCTTTGGGCTGCGGCTGGCCGATTCGGCCTTTGGCTCCGGCTTCCAGAACACCACCACCGGCGCGCTGAGGATGTCGGCCAGGCCCGGTCGCCCTTTGTACGACTCCGTGCCCCAGGTGCGCTCATGATGCTGCACGTAGTCCATGAACCCGACATCGGGCGAATCGTTTTTCAGGGGCATAGAGCCTCTTTCTGCTGGGTGCAGGCGCGGCTAAAACAGGCGGCGCTTTTTGTTCGCTGGCAGCGCCGGTGGCTGTTCTGGCGCCCGGCCCTGGATGCGCGCCAGCTCCGCTTCCAGTTCGCGGCGGCGCTGCTCGCTGGCGCGGCGTCCGGCTTCCAGCGACTCCTGATAATGCGCTTTGAGGCGGGCGTTGATCTCGTGGCGGCTGGCAGGCACCAGCAGCGCGACCAGCAGCGCCCCAACCGTCGCGCCCAGCATCAGTCCCAGTATCCAGCTTATGATCTGTCTCATGGCGATCTTCTTGCCGGTTCGTCCGTCAATCGGTCATGCGTTGTCATTATACTCGATTTGGCGTCCGCTGGCAGGTTAAGATGCCCGCCACCCAGGGCGATTGCAAAGTCAGAAACTCTAATTGCGAGGGCGCTGCCCTCGCGCA
>CAZXCK010000196.1:0-5986 GCA_964639225.1 uncultured Anaerolineaceae bacterium | reverse complement strand
GGGGTCCGGGGCAGCGCCCCGGCAACTACCTGAGTAGTTACGTGCGATAACCCTGCCGGTGATAACCGGCTTTCGCAGAATTGCCTCTGCCGGTGGAGCGAATTAATCGGCGATTACGCCGCGCTGGCTGGGGAGGATGGCGGTTATCGACTGATACGATTAATTGCACCCGCCAGACCCACAGCGATATCCACCACATGGCCCACGCCTCGTTGCCTCTGATACATACAATTGAACTGAACAAGTGTCACCATGAGGAGGTCGATCATCATGGCTAAATGTGTTGTTTGTGGCAACGAATACGAAGACGCATTCCAGATCACCATGAGGGATAAAACCTTCACCTTCGACTGCTTCGAATGTGCCATCCATGCGCTGGCTCCCACCTGTGCCAACTGCGGTGTCCGGGTCATCGGTCATGGCGTTGAGCAGAACGGTAACATCTTTTGCTGTGACCACTGCGCCAGGAGCAAGGAAAAGTATGACAAAAGAACACAGCCTGATACGGATGTGGTAGAGGAAGCATCTGAGGATTCTTTCCCTGCTAGCGATCCCCCCAACTGGCGTGAACGCCGCGACGACAGCTAAACAGTTGATGATATGCCGGCGCGCCGCGTAACCCCGACTGCTCTGATGGGCGGCGGCTGATCTGCGAGGCGTTTAAGGTCCATAAATGGCATCGCGTGAGAAAATGCCACCGTCTCTATGTTGAGGCGGTGGCATTTTATGTTGGTGATGTGCTCTGGTCTGTTTTATGCCCTGGCCGGCGAGCCTATACTATTCATCATATTCCGGCAGGTTGTCGAGCGTTTTGGACCCCACACCCAGATGGATTTCATTCTCCATGAGTGTCCTGACCCAAGTTATCGGAATGAGCTTGCGGTGCTTGAATATGAGACCCTCCTTGACGACGAAGTGCGATACTTCGTTGGTGTTTTCGTCCATGAGCACTCTCTCGACCTCACCGATTTCCTCGTTATCAGAGCTGTACACCTTAGAGCCTGACTTGAGTGCCTCGGTGTCGCGGGGGATGTTCTGGTGTTTATGTTCCACCGTGTGAAGGCTGGTCCCTGCGCCCAGGGTCGGCCAGGCTCCCAGTCCATAATGCGGATAGGGGTAGACAGGGGCGAAACCCGGATACAGTGTGCTGCCGGTCCGGGGCGGGTCTTCTTCGTGGCGGGGCACGTAGTGAGTTTCCTCAAACTTGGGCAGTTGTTCGAGATCGTCAATGTCCGGTCGCAGCGTAATGCGGTCCTCGCTGGTGGTATTAACCCATTCGACAGGCAGCACCTTGTCTTCTGTGAACAGGATACCCTGCTGGACAATGAGGTGTGTTACCTCGTCGTCATATGGATCGATGACGATGCCATTGATGCTGCCAACCTGCTCGCCATCCGCAGTGTACACATCCGCGTTCTTGTTGAAGAGCATAATTTTCTCCTTGCGTTTTCACGTTCAAACCGTCGGGCTATTTGCCGGAATAGGCTACCTTTTTTATCGGAGTGGAAATTCAGCTAACAGGCCCTGTTTCGGTTTCAACTTCGACTGTTTCTTCCCGCAGCAGGACATCGTCGCGAGACGAAGCCGCGAGGTAAGCACCCAGTCCCGCCGCCGCTCCGCCAATGAAGAGCATGGCAAAGATGATACCGGCTACCGCTGCCAGCGTATCCGTGACGGCTTCTGTGACCTCACTGACGGTCTCGTCGAACTGGACACGGGCTTCCTGGAACGTATCACGCCAGTTGTCGAGCGTTTCCGCTGCTTCCTGCTGGCTGAGTGTGGTGCGCTGTTCCACAGCAGCAATGACATCCTGGCGCTGCGCATCATCGACTTCATCTGCAGTTACATATTCAGTGATATCCCGGCTCAGGCGGAAGTCGTCAAGGTTTAAGCGAGGGTCTTCGGTGGTGTCATCTGTTTCAAACAGGGATTCCAGTTCGGCCTGAATGGCGTCGAACGTCCCCTCTTCGAATTCGGTGGTTTCAATAACAGATGGCACTGTGTCAACAAATCCGGTGGTTAAAAGGTCCGCACTCTGGTCCATGACCCGGCCAATTCCCGATAGCACCCCGCCTGCAGACCAGGTGATGATCAACAGGCTGACAATCGCTGTCAGCCCCCACATGACCAGGCCGTGCAGAATCGTATTCAACTGGCTTCCGGTTGGCGAAAGTTGACCGGCAACCCAGCCGCCGGCGAACAGCCCCAACAGTACGTAGGAAGCTACCCAGATGATGGCGGCAGCACCCAGCGCAGGATCAAGCAGGTCGCTCGGGCCGGTCGGATCAATCACGGCTGCCCCGATGGCAGTACCCAGCGCATCCAGCGTCGCCATGACGATGAGGGCAATCACCACACCACCCAGGATTGCTCCCCACGATACATTCTGCCATCCCGGCGTAAGTGTCCGGGTGCTGTAGGCGTATTCTCTGTCGCCCAGATAAGCCGTTTTACGGCGTTCTGACGATATATCTGTCATGTTGCTCTCCTCTCATTCAATCGGCTGTCCGGTTCAGGCGGTCGGGCGGCGACCGAACAGCAGCGCCAGGATGAACAGAACCAGAAAAACGAAAAACAGGATCTGGGCAATGGTGGCAGCAGCGCCCGCCACGCCACCGAATCCCAGCAGCGCAGCCACAATCGCAACGATCAGAAAGAAAACGGCCCACTCTAACATGGTCAACCTCCTCTAATTTGTCGGATTACCAAACCAGACAGCAGCCAGAAAGGATAAATGTGATCAGGTCACTTGCTGATGGACGAACTTTCCGCCCACTGTTGCTAACAAACGTCAATATCCTCTAAGCTCGCTATCTGTAGAGTCATTAACCAGTATGGGCGTGTACTGCCTGAGTCTCGAGTGATAAGTGGTGGAAATTGATTTGGGTGGGGTGGACAACTCGGATTTAGGAGTCTTCGGCATAGAAGCCCGGCGAGCAGGCGGGGCGAAGCATACTGCGGTGGATGGCCCGCAATCAATCGGCCAGTGGCTCTGCAAATGGATTCAAGCCAGTACGGCCAGCTCTGAATGGAGCTGGCCGCATTCTCGTTATGTTCAAATGCCGTCTGAGATACTCGCACACCCTTACGCCATTGGCGGCTTAGTTGTTTACGACTCCGCTGCGTCGTTATCTGAGTGGATGGATACGATACGAGAACCGTATCTGCGGGCGAATACCTGCGTAAACTCAGCGCCAAGCAGGATAATCTGGGCGGAATAATAGACCCACAACAGAATGAGCACGAAGGAACCGGCGGCACCATAGGCTGAGGCTGGTGCGCTGTTGCTCAGGTACAGGCTGAGGCCAACCCGGCCCAGTGTAAAGAGAAGCGCCGTAACGGCGGCACCAATCCAGACATCACGCCACTGGATTTCGGCATGTGGCAGAATCTTGTAGATTGTCATAAACAGCAGCGTGGTGATTGCGAAGGCAACCAGCTCGTTGCCCAGACGCAGCAGAATCGTATAGCCTGCGAGTATATCGATCAGATAACCGTGCATAAACGACAGAACAGTGCTCAACACGAGTGAAACCAGCAACAGCAGACCTATGATCAGGATCATACCGAACGACAGCAGCTTGTCTTTGACAAAGCGACGGACACCACCTTCGCGCTTGACGTGATCGACGTCCCAGATAATATCCAGCGTGGTTTGCAGGTTGTTGAAAATGCCCAGGGCACCCACCAGCAGCGCACCAAAGCCAAACAGCGAGGACAGAAAACCCTGGTCAGAAGCTGCCATGTTCTCGACCATGCTGTCCAGGACACCGGCGGCATCCGAACCGACCAACGAGTCGACCTGGTCAATCATCTGATTCTGCACTTCGCTCTCACTGAAGACAACGCCCATAATGACGACTACGATGATGATCAGGGGGGCCAGGGAAAAGGCCGTGTAGTAAGCCAGAGCTGCCGCCAGCAGTGGCACCCGGTCCTGGTTCCATTCTGTGAATGTTTCTTTTACAAGCTCGAAAAAGGCTTTCAGTTGAACCATCAGTTTTCTCCTGCTTATCCTGTATGAGTTACGGTATGGCCGGAGCATCTGACTGTGACGACAAATGAACAATGTTAGTCAATGTTTCTCTGGTAGCCCAGATGTTTTTCCCCAACTGACTGCGTCGCGGTGGAATGATTCGCTGTGGGTGATATGTTTCTTGCTCATGGTCCTGCCTCCCTTATTCAGTGTACAGAATTCTCACCGCTTTTCCTCCACTGAATTGGGGGGAGTCCGCAACGCGACGAACGCATCCACCAGCGTTATGCCCAGGGCGAGGCGCTCAGCGACCTGGCCGGTGAGTACAACATCTCTCCACAGCGTGTGTTCCAGATCGTAGTGCGGCGGCTGGGCAAGATGACCCGAACCCATTCGGTAGGGCGGGTCGGCGTGCAGACACCGGACCGGACTTCAGGTTCATCCAGCTCAATTACCGCGATGACCCGCAACCTTAGCATATCTCCAAAGTACACGATCCACGGTTCCACCCTCTGTTTACAGCACCTCACCGGCGGTGATCATCTTTGCCATCATGCGCCCCAGGGTATTCGCCAGTTCGTCAGGAGGGGGTTGCTTACCACTGGCGATCCACTGCGTCAGAATGTTGGTCATGATCCCCACGCGCACCACAAGTCCATATTCGATATACGCTTCGGAAACACCATGTAAAGCCACCAGGCGAGGCTTGAACGGCTCCATCACCTGCCGGAAGGCATCCTGGATCATGTCGAACCGCTTGATGGTCATCAGAGTTTCGATGATCTCTGAATTATGGTAGAAGTAATGCAGCAGCGGTCTGAGTGGCAGCTTGCCCACTTCGTTCTGATGTTCCGCCAGGTATGCCCTGATGTAAACGATCAGGTCCTCGAAAGTCCGGTCACAGCGCATGCGCAGGATGTCCTCAATGGCATCGAAATTGCGGTAGAACGTCGCCCGCCCGATCTGTGCCGCTTCGACTAATTCGGTGACTGTGATCGTGTGGAATGGCTTGTGCCGCACCAGTCGCAGCAGCGCATCATAAAGCATCTCACTGGACCGGATAGATCGCTGATCGTCCTTGATGTGATACATTTCGCCTCACTTTGTCTCACTACTTCAAATCTGCTTGACATCAGGGTTTATTTTCCTCAATATATGAGACATCTGTATCATATCACATCCGATGCGATAGTTTCAGGAATGGAGTAGAGGATAATCTATGTCGAGAAAAACGCTCATCCTGGGTGGAAGTATTCTGGCGGTGACGGTCGTGGTGATCGTGGTTGCTGTTCTGCTCACCCTGCGGGATTTAACATCTTTTCCAACATCAGAAGAGGCTGGCATCCGCTTTGAAACGATCGCCTCTACCCGTCCGGCAGGCAGCACCTGCCTCAATGAAGCAGGGGAAGCAGGGCTGGCGAAAGAACTGGTCAATTTACGCGAGCGGGTCGTCGTCGTGGGTGCAGAACCCAATCTGATGCCGGACGATGTGTGGGCGGATTACAATCCGAGGTTCCCCTGGCAGAAGAACATCAATCGCAACACACTTTTCGATGACCACTGTTTCTACCGTTCGCCCGGTGCCCCGGTGGATTGTGCAGGTGATGAATGTACCATCGTGCGTGAGCTGGACGGTTATACCTGGCTTGAACTGTCTGCCATCGAAGCGCAGGACTGCCTGCCAACCCAGGATGCAGGTTGCTCCGCTGACTCCGTTGAGCCGGGGGCGATTTCCATCACCGTCACGAGCAAATGCCACCAGATCATCTTCACGGACGAAATCCACGAACTGGCTGACCCCGCTGGAAACCGTTACGTGATGCACGCAACCGACACGGGCACACCAGACCTGAACGCAGCGATACCCGATGGCTGGACACTGACTCGCGTCGAACTTGACGAACCGCTGGAAATACTGCCATTTGGCGGCGGCGACAACTGCTACCACAACGTTTTGAGAGACAATCTTGGACAGGGTTATCATCAGGTCTTTTTTGCGGAGCCGCAATA
>CAZXCK010000195.1:0-5997 GCA_964639225.1 uncultured Anaerolineaceae bacterium | reverse complement strand
GCGATTATCCCGTATATTGGAGAAAGGTTGTTTTTACGTTTTTAAGTTTATGAAACGTAAAGTTTTTGTCATGACTTGCGACGTGCCACAACGCTTTATGGTGTAATGGATTAAGTCTATGACAAGTATAGCAGCCTGCTGAACTTGCGTTATCGAACGTTCCCAATCCGATGTCATCGCGCCAACACACCCGCAGCCAGACACAGAGCGACCGTTGCTTAACCATCAGCGAATCGCCGTGATTCTGATACATGGATGATGACGCCACACGGATTGAGACCCAATGGGCATGTGTTGATGTGGAGAAAACCAGCATTATCTGAATGCTGCTGGAGGGGGTTAGAGACTATGAACGCTGCCAATCATCGTTCACTGGCACAGGCGATCACTGTGCTGCTTTCGCTGATAATGCTCATTAATCCGATGCTGCCGGTACTGGCCGATCTGCCGGAGACAACCGTCGAGCCGATGGTCGAACCGGTTGCCGAGACCGACACACCAGTGCCGCCCACCAGCGAGCCACCAACCGATACGCCAACCGATCAACCAGCGGACCCGCCGACCGACGCGCCGCCGGCCGAAGAGACGCCCTCTGATCCTGTCGTGATACCCACGACAGCCCCGGTCGAGCCGCTGCCGCCCACGCCCGACAACCCGGACACGTTCTACAGCGATTTCACCAACGGCGACACCGCCGCCTGGCTGTTGAGCGATGGCTGGACCCTGGAACAGGCCAATGGCAGCGTTTACCTGCGGACCGACAGTCCTGCCCAGACGGCGACGGTTAACGGTCTGCTGTGGGAGCACGTGCTGCTCAACGCCCGGCTGGGACTCACGCCCGGCGCGGTGGCCAATATCGCCGTGCGCGTGGGCGCGCAGGGTTACACCGTGCGCCTCAGCGAAAACGGCCACGTCGCGCTCTACCGGGGTGATGTGCTGCTGGCTGAAACGCCGACCATCATCGAGCCGGAGACCACGCCCGATGTGCAGCCCGTCGTCACGCCGACCTGGTTCCGCCTGAGTCTGACGGCATCCGGTGGCACGCTGTCGGTGGCGCTGAACGACGCCTTCCTGTTTGAGTACACCGATCCCGCT
Source organism: uncultured Anaerolineaceae bacterium (assembly GCA_964639225.1). GTDB lineage: Bacteria > Chloroflexota > Anaerolineae > Aggregatilineales > Phototrophicaceae > CAZXCK01. The sequence continues at coordinate 4,902 of CAZXCK010000195.1, read as the reverse complement.
CCGCTGCCCGCCGGTCTGATCGTGTTCGGCAGCAGCGCCAGCAGCACGGGGGCCGTGCGGCTCGACACCGTCGAGATTTATCGACAGCCCGCGCCATCGGTTGAGGTTACTGCGCCGCCAGTCGAAGTGACCGCGCCGCCGACTCCTATTGTCATCCCGACTCAGGCTCCGCCCACTGATGAGCCGGTTGAGATGCCGACCGACGTTCCGCCCACTGAAGAACCGGTCGAGGTGCCGACCGACGTTCCGCCTACTGATGAGCCGGTCGAAGTGCCGACCGACGTTCCGCCCACCGATGAGCCGGTCGAGGTCCCCACCGACATTCCGCCTACCGATGAACCACCTGAACTGACCGAAGAGCCGGCTGAGATCGTCATCCCAGAGACGACGCCCGAAGTCGACGAGCCAGAGGTCACGCCGGTGATTGTCGAACCGGAGCCGACTCCAACCGTTGAGGAACCGGAACTGACGCCCGAAGTCGATGAAGAGCCGGAAGCCACACCAGCCGTTGAGGAACCGGAGCTAACCCCCGAACTCGACGAAGAGCCGGAAGTCACGCCCGAAGCCACACCCGAAGGCCCGCAGCCGCTGCTCTACACCGATTTTGAGACGGAGCCGGTCGACTGGACGCTGGACCCTGCCGCGCAGATCATCACTGCCGGTACAGATTCGACAGATGCGGACGACCCGGAAGCCACGCCTGATGTTTCCGAGCCGGTTGTAAGCCAGCCGCATCAGGTGGGGCAGTTCCCGCCCAACGCCAGCCTGCGCCCGGCCCGCGAGATTCACCTCAGCGACCAGCGGATCGACGTGCGTCTGCAGATCGTCGATGACGCGCAGGATGGCAGCGCCAGCGGTCTGGCGGTCGTGCTGCGTTCCAGCGAGGGCGATCTGTATCTGCTGTCGGTTGAACTGGACCAGACCGCGCTCTATCGCAGCGAGGCTGGCACATTTACGCTGCTGGCGGACGCCCCGGCCCAGCGTGAGGTGAGTCAGTGGTATACACTGAGCATCACCGCCGACGGCGACACCATCAGCGCCAGCGTGGACGGCGTCGAAGCGCTGACCTTCACCGACGAGCAGCCGCTGCTGGCGGGTAAACTGGCACTGATCGCCAATGCCGCCTCGACCGTATGGCTGGATACCGTCGCCGTCTACGAGCTGGCTCCAGCAGAAATCGTGCCGGAGACGGCGCTGCCTTACACCCTCGACGAAAGCCTGCGGCCCAAGTTTAACAGCGCCATCTTTGAGCTGCTGGAAGCGCATCTGCAAGGCCCGGAGGCCGAGCAGGCGCTCGATGACTGGTACGTGTTCTACCGTGACGATGAGGATCGGCTGCTGGTGCGGCTGTGGACCGCCGAGGACGAAGCCGAGGCTCTGGTGCCGTTCATCGAGCAGGTGGGCGGCGAGTTGAGCTTCGCTGAAGAAAACCGCGCCGAGGCTTATGTCCCGCTGGCTGGACTGCTGGAACTGGCCGCGCTGGACCTGGTGACGGCTATCACGCAGCCGGTGCTGGCGGAGTCCACCAGCGCCAACGCTGCCCCGCCAGCCCAATCCGACGATTCTTATACGTTTGCGTCGCCTGCCCCGGCCAACAGTCCCGGCATGGGGACCATCATCCCGCACTCGCTCGATCTGCTGGGTGTCAACGCCTGGCACAACGCCGTTAATGAGGTCGATGTTCTCACGCCGTTCACCGGCCAGGGCGTCGATATCGCCGTCATCGACACCGGCTTTGACACCACCGGCAGCTCGTTGGCGGAGCGCGCCTGCCTGGGCAGCAGCACCGTGATTAACGGTGCCGGAACCAGCACGCACGGCATCGAAGTGGTTGAGGTGCTGTGTGATGTGGCACCGGGCGCGCGCGCATGGATGTACCGCGCGGAGAATATCGGCGATCTGCCCTCGCGCATCAATCAGGCGATTGCCGGGGGCGCGGCTGCCGGGTTTCCCGCCGCCGATGTGATCCTCATTACCCTGAACCCGCAGGAAGGCAGCACCGCGCTGAACACGGCGCTGCAGGCGGCCCATGACAATCACATCCCGGTTATCGCCAGCGCTGGTAACATGGGTGGCGATACATCCGTTGAGTTTATTTACAGTGGCAGTGGCACCACCCGTGTTTCGATTCTGTTCGCCACCCCGGACACCGGCAATGTCGTGATCGCCGTCACTGCCGAGGGTAAAAATCCCACGCGCCTGACCAACAACGCCGGCTGGTCGATGGCAAATGGCCCAGTTGACGGCACCTATAACTACATTTTTCCCGCCGGCGTCTGTGGTGAGGATTTCTGCAATCTGACGCTGGAGATCACCCCTGGCACGGGTGAGAGCGAGACGTTCACCGTCTCCGCTAACTACCCGGACGCGCGTGTCACCCCCGACAGCACGGTGACTTATCCCGCGCCCGACCCGACGAACCACAATCGGCTGACGGCGGTCGCCCGCAATTCGCAGGTGATCGCGGTGGGCGCGGTCTGTGGCTGGCAGGACCAGCGTTACCCGCTGCTGTCGAACAGCTCGCCGGGCGCGCTGGGCCAGGCCAACAACGCCAGCATCAAACCGGAGGTCGTAGCGCCGTCGCGGGTGCGCACGTCGATTCACAGTGACCCCTTCGCCGGCGAAAACTGTGATGGCAGCAACAGCTTTGGCGGCACCTCGGCGGCGGCGGCCCATGTGGGCGGTATGGCAGCGCTGCTGATGTCCAACCCCAACATGGTCAACATCTACGGCCAGCCGCCCGGCACCCCTGAAGCCCTGCAGGCTTATCTGATGTCGCGCGCGGTCGATGTCAACGGCGGCGGCTACGACAACGCTTACGGCGCTGGCGTGGTCCAGCTCGGCGATCCGTATTTCAACCTTGCTGACCAGCAGATCATCCGGCGACCGGCAGATCAGGTGGCGCAGGCAGTGTATGTGGCCTCGGCCTATCATCCACTGGGCAGCGAAGTCCCGGATGGCACGCCTACCCGGCCTTATACCAGTTTGCCGCAGGCTATCCAGCAGGCGCAGGATTCAGGCATCAACACGGTGGTCACCATGCCCGGCGAATACGTGAGCGCCTTCACGCTGCCGGCTAACATGCAGTTGCTCTCCTATGACGCCGCCGACCAGGCCGACCGGCTGCCCAGCCACATCTGGGTCAACGACACACTGGCCAACGGCGAGGGTATTGGTATCAATGGTGCCAATGTCGTCGTGCGCGGCTTCCATATGACCGGGTCGCGCCCGGCCTACCTGACGACATCGGCCAGCCTGGGTGTGGGGCGCACAACCCCGTTCACATTAACCGTGAGTGCCAACAACGCCGTCATCGAGAGCAACATCTTTCGCAATTTTGACCAGCCGGTGCGCATCAGCAACGTGCCAGTGGCGCGCTTCGCTGGCAACCGCTTTGAAGGCTTCTACGCCGACACCGCCCAGGTGCTGAATCAGGCGGGTGTGATCTATATCGCTGACAGCGGCGGCTCCGATACGATCCTGCTGGAATACAACCGCTTCCTGAACAACACCATGCAACTGGACTCGCTCACGGCCAACAGCAGTTGGATGGAGCCGGTGGTCGGTATCCGCCGCAGTCGCGTAGACCTGCACCATAACTATTTTGATAACAACCTGGCCGAGAGTGTCATCGCTATCGATCAGTGGCTGGAAGGCAGCGAACCCAGCAGCACACTGTATAGTGGCGGCGACTATGATACCAACGTCGCGGCCAACAAAGCTGGTCTGTTCCTCGATCTGCCTGTGGTGATCTATGGCTCGCTGTTTGAAGGGCGAGACGCCACCGACATTCGCTATTCACTGGTCCACATGTACCAGATTCCCAGGCTGCGCTTTGTCAACAACACGGTGGCAAATTTCCGCTTTAACAGCCAGGCGCAGAACCTCAACAACCTGTTTACCGTCGGCCATGACGGCACCGATTTGTCGCATGTCAGCGACCACCGCTGGGATATCCACAACAACATCTTCTTCAATATCAACACCAACGGCACACTGATTCGCATGGCCGCCGGTGATATGAACCGGCTGGGTACCGATTACGGCTGCCTGCCGATTGGTTCTGCGCCGGTGTCCGAAGGTATTATCCCGAATGGCGCGCGCAGCAACTGGTTCGCGCCGGCCCTGCAGGTCTCCGCTGGTAGAGTGGGCGGTGAGTGCGATGACGGCGTCGGCTCAGCGGGCGCGCCGTTGAACGGCAACACCTTCACCCAGACGTGGGACGGCCAGATTCTGGTCGCGCTGTCCGACACCGATGAACCGACGTCGGCTGCTGCGCGCCAGAGCTTCATGGAGCATCATTTCCTGAGTACGTTCGACAGCAGCCACCCCTATCGCCTGCGCCCGGCGGACCCGCACCTCGCGCTGGATTCGGGCGACCTGAGCGCGTGGCAGGCGATCTTCGGCATAAACTACGATCAGAACATCCACCGTGATCTGTTCCGGGGGCCGCGTATCGTGGATCGCACCACGGCTGAGGGGGAGGACCTGCTTATCGACCGGGGTGCCTATGAGATGGGTGACCCCGACCCGGTGCGCTTTATCGATGGCGATGGTTCGCTGGCGGCCACCATCCAGGAGGGGGGCACCGTCTTTATCCAGATGGACTCGCGCCTGGAGCTGGGCTACCGGCCCTATACGATCGAATTCCGGGATATGCCCACCATCTATGACGATGACCCGAATAACGCCTGTCGTGGCGAACCCTATCGCTACAACCCGGCGACGTATCAGTTGACGTACTGCCCGCCGCCCTACCTGTATACCACCGGCGAACTGGTGGACGCCCTCAGCTTCGAGTATCGCGCGCTGGGAACGCTCAACACCGGCGTCACCGACTGGGCACCGGTACAGATGACGGTCACGGCGGTCAACGACGGCGTGCCAGCCAGCAGTGACGCT
>CAZXCK010000194.1:0-6129 GCA_964639225.1 uncultured Anaerolineaceae bacterium | reverse complement strand
TTTAGCAGACACGCTTCCTGTAGCCCGGTGTTTTAACGCCGGGCGGGACCGGTCCACACCTTTACTCCGCTCTGAACTCTTAATCTGCTACAACGCGCCCGCCCCGCGCACACTTCGTAGGGACGCGCTTCTGCGCGTCCACACTCCCCGCACACCATCGTAAGGGCGTGCTACAGCGCGCCCGGCCCCCCGCGCACACTTCGTAGGGTGGACCACACCGCGCCCGCTGCCTCTGCCGTCCAGCGCCTCTGTCCCTTCATGGCAGGCAAAAAAGATGATCTTTTGTGTCTCTTTAGCAGACACGCTTCCTGTAGCCCGGTGTTTTAACGCCGGGCGGGACCGGTCCACACCTTTACTCCGCTCTGAACTCTTAATCTGCTACAACGCGCCCGCCCCGCGCACACTTCGTAGGGACGCGCTTCTGCGCGTCCACACTCCCCGCACACCATCGTAAGGGCGTGCTACAGCGCGCCCGGCCACCCCTCACCAATCCCTAACACCACCACCGGAACATGTGTGCTACAATGTCAATGTCTGACCACCGTCACCGGCCAGGAATCGCATGTCACCTTATCGCACCCAGTCTCGGCAGCATCGCCCCATTGCAGCACAAAAAAATCCTGTGCTGCAGCACTATACTGCTGCACTTTCGGCACTCAGCCAGTCGATCAGTCCGCCGCCGCCCGCAGACGCTCGCCGGTCTGTACGCGCCACAGCGCCGCGTAGATGCCGTCCTGCGCCGCCAGCTCGTCGTGTGTGCCGCTTTCGCGCAGGTCACCATCCGCCAGCACGAAGATCTGATCGGCGTTTCGGACGGTCGACAGCCGGTGTGCGATGACAATCGTCGTGCGCCCGACGGCGATCCGGTCCATACTGCGCTGGATGGCCGCCTCGGTTTCGTTGTCAACCGAAGAGGTCGCCTCGTCGAGGATCAGCACCGGCGGGTTCTTGAGCACAGCCCGCGCGATGCTGATGCGCTGGCGCTGCCCGCCACTGAGCTTCTGCCCGCGCTCACCGACAATCGTGTCGTAGCCCTGTGGCAGGTTCATGATGAACTCGTGCGCTTCGGCGATCTTCGCCGCCCGGATGAGTTCTTCTTCCGATGCGTCCAGCCGCCCGTAGAGGATGTTCTCGCGCACCGTTCCATGAAACAGGAAGACATCCTGGCTCACCAGCCCGATGGACCCGCGCAGATCATGCAGGTTGAGGTTGCGCACGTCGTGGCCGTCCATGGTGATGCCGCCGCCAGTCACGTCGTATAGGCGCAGCAGCAGCTTGACGACCGTGCTCTTGCCGGCGCCCGTCGCACCGACGATGGCGGCGGTGTTTCCGGCGGGGATGTTTAGGCTTAAGCCGTGCAGGACTTCCACGCCGTTGCTGTAGGCGAAGCGCACCTTATCGAAGCGGATGTGCCCCTTCACCTCATCGCGGGGCAGCGTGGTCTCGCCGTCTTTGATCTGCGGCTCGATGTCCATCAGGTCCAGCACCCGCTTCGTCGAGGCCATGCCCCGCTGGTACAGGTCGAACGTCTCGCCCAGTCGAGTCAGCGGCCACAGCAGGCGCTGGGTCATAAAGACCATGACGCTGTACAGGCCGATATTCAGCGTACCGTTGAGCGCCAGTTGGCCGCCAAAGACCATGATGGCGATGAAACCGCCCACAATCACCATGCGGATGAGCGGGACAAACGCCGCGCTCAACGTGATGGCCTGGCGGTTGGCCTCTTTGTAGGCGTCGCTTTCGGTGCGGATACGTTCCGTCTCGCGGGCTTCGTTGGTGAAGCTCTTGATGGTGGCGATACCCCCCAGGTTGTTCGCCAACTGGTGGTTCAGAAAGCCGACCTGTTTGCGCACCTGCGCGTAACGCGGTGTCAGCTTGTGCTGGAACCAGACCGAGCCGTAGATGATGATCGGTACAGGAATCAGCGCCATCCACGCCACCGACGGCGCTACCAGCATAAACGCGCCACTGATGAGAACAACCGTCGTCGCCACCTGGATCAGCTCGTTGGCGCCGATGTCCAGGAAACGCTCCAACTGGTTGATGTCGTCGTTGAGGATTGCCATCAGGCCGCCGGTGCTCTGGTCTTCGAAATAGGCCATCTCCAGGTCCTGCACATGGGCGTAGGCATCCAGCCGGATGTCGTGCTCGATGGCCTGCGACAGGTTGCGCCAGTAGATCTTGTGCATATACTCAAATGCCGATTCCGCGATCCAGATGACAAGCGTGATGGCGGCCAGCACCCACAACTGCGCGGCGACGTCTGTCACGCCGAGCGCCGAGATGAACGAGTCCTCGCGCCGTGTCACAATGTCCACGGCCACGCCGATCAATGCCGGTGGGGCCAGATCAAAGAACTTGTTCAGTACGGAGTAGATCGTCCCGCGAATGACCTGCGGGCGGTAGTTCTTCGCATAAGTCAGCAGGCGGATGAGTGGGTGTCTGCTGGCAGCAGGGTTGGGCTGGGTCATAGGATGTCCTGTGTTGGGTCGTGTTTACACATTGATTCATAACATCATGTCAGTTTTGTGGAGATTTTTCAACACGATTGGTTATGACCCATATTTGCGTGAGGGACGGTGCCCTGGATAGCAATTGTCGAGTACAATAGAACATGATCGGACTTGTCTGAACGGCTGGTTCCCATTAGAGTTGGTGTGGTCTGCAATCAGCCAAACACAGAAGGTACACCAATGCCCAAAAAGCTTTCTGGCTCACTGGTATTCTATCTGATTCTTTTCTTCCTGATCCCTACGGCACAGGCACATGCTTACCTGGACCCGGGTTCCGGCAGTCTGATTATCCAGGCGTTGATCGCCGGTTTACTGGGGCTGCTGGTTGCCATGCGTATGTTCAGAGACACAATCCTGTCGTTTTTGGGCATCAAACGCTCGCCACCAAAGGACGAGGATGATGAGCACACCACCACCGATGACAACCTCAAACCATAATACGCTGGCGTCATCCTTCCGCGATCCCAGTGGTTTTGTCTTTCGCAAAGACAATGTAATCTACCGCCAGATCAACCAGGATTATGCCCGGCAGTTTGATCAGCTTGTGGGTTCGGGGTTATATGATCGTCTGGTGGGGGCTGGCCTGCTGATTGCGCATCGTGAAGTCGATCTGGCGCTGGCACAGACCGATGCTGCCTATCGCGTGATTCAGCCTGATTATGTGGATACGATCGCCTATCCCTATGAGTGGTGTTTCAGCCAGTTGCAGGATGCCGCGCTGGCCACGCTGAAGATTCAGCGCATGGTCCTGAAGCACGGCATGATTCTCAAGGACGCCAGCGCCTATAATGTTCAGTTTGTGGCTGGCCGGCCTGTGCTGATTGACACTGCATCGTTTGAGATTTACGAGGAAGGCCAGGCGTGGGAGGCATACCGCCAGTTCTGCCAGCATTTCCTGGCTCCGCTGGCGCTGATGGCTTACAAAGACGTTCGCCTGGGCACGCTCTCCCGGCAGTATATCGACGGTGTGCCGCTTGATCTGGCGGTATCACTGCTGCCGAAGCGGTCGTGGTTCAAGCTGGGGCTGGCGCTGCATCTGCATTTGCACAGCCGCGCTCAGAACCGGTATACGGGGCAGGGCGCACAGCAGCAGACTCGCACCATCAGTCGCCAGTCGCTGCTCAACATCGCCGATAGCCTGGAAAGCGCCGTTCGCTCTCTGCGCTGGAATCCAGAGCGCACCGCCTGGGCCGACTATTACCAGGGGGACAGCTACGACAGCACCGGCTTTGACAACAAGAAAGCCATTGTCGCCGGTTTCATCGACAGCGTGAATCCGCGCCATGTGTGGGACCTGGGCGCGAACACGGGCGTTTTCAGCCGCCTGTGCAGCGATCGTGGCATTTCGACTGTGGCCTGGGATATCGACCCCGGCGCGGTTGAGATCAATTACCGGGAGGTCAGGAACCGGAAAGAGACGCATCTGCTGCCTCTGGTTATCGACCTTTCGAATCCAAGTCCGGCCATTGGCTGGGCCAACAGTGAGCGCGACTCGTTCGCGGCGCGCAGCGATGTTGATCTGGTGCTGGCGCTGGCGCTGGTGCATCATCTGGCCATCAGCAACAACGTGCCACTGGCCCGTATTGCTCACTTCATGGGCACGCTGGCCGAGCACCTCATCATCGAGTTTGTGCCTAAAGAGGACCCCAAAGTACAGACACTACTGGCTTCCCGCAGCGATATTTTCCCCGATTACACGCGGGAAGGTTTCGAAGCTGCCTTCAGGACGGTGTTTACCATTGTCGAAACACGGGATGTTGAAAACTCCCTGCGTCGTCTTTACCTGATGCGAAGGAAGTGAACATATGCGCAAGAAGGTGTTGTTGATTCTGACGCCGTTTATCATCACGGCTTACCCGGTGCTGTACATGCTGTCCGCCAACGTCGAACTGGTGGACTTCAGTGATATTGTGCTGTCGCTGCTGTTCTACCAGGGCGTTACGCTGGCCATTCTGCTGGTGCTCAGAAAGACGTTTGGGAATATTGAGCGAACTGTCTTTATGACCAGCGTTGTGGTCATCATCTTCTTCACCTACGGGCATATCTTTGCGTTGATCGACGCTCCCTGGGGGCACTGGCTGCTGATTCCGCTGGCCCTGATGGCGGTTGGGCTGGCGGTGCGGCTGAGCAGCCGAAAGCGAATCTGGCTGCCGGAGATGATCCGGTCGATGGGGCTGGCGTTTGGCGGCCTGCTTCTGGTTGCGGTCGGTTCGGTGATTTACTACGGCCTGACGGTGAATACGGCCAAGGGGTTGACACTGGATGGGGCGCTGGGTGTGCTGGGCTTAAGTGAGATTGATCTGTCGGTCGTTGACCCGGAGATGCTGGAATACGACATCCCGCTGGAGATCGAAGACGCCAGCGCGCTGCCAGACATCTATTACATTATTCTCGATGAATACGCCAACAGCAATACGCTAATGCAGATGCACGGCTTTGATAACGCGCCGTTTCTCGACGCGCTGCGCCAGCGTGATTTCTTCGTAGCGGAAGACAGCCGGACCAATTACCCGGCCACCTTCCTTTCGCTGGCGTCATCGCTCAATATGGACTACATGAACTTCCTCTCCGGGCAGGACCTGGATTACCGCATCGTCTATCACCTGATTGACCACAATCGTGTATCGGCGATCCTGCGCAATGCTGGCTACCAGATTGTCTACTTCCCGTCGATTTACTATGTGACGAACGGCATGGAAAGCGCCGACATCACCTACCGCATCGAGCGTGAGGTTCCGCTGCTGGGTGTGGAATACAGCAATTTCGACCTGGTGCTGTTTAACTCCACGTTAGTAGGGTCACTACTCGATGGCCCGGAAGATTACGACATTCTGGATGATTATCGGGAGACGACACTGTACGCGCTGGAAAACCTGCGCCTGATCCCTGAAATCGACGGGCCGACGTTTACTTTCGCTCACCTAACGGTGCCGCACCGACCGTATGTGTTCACGGTGGATGATGACCCTGCGCTGACCGATGACGCGGCGGTTGACGGTCGTGTGGTGGCTGAGGGCACATATGCCCCTTACACCGACGAGTCGAACATCCCCGCCTATCTGGATCAGATTAATTACGTGAACCGGGCGATTGTCGATCTGGTGGATGACATTCTCGCCACTTCAGATAATCCGCCGATTATTATCATCCAGTCCGATCATGGGCATCGGATGCAGGGAGAGCCAGGCGCCGATGACTGGGGACCGGCGGAGATTTACGAATACGTTTTCCCGATTCTTAACTCCTACCATCTGCCGGGTTATGATGGCGTTATCCAGCCCGATATTACGCCGGTCAACACCTTCCGTCTTATATTCGACCACTACTTCGGTACAGATCTGGGCTTAATCGAAGAGCGGAGCTACTACCCGGAAGACTACTTTTCCTATGATTTTCTGGAAGTGACGGACGGCAACATTCGTGAGGTACCCCCGGCACCGGCAGTCGAAGAGTAAGCAACGCCCTGGTGTGTCTCCGGCAGTGGTGAGAAGCCGGAGACACACCCAGCGCGGCTCGATAATCGCGTCACAGGACCCGGCGGCGCGGGAAGTGAGTCAGCCTTGGCCAGTACTTATCGCACATGTGTTGATTATGCGCGTCACCCTCGGCGACATTG
>CAZXCK010000193.1:0-6133 GCA_964639225.1 uncultured Anaerolineaceae bacterium | reverse complement strand
CAGGCACAGCGAAAAATAAGCGGGTCCGATATAATGGGAAAGTGTACCGACAAAGAAAGGGATGTGTTTTATGCAGAACAGCGGTTGCATGTTACCAGGATTCTTAGTGGTGATTATCTCGGCGCTGCTGGGATTTCTGCTGGTGCCGTCGGTCCGCGTCGTCGAGGAAGCCATCATCGAACCACCCGACGTCGTTGTGATTATGACCGCCGCGCCAGTCGAGGCGCTGGTCACCGAGACGCCCGAACCCAGCGCAACGCCCACGCTGCCGCCCACCAACACACCACAGCCAACGGCGACTGCGACGCCGACTGAAACCCCAACACCGACCGAGACACCCACACCGACCGCCACCTTTACGCCGACCAACACATCGACGCCGTTTCTCACGCCTACGCCGGTGGTGTTGTGCCAGGTGCGCCAGCAGATGGAACTCGACGTGCGCCTGCGCGATCAGCCCAGCACGACCGAATCCGAGATTGTAGCCAACCTGCCCACCGGGACCGAGATGGACGTGCTGGTCCAGATTCCCCAGGAGGACGGCTTCCTGTGGTATCAGGTCGCAGTCGAGATCGACGCTGAGATGTTCGTGGGCTGGGTGCGCGCCGACCTCACCGCCGAGCTGACGACGTGCCCGCCGGTCCCCGCCGAACCCTGAACCGCGTCGATTGGCGGCGTTATCTCACCTGCCATTTAACTGTGTATGATTTAATCAGAATTGCAAATGCTTTTACACAGCGCAAGGGAGGTTGACAATTATGAGCAATCGTATGTATTACAGCAGCGAAGCTGAAGCCCGCGCCCGGCGCGAACGGGTGCTGCTGGCGGCTGTTTCCGCTCTGGTCGGTGCGGTCGTCGGCGCGATACTGGGTGTTGTGCTGACGGTACTCCTGTCACCGCTGCGCAGCGACGATACCTTCAGCAACATCGCCGATGCCGCCACCGACACCGTCGAAGGCGGACGCCACGCCACCAGCAAGGCCATCGACACACTGCAAAAGAACGTCGAGGACCTGCGCAACCGCCTGGAGAAGCTCATCAAGGACTGATGGCGGCGCGGGCTGCCTGTCATTGAAGCACAAAAACCGCCTTCGGCTTACGAGTCGAGGGCGGTTTGCTTTCTGCTCCAGGAAAATCGTCAGACGGGTTTGACAGCGGTGATGCGTGCGCTGAAAATACGCGGCATACCATCCTGAACCGGGACGATGTCGCCGGCATCAACCTTACTCACGATCTGAATATCACTGAAGCCGACGGCCTGCATCATGCGGATGTAGTCCTCAGCGTCGATGGCCCCGGTAACACAATCCGCCCACCTGGCGGCGTCGGCGCGCAGCTCCTCGCTGAATTCGCCCTCGGTGACGATGTCGCTGATGCTCACGCGCCCGCCCGGCTTCAGCACACGGAACGCCTCAGCGAACACAGGCCGCTTATCCGGCGCGAGGTTAATCACGCAGTTGGAGAGGATGACATCGATGCTGGCGTCATCGACCGGCAGCGCCTCGATGCGCCCCTCGCGGAATTCGACGTTGGTCACGCCCATGCGCGCTTTGTTGGCGTTGGCCTGCGCCAGCATATCCGGCGTCATATCCACGCCGATGACGGCACCATCGGCGCCGACCTGCTTCGCCGCCAGGAAGCAGTCGATGCCGCCGCCGCTGCCCAGGTCCAGCACGGTTTCGCCCGGTTGCAGGCTGGCGATGCTCACCGGATCGCCACAGCCCAGGCTCAGCCCGGTGACATCCACCGGCAGATCGGCCACCAGCGTGTTGTCATAAAGCTGCACCGGGCTGCAACAATCCGCCTGCTGGCCGTCGCCGCAGCAGGACGACCCGCCGCCACGCGCAATAGCGCCATAGCGGTTCTGGACGACTTCCCGAATCTGATCGTCGTTGGTGCTCATGCTTGATTTTCCCCTTGTCATATTGACCGACATCGATATATTGGACGAAAAAAAGAGACGGAATTACTTCCGTTCCACCGAAATCGCATCCACCGGCACAATGGACTGCGCGTAATCTGGCGCGAAGTTGCTCACCAGCATGCCACAGCACACGGTCAGGTGTTCCTGGTTCAGCGTGTAGAAGCGCTGGCGGCCTTCCTGCCGAACGCGCACCATCCCGGCTTCTTCCAGCACTTTGAGATGATGGCTGACGGTCGGCTGTTTGACCTGCCCGCCGAGCCGCTCCACGACATCGTTGACGCTGAGCCAGACACAGCACAACTGCCTCATGATGTCCTGGCGGGTTTCGTCGGCCAGGACTTTAGCGAATGCGATCAGGTCAATGTCCATATGCACATTATATTGATAGGTGTCGATATGTCAAGCGCGGATGTATGATTGTCCGAATGGGCTGTTGTCATGAGTGGGGCGCGTGAACTATAATTTCCGCTGACTGGTATCTGGTTTTCCTAAGGCAAAGCGACCCCATGAGCAAACGAGCAAACGTTTATCCGTTCACAGCAATCGTCGGGCAGGAGCGCATGAAGCGCGCCCTGATCCTCAACGCAATTGATATGCGCATTGGTGGTGTGCTGATTCGCGGCGAGCGCGGCACCGGCAAATCGACAGCGGCGCGCGCGCTGGCTGTTCTGCTGCCGGAGATCGACGTCGTCGCCGACTCCCCCTTCAACGATGACCCGCGCCAGCCCGATACCTGGTCCGACATCGTCCGCGAGCGTTACGGCGACAACCCCGACGCCATGCCGGTGGAGCGCCGCCGCATTCGCTTCATTGACCTGCCGGTGAGCGCCACCGAGGACCGCGTGGTGGGCACGCTGGACATTGAGAAGGCCATCCAGCGCGGCGAGCGCCACTTCGACCCTGGCGTGCTGGCGGCGGCCAATCGCGGCATCCTGTACGTGGACGAGGTCAACCTGCTGGACGATCATGTGGTCGATCTGCTGCTGGACAGCGCCGCGATGGGCGTCAACGTGGTCGAACGCGAGGGAATCAGCTTCAGCCATCCGGCGCGCTTTATTCTGGTGGGGACCATGAACCCCGAAGAGGGCGACCTGCGCCCCCAGCTTCTGGATCGCTTTGCGCTGTCGGTTGAGGTACACGGCATCGCCAACGCCAGCGAGCGCATGGAGATTCTGGAGCGTCACATCGCCTTTGAGACCGACCCGGAGCGCTTCCGCCGCGAATGGGCGGACGCCGAACACGAACTCAGCGAGCGCATCGCCGCCGCGCGCGGCCTCGTCGATGAGGTGCAGTACACACGCGGCGACCTGCGCCTGATCGCCCTCATGACCAGCAACATGCGCATCGACGGCCACCGTGCCGACCTGGTCATCCTCAAGACGGCGCGCGCTCAGGCCGCCTTCCAGGGCCGCCGCCAGATCAGCCGTGAGGACATTCTGCTGGCAGTGGAACTGGCCATCCCGCACCGGCTCAAGCGCGGGCCGTTCGCCGACGCGGCCATCAACATGGACGTGCTGGCCAGCGAGCTGGAACAGCTCGAAGCCGACATGGACGAGGAGGGCGACTCCGTCGAGTCTGATGTGGATGCTGACGGCCAGCCGACCGAAGGTAAAAAAAAAGCCAGCCGGTAGAGGGGGAGGGCCAGCAGCAGGCACCGGACATCGCCGACGCCGAGCCTTCTCCGCAAAACGTGTTTCAGGATCAGACGGGTAACTGGTGGGAAGGCGGCCAGAAAGCCGAAGCCAATGCCGAGTTCCAGGCGCGGCGGCTCGATACGCAGCTTGACCGCCTGACGCGCAAGCAGAGTGGGCGGCGTTCCTACACCCAGACCGACCGCAAGCGCGGTCGCTACATCCAGGCGCGGCCCGCCGGCAATCGCACCGACGACATCGCCTTCGACGCCACGCTGCGCGCCGCCGCGCCACATCAGCGCAGCCGCGAGGGTCAGAAGGCCGAAACCGGCATGGCCTACGCCCTGCGCCGCGACGATCTGCAGCGCAAGGTGCGCGTGCGCCGCGCCGCCAACCTCATCCTGTTCGTCGTTGATGCCTCGTGGAGCATGGCCGTCTCGGAGCGTATGCAGGCCACCAAAGGCGCGATTATGTCGCTGCTCACCGACGCCTACCAGCGCCGCGACCGGGTGGGGCTGGTGGTGTTCAACAAGGACCGCGCCAATCTGGTACTGCCACCCACCAACTCCGTGCTGCTGGCGAAAACAGCCCTGGTTGATGTCAAAGTGGGCGGCAAAACGCCGCTGTCGGCGGGATTGCTGCTGGCCTACGAGACAACCCGCCGCGAGCTTTCCCTGCATCCCGATATCCAGCCGATGATTATTCTGCTGACCGACGGCGCGGGCAACGTCTCCATGACCGAGCAGCTCTCGCCGCAGGAAGAGGCGCACCGCATCGCGCAGATGATCCGCGACGAGCACATCCGCGCCGTGACGATCAACATGGAGCATCACGCCTTCGATCAGGGGCTGGCCAACCAGCTCGCGGAGAAGCTGGGCGGTCCGTGCTATACGCTGGCCCAACTGCGCGCCGATACGCTGCTGGAAACCGTGCGCACCGAAATCGACCGGATGTAAACGCCGGACACGGGCGCAATCGCCCGCACCAACGGAGTGGACCCCATGCAGGTAGATGTGCTGACCCTCTTCCCCGGCATGTTCCAGGGCGAAAAAGGGCCGATGAACGACAGCATGATGTGGAAGGCGCAGGATCGCGGCCTGCTGGCGCTGCGCGTCCACGACATCCGCGACTACAGCCGCGACAAACATCGCAGCGTGGACGGCACGCCCTACGGTGGCGGCGCCGGCATGGTGCTGCGGCCCGATGTGCTGGTCGATGCGGTCGAGACGGTCCGGGGGCCGGATACCGCCATCCCCGTAATTCTGATGTCGCCGCAGGGGCGGCGCTTTTCGCACGCCGTCGCCGTCGAGTTGGCGGCGCACGAGCGTCTGCTGCTGGTGTGCGGCCATTACGAAGGCGTCGACGAGCGCGTGCGCGAACTGGTCATCACCGACGAGATCAGCATCGGCGATTACGTGCTCACCGGCGGCGAACTGGCGGCGATGGTCGTTATCGACGCCGTGACGCGCCACATCCCCGGCGTGCTGGGCGCGGAAGGCGCCGAGCAGCGCGACAGCCACGCCGACGGTCTGCTGGAAGGCCCGCATTACACCCGCCCGGCGCTGTATCGTGGGCTGGGCGTGCCCGACGTGCTCCAGAACGGCAACCACGCCCAGATCGAGCGCTGGCGGCGGTTACAGGCCATCCGCCGCACCTGGCGGCAGCGCCCCGACCTGCTGATGACGGCCCAACTCAGCGAGGACGAGCAGTACGAACTGGCTCGCCTGGCCGACGAGGACGCCCGCCGCCGCTAACCTCACACATGGATGCCCGGCGCATCCCGGTGCATCCACAGTCGGTTTTTCCGAGATGACAGGGGCGGCGTCCGCAGATGCCGCCCCATTTTATTGTGCGGCGTCTACTCGCTGTCCATTTTGTGCGCGTGCATCACGGCGACAGCCGTCATGGTCACGATTTCGTCCACATCCGCGCCGGTCTGGAGCACCTGCACCGGGCGGCCCATGCCCAGCAGAATAGGGCCGATGGCCTCGGCATCAGAGAGGCGCGCCAGCAGCTTATACGAGACATTGGCCGCGTCCAGGTCCGGGAAGACCAGCACGTTGGCGTCTCTCACAGCGCTGAAGGCATAGCGCTCGTCGATGATCTCAGGGACGACGGCGGTATCGGCCTGCATCTCGCCGTCGATGACGATGTCCGGGCGGCGCTTCTGGACGATCTGCACGGCATCGCGCACTTTGTGCGATTTCGGGTGCGGCGTGCTGCCGAAGTTGGAGAACGACAGCATGGCCACATGCGGGAAGATTTCCAGCGTGCGCGCATAATCCGCCGCCAGGATGGCGATCTCGGCCAGGGTGCTGGCGTCCGGGTCGATGTTGACGGTGGCATCCGTGAACAGGTACACCTTGCCTTTGACGACCATCAGGTAGACGGCGCTGGCCTTGCTGACACCTGCTTTCGTCCCCAGGATTTGCAGCGCCGGGCGGATGATCTCCGGGTATTCGTGGACCACGCCGCCCACGAAAGCGTCGGCGTCGCCCTGATGCACCATCATCAGCGCGAAGTTGGTGCGGCTGCGCATGATCGTCCCGGCTCTGGCCCGTGTGATGCCCTTGCGCTC
>CAZXCK010000192.1:828-6215 GCA_964639225.1 uncultured Anaerolineaceae bacterium | reverse complement strand
CCGGCAATCAGATAGACTGATTCCGGGCTGGATTTCCTTGGGAACTTCCGTCTAAGGAAACCGTGGACCTACCCAGCCTGTGGCAGCAATGCTCGACGCATGATCCGCCGTCGCGGACTTCATCTGAGAATTAATAACTCGGTCAAGACGGCAGCACCGTGTTCACAATCGACTCGCCGCGACTCGATTTCATCCGTGCCAGCGCGACTCATTCCTTCGCCACCACGGTGTCATACAGACCGTAGTGGGTCAGATCCGGGTGGCTATCAATGCCAGTATATCGTAGCGATGCGTCTTCGTATCGCCGAAACGCGAATACGGCTTGGTTCATTTGCTCGGTGTTAAACACCCGTAGTTGCACGAGCAGGTGGAAGTCCTTCACCGTCAGGCCAGTGACAGTCAGGAACAGCTCCGGTTCAATCTTCGTGATCAGATCCTGGAGCGTGTTTTCGCGAAAGTCGGTCAGGTACATGAACGCCGGAATTCTCGTCGCAAATTTGATCAGCTTCTCCTGGACGAGTTTTCGTTTGGACTTGTACTCCTTTTCCTCTTCGCTGAGCTCATTCTTCTGCCTGGGCGTCAGGTGTTCATTCTTGGCTTTGTTTTTTAGCTCCTTCACTCTTTCACTCTTGTTGATGATGGTCTCGATAACGTTGTCACCGAGGGAGCGCCATCCTTCAATGCGCTCAACCGCGGCTAGTGCATTAGGATTGTCGAGGATGCGACGCAGCGTGCCGTTGTCCACATTCACGAGCAGCGCACTCTCCCACTTACGGGCTAGCAGCGTAGCCGAGGTTCCCGCCATCGCGATGTCGAGAATGCCGCCGGCATCGATTTGAGTCATGTTCGCGCCGTCGAACGCCAGCACGGGCAGGAATGAAACCAGTTCCTCCACCGCTTTCTCCGGATTCGGCTCATTGGGCGACAGGCCCATTCCATACTCCGAGAGCTGCCGCAGTGCACGCGTGGGTGCGAAATCGAAGACGAAGCAAACGGGCTTGAGGATCTCCTCCTCGTTGGGATTGTCTCCGTTAGGATTCTTAATCGACCACGGGGACTGCACGCGGAATGCGGCCTGGAAATAGGTCTCCGGAGACCTGAGGTTACGCAGCATCAGAATCGAAGACCACTGAGGTACAGTCACGCCAGTCGTGAGCTTGCCACATGAAAGCGTGATGGTTTTAGATTCGAATCCGCTCCCCACGGCCTTTCGCACTGGCACCAAAGCACTCAACCCGATGCCTGCCGCAGCACCAGCAGCAACGACCACTTGGTAGTCATGCCAGAAAGTGTTGTGCTTCTCAGCCAGTAGGTTCGCCATTGCGTGGCAGGCCGCGACATTGGGCAGGAACCAGAACGAGTGCTGTAGGTAGGGTAGCAGCCGCACATCGGAGTACGGAAACGGCGGCCGCGCGCCAGTCTTCAGGTAGTCGGCCGCTTTGGGCATGTAGCCACCGCGAATGATGTCTAACCACTTCTGTACGTCGTCCGCGTTCTGGAACTGTGCCCACACACTGGTGCCAGAGGCCTCGAAGAACGCGTTGAGATCAAACTCGTCGAATTCACCGTCGCTGGCGATGGCCAAAAGCTCGTCAGGCATCTGGTAGGTTAGCAGGCGCAACTGGGGCAGCACTTCGTAGGGGTTCCGTGCATCCGGATGCTGCGCCGCGAACTCTGCCTTGGCACGCTGCTCGTCAGTATAGGTCCAGTTGAAGATCTGCTCCTCTATGAACTCGCCCGTGGCCAACGCTCGAAACGGCGTGCCCGACAGGTAGAGGTACGCCTTGGTCGTGATGGGCAAAAACTCGGTCTCGGCTTCTGCAAGCTCGATAAACTCCTTCTCGAAGTCCTCAATGCTGACACTGCGGGTGGCCCTGCCAGAAAGGGTCGTGCCGTACTCGGCTTTGATCTCAGTGCTTGCGTCGTCTTCTCCCTCGAAGAGATCCTTGGCGTTGTCCCGCCAGGCTCCAAAGTGGTATTCGTCGAAGACCACCAGGTCCCAGTTGATTGCGTGAATCCACTCGTTCTTGGGTTTAATGTTCCCCGCCGTATCGCGGCCTAGCAGGTCCTGAAAAGAGCCAAAATAAACCACTGGCTTCCGGTGGTTAACCACTCGCGGGTCCCCGCCTGATTGGCGGGAAAGGTACTGCCAGCCATTAAAGTCAACGTGGGACTCTAGATCGGATCGCCAAGCATCCTCGACGGCCGGCTTGAATGTGACCACTAGCACTCGCTTGGCGCCGATCTTCTTGGCAAGTTGGTAGGCGGCGAAAGTTTTGCCGAACCGCATTTTTGCGTTCCAAAGAAAACGGGGAACGGCGTGCATGTCTTCTTGCCAGATTGAGTGGAAGTAGGCATGTGTCTTGTTCACCGCATCGGCCTGCTCCCGACGCATCTGGAAATCCTCATGATGTGTTCCGGTGAATTGCTGGTTAGTGCGCAACTCCGCAAGCACAGTCTTTACGTCCGCAACCGTGCACCGCATCCACTCCCGAACCACCTTTTCAAAGCCCTTGTTCTCAAGCGCCGCACGGACCTCGTGATCGGTGAAGAAGGTGCCGTCATGGCGTTCGGCGGCCTCATCTAGTTCGATCTTGTAGTTCGTGATAGCGGCGGTTCCCACCTGCTCCGCAACACGCTGCGCTACGTCGCGCGTAGTCTGGCCCACCTTGAGAAGACCGGCGTGCGCCGCGTCGCCGATTGAGTAGGCGTAGATGCGCAGCCGTGCTTCCGGCTTCGGCGCGAGGAGTTCCTCAATGGACTTACTCATTCTCGTCTTCCATAGGGCGAATCATAGACTCGATATAGGCACGTTCTTCCTTAGCAATTCCATATTTCGTGTAGATGTCGGAGTCGGTCCAGATCCGATCCCATGGCTGAATCGGCACCCATCGGTACATGCCGCGAAATACGTGCTGGGCCGGCTTGCGAAGGGACACAAGAAACCGCGCAAGTCTCGATCGCAGATACGACGCAACACTCTGCGCTTCGGCTTTCGAACTCAGAGGTGCGGCGACGAGGTAGGTCTGAGTACAGACGGATCCTGGCTCGCCGATTATTGGCGGGCCGAGTACCAAGTCGACGCCGCTTCTCTCTCGCTCCCGGCCAGAACCGGCTACCGGGAGAAATAGTTTCCACACATCAATCAAGTTTGAGTTCTTATTGATCGTCTTGCGAGGCATTGCACCGCTTACTCGTTTTGTACCGACGTTGGCGTAGAGTCGGACCTGCCCCGCCCTTGGCGCTGCGTCTCGTGTATAGCCCGAGAAGTTAGTCGCAAGTCCGAATGGTGTGTCTCCGCTGACAAGATCCTCGAATGGTCTCTCGTTAGCCGCAACCACCTTGCGCAAGATGTTGACCGCCCTCGTGTCACGCACGAATACGTCATACTCGTCGAGAGCTCGCACATGCGGACCAACTGTTGTTTCGTTTCGGTGATAAGTACATTCACACGGTCCTGGGCTCTCGCGATCCCACAGGAAGTAGCAAATCCCGCCACCAATCCCAACCGTCGGAAACACATCTTTCGCGTTCTCGAAATCAACGATGGTGCGTATCCGCCGATCACCGAGAAACTCAGCACGAAACTCCCTTAGTCCCCGACCTCCAGCCATCCACCTTGATGGAATAACCATGCTGAGGAACCTCGGCTCCATTCGAATCGCTTGTCGGACAAACTGGTGGTAGATCGGCGAGTCGTTTGTCCCACCGCCACCACCACTTATTTGGTAGGGCGGATTCCCGATGACTACATCAAACTGCATTTCTCCTCCAAACAACTCGACAATCCGAGTTGAGATATCATCGGTGTGGGTCATTGCGTAAGCGTGAGTCTCAAGAATCTCTCCGCGATCAAAGACCTTCTTGCTGGCGCCGCAAAAATCGCATCTGCCGTTGACCCACGCATGCTCGGTACGCTCGTACCAAATGTTGCCAGCAGCGGTGTTGAAGTTTTTGGCAATGGAATACTTACCGGTGGCATCCTTCGAACAATAGACACTTCGCCGCGCAAGCAAACTAGTGAGATGTGTGATCGCTATGCCAAACACCTGATTCGTCAGTACGTGATTTACACGTTCTTCGAGGTTTGGCATCTCCCCAGCCAGGCCCACGGTTAGACGGGCAGTGATCTCTCGAAGAAAGACGCCGGACTTGGCACAAGGATCGAGGAATCTAATGGACTTGTCCGCCCAGATGTTCGCGCCGCCGTTGCTGTCTGCCCACGCGAAGGCCAGTGTGTCCAGCATGCGGTTCGCAAACTCCGGCGGCGTGAACACCTCGTCGCTTGAGAGGTTTGCAATGCATGTCAATACATCCGGATTGCGACCGCACAGAGAGAGTCGGGACTGAGCGCTCATACGTTCTCCGTCGCTGGGTCGCTACGCGAGCCGGCTGCCAACTCACTGACTGTCATTGGCGGATACGTCCTGCTGGGCGTGAAAATCTCGTGTTTTCCGAGGTGGGCGAAGAGGGATCCCTCCTCGCTGAAGACCGATGACTGACTGAGCATGTCGAGGCGGAAGTCGCGACGCTGGAATTTACCCTTACCGAGATAACCCCACTCCGCGAAAGTGATAGGCTGGCCATTGCTAGTTCGCATCGTCAAGGCGTCGCCGTGGACAAGGTTTTGCGATAGCACGTAGGAAGCGGCGCGATACTGTTCATCTGATTCGACTAAGTTCAGATAGTCCGCGAGAATCTCAAGCACATTCGCGCGGCACTCGGCGATGTTGTCCGCAAGTAGTTCGATACCGTAGATACACATCAGCGCGAGAAGCGAATAGTGTCGCCGCTGGAAATCCGATTTTCCGTACCTGAGCTCCACGGCAGCAAGTTTACGCCTCAAAATCTGAACGAGGAAGTTGCCGCTCCCACACGCCGGCTCCAGGAAGCGGGAATCAATGCGCTCCGTCTCATTCTTAACCAGATCCAGCATCGCCTCGACCATCCATGCTGGAGTAAACACCTCTCCGTGGTCTGCCACGCGCTGTTTGTCCCTGGCGTTGTTCTCGGGTCGTTCCACTACTGGCATAGCCTCCTTCGGACCTCCACGGATTATTCGAACCCTAACAGGTCAAAACAGTGAATTTTGGCCATCCTCAGAACCAATTGTCAGAGGCTCGCTAAACCTCCATGCCCCTCTGTCTAGCTGACACTGTACAGCACCCGTTTTCTTGGACACAAGATTGAAGGTATTCACGCAGCCGCTGCCACCTTCTCGAGCGACTCGTGCACCTGACTTGGAGTCAGTTACCCGTGCCGCTGCAAGATCCATTGCTTGTTGTATCGCTCCTTGAACTCCCGCAGCGCCGCTTGCAGCTCTGCCACCGTCGTGAATAGCTGCAACCACAGCAGCTGCTCATTCAGGAATCGCACGAAGCGCTCGG
>CAZXCK010000192.1:0-818 GCA_964639225.1 uncultured Anaerolineaceae bacterium | reverse complement strand
GGCGCACCCGTTGCCCTAGGGCTCGCGCACGTACGAAAGACTGCTCTCGATGCCAAGAAACCGCAGATCCGCCTGGTAGTCGTCCGAGACGAACTGACTTCCGTGATGGGTAGTTCCACGGTTTCTTGGACACCGATCTGAGAGATCTTCGGGATCTCACAGATCGGTGTCCAAAAAACCTTGGAACTACCGGGGCTGCCGCAGCAGCGATTGCGGTCGCCAAAAACGTCACAGACGCCGATTATCCAAGCGGCAGCCATTTCAGGAGGCTGAGCCATTCAATTCCTCCGAGCGAGAGAATCGGTATAGCGCCCTAGCGTTAAGCTGCGGGCGGTTCTGGCGCGGGCCGTGCTCTTGCACGGGCCGTGACGAAGCCGGCTGTCAGCTTGAATGATGGAATGGACTCCTCCCTCGACTCGATCGGCATCTATGGTGCCAGAGTCGTCTCGGTCACGAGCCTCCACCGGGGAAGGAGGAGCCCGATGCAGCATACCACGATCGCCGTTGATCTGGCCAAGTCGGTTTTCGAGATCGCCATCTCCCGTCGACCCGGCAAGGTCGCCGGGCGCCATCGCCTCTCGCGAGACCGCTTCCTGCCGTTCTTCGGCCAGCATCCACCGGCCGCCGTGCTGATGGAGGCCGGCGGTTCGGCACATCACTGGGCACGACAGATCTGGGGCCTCGGCCACCACGTCGTCATCCTGCCGCCGCACCGCACACGGCCGTACGTCGTCGGCAACAAAACGATCGCGCCGACGCCAAGGTGGGTATTCCGACGCAAACCGGCCACCGATTCCGAGCGAAACCGGCCACTGATT
>CAZXCK010000191.1:763-6255 GCA_964639225.1 uncultured Anaerolineaceae bacterium | reverse complement strand
AGCCCGGTTCTTGACCATTAAATCTGGCGCATGTGTTCTTATAAACCGGTGGACATCATCGAAGCGTGGCGGCTCTGACATGCCCCACGCCCCCATGCGCCCGCTGACGATGGGGCTGCCAGGGGGGCTGCTATATCGACCAATCCGCAGCATGATTGCTTGATTTTTATCGGGGCGGACCCTTATCCTGTGCTGACGTGTCGGACAAGATCAAAGTCGGCATGCTGCATTTCCTGTGTGGTCAGTGCGAGATTGTGCTGCAGCACGAATTCCAGTGCTGCCATTTCCGCATCATGACCGACACCAGCCGCCGCCTGTAACTGACCGTCCTTCAAATAGAAGGCGATGAATTCACCCTTTTCAACATCACCCCGATAGACAATGTTGTCCCAACCCGCCGCGAAGCCGACATAGCGCATTCGGGTGCCCCATTGGGCTGTCCAGAAGAATGGCACATGCGCCGTGACTGTGTCCAACTGGCCGAGCATGTTACGGGCGGCGATCATGCCGTGCTGCTGGGCAACGCGCCAGTGCTCGATGCGCTGCGTATCGCCATTTGCCAGCGGATAACGCGCAATGTCGCCCGCCGCGTAAACATCGGCGGCTGAGGTATGCAGATGATGATCCACCCGCACCGATTGATCGTCGGGGTTGGTGGCTATATCGGAACTGGAGAGGAAGTCCGTCGCCGGGGTCACACCGACACCCAGCACGACCAAATCTGCCATTAGCCGGGTACCATCTTCAAGTTGCACAGCACTGACCCGGCCATTGTCTTCGTGAAAGCGTGCCACGCTGGTATCGAGCCTGAAAGTTACGCCGTTGCTTTCGTGCAATCGCTGCCAGAAGCGTCCGACATCTGCACCCAGTACCGGCTCAAATGGCGCGGATACCAGATCAACGACCGTCACGGATGCACCACGCTGCCCCAATGAGGCGGCCACTTCCATGCCAATGAAGCTCCCGCCCACGATCACAACACGGGTGTTCTCATCAACCTGGGCGATGATGCGGTCGGCATCCGCCTGATGACGCAGCGTGAAGATGTTGTCCAGGTCGATACCTGGCACATTACTCAGTACGCGGGGATGACTGCCAGTGGCCAGCAACAGCTTGTGGTATTGCAGAACATCATCGTCAGTCGTCACCGTGTGGGCGGCAGTATTCACGCTGGTAACCGGTGTCTCCAGCCGCAGATCGATGTCATGTTCGGCATACCACGCTTTGCTCCGCAGCGGAATCCAACTCGGATCGGCTTCGCCTGCCATATATTGTTTCGACAGATTGGGGCGATCCACAGGAGGCGTTGCAGCGGCACTCAGCAGAATGAGCTTCCCGGCAAAACCGGCCCGCCGCAGTTCTTCGGCAGCGGCTTCGCCTGCCGCACCCCCGCCAACGATGATATAGGTCTCGTCGTCCGCGATGGATGCCATCGCCGCCGGCTCCGACGGTTCCAGTTGTAACCAGACACGTCCACCCTCGACAGTCACCGGATAACTGGTGATAGGGTCCAGTGCCGGTGGTTCCTGGCGGACGCCAGTCCGAATATCGAAACAGGCGTGATGCCAGGGACAAATCACCGTGTGCCCATTCAGTACGCCCTGTTCCAGTGGACCGCCATAATGGGTGCATTGCGAGCCAAAGGCATAATATGTATCATCGCGGCGCGCCAGCACAACTGATTGATCATCATCCAGTTCGATTAGCTTCATCTCGCCACTTCTCAGAAGTGTGGCGGCTTCGCCCAAATCGTAGGTTGTCATGATCTGACCTTCCTAAGCTACTTTGCGTCACCTTCAGTTTAATCGGGCCGCTGAAGTCATGAATGACCGCATGAGGGGGTTACTTGCTGGACAACTGGCCCATATCTGTACGATACAGATGGCTGGTATCGGACAAGTGCAGACGCGGTGAAGTTTCCAGTCTGGTGCGCAGAGGCCGTGCGGAGCAGTGTCCCGGTGGGGGCAGGATCAAAAACCGCCAGGCTCCGGTTAGCGGGAACCTGGCAGTGAGGGTGTGGTACGATGACTGCTGATCGCACCGCATTTGCATGCTGGTCACAACCGATCTACTGCCTGCGGTCAGCAACGGTACGCTGGCCAAGTTTGACCAGTTCCACAATCAATACAGGAGCCAGTGCGCTGGCCAGTACAAGTCCCCAGTCCGACAGTTCAAGCGGCACGGTCCGCAGTACGGTTTGCAGCAAGGGAACGTAGACAGCCGCAAACTGGAGCGTCAGGCACAGTGCAACTGCTCCCCACAGCCATGGATTGGCGAACAACCGATTGTTGAAGATCGTTTCGTATTGTGAGCGCGAGTTGAAAGCGTGAAAAACCTGGGCCAGCGCCAGCGTCATGAAAGAGATCGTCACCGCATGGCGTAAGCCTTCACCTTCAGTACCATACCAGGATAAACCAATCGCAAAGGCGGTCAGTGTGACGGCCGCCAGCAGAAGCCCCTGCCAGGCGATCAGAAGCGCAAATTGCCTGTTCAGCAATCGCTCCTGGGGATCGCGCGGCTTCTGCTTCATCACATCGGGGGCTGAGGGTTCCAGCGCCAGCGCCATCGCTGGGAAGACATCCGTTATGATGTTGAGCCACAGAATCTGAAGCGCGGCCAGCGGCAGAGGCCAGCCCACCATGATGGCCGCAAACACGGTGACAATTTCAGAGAAATTGCACGAGAACAGATAATGGATAAAGCGCAGAATATTGGAGTAGATCATCCGTCCCTGTTCAACCGCGCGCTCAATCGTGGCGAAGTTGTCATCGGTGATAATCATGTCTGCCGTCTCTTTGGCGACTTCAGTGCCCTTGATGCCCATCGCCACGCCAATATCAGCTTTGCGCAGCGCGGGGGCATCGTTGACACCGTCACCGGTCATAGCGACAATCTCATTCTGCGCCTGCAACGACTCGACAATGCGCAGCTTATGTTCTGGAGAGACACGCGCAAAGACGGCGGCATCGGCGACAACCTGCTGCCAGCCCTCATCGTCCAGTTTCTCCAGATCGTTGGCATGAACGGTCTGATAGCGTTTACCTGTGTGATCCTGATCCAGGCCTAGCTGTTCGGCGATTTCTGCCGCAGTCACCGGTTGATCGCCGGTAATCATAATTGTGCGGATTCCGGCTTCGTGACACTTTTCGATGGCTGGCTTCACTTCCTCACGCAGCGGGTCAATCATGCCGATTAACCCCACATACACAAATTCAGCGGTGAGGTCATCCGGCGTGTAATCATCCGGCAGTTCCCGGTGGGCGACAGCCAGCACGCGGAGCGCATCCTGGGCCATTTCGTGATTTAACTGGAGAATCCGGTCACGATCCTCGTCGTTGAGTGGGCGAGATTCCCCTTCCGACCTGACTTGCGTGGAACAATCCAGCACCGCGCTGGTCGAACCCTTCATGTATGCCACGAGCTGGTTTTCGGGTGTACGATGAACCGTAACCATACGCTTCGATTCACTGTCAAATGGGACTTCATCCACCCGATCATATGCTTTTTCCAGCTCTGCGTGGACCAGTCCGGCCTTTTCCGCGACGACAATCATCGCGCCTTCGGTTGGATCACCAATGATGGAGATATGCTCTTCGCTCTGATCCAGTTCGGCGTCGTTGCACAGGGTTCCAATCTGAAGCGCCAGCATGAGGTTTGCATTCTCATCCGGGTCAATGCTGTGGTCATCCAGATGGAACGCTCCCTCAAGTTCGTAGCCGCTGCCGGTGACGCGCACCGAATCATCGTACAGTTCGATGTTCGTTACGGTCATTTCGTTTTTGGTCAGCGTCCCGGTTTTGTCGGTGCAGATGACTGTCGTGGAACCAAGCGTCTCGACGGCTGGCAGCCGTCGGACCAGCGCATTCGACTTGGCCATACGCTGCACACCGATGGCGAGAGTCATGGTTGCAACGGCTGGCAGCCCCTGAGGAAGAGCGGCGATCGCCAGCGCAATACCGACTTCCAGCATGCTCAACGGCTCTTCGCCGCGTATTACACCCGCGGTGACAATGATCACGCAAAGTCCGGCCACAATCACAACCAGGGCACGCCCGAGCTGTTCCAGGCGCTGTTCGAGCGGAGAGTCCTGGGTGACGGCATCATCAATCATCGTGCCAATTTTGCCGACTTCGGTACTCATGCCGGTTGCGGTAATCAGCATCTGTCCGCGACCATCAGTGATTACCGTACCCATATAAGCCATATTGGTTCGATCACCAAGGGGCACATCATCATCATCGCTGGAGAGAACATCGTCTGTTTTAGAAATAGGCAGCGATTCACCGGTCAGCGCCGATTCCTGTATCTGTAGTTGCACGCTTTCAACAATGCGCCCATCCGCAGGAACGCGCTCTCCGGCAGTGAGGATTACCAGGTCTCCGGGGACGACATCCGCCGCCTCAATACGGTGCTCGCTGCCTTCGCGGATAACGTGCGCCGTCGGGACACTTTGTTTCTGCAAGGCGGTTATGGCCTGTTTGGCACGCAGCTCGGTAAAAAAGCCAATGATCACATTGATGACAATCACCACCAGAATTGAAAAGCCTTCGATTGTCTCGTTGACCAGAAAAGCTAACCCGGATGCGATGACCAGCAGAATTACGATGAGGCTTTTGAACTGATCGATAAATATCCTGAAGTTGGACCGGCGGGACGTGGCGCTCAGTGTATTGGAGCCATAGTGACGGAGCCGATCCTCGGCTTCTGATGAACTCAGGCCATTCTTCAGGTCCGACTTGAGCTTGTCCTCGATGTCGTCTGAAGACAAGAAATGGGGTTTCTGAATGGGGGATCGGTCTTCTGCATCAGTGGATTCTTCGTGAGTTTTATTCGTACTGTTCTTTACGCTTTGATCGTTTGACATATTCACCGCCCGTTCTCGCGTATCAGTAGCTATCTACTAACATACCACACCCTTATTACAATTCAACGCTACCATTCATCTGGGGTGTATTCGAAAATTGGGGCAGGTTTTCAGCTTTCGCGCGCCAGCGGTTCAATGACGGGCGCGCTGATGCACGCCCTTACGATGAGTGGGGTCACCGGGCGCGCTTCCTGTGGGCTGCTGCAGGCAGCTTGTGTTTTAACGCCGGGCGAGACCGGGTTGCCCCCAAATCCGGATGCGCCATTCATCTGTTTCCAGGGAGATTGTAAAGTCGCTTTTGGGTATCCTGGGACAGCGCCTTGTACCGAATAATGGAGAGACGCTTGCGTCGGCTTGTGAATCTAGACTGACGGTCCAGATTTGGCCGGCTGGTACGCATCATGCGGAGCCAGCGGCAAGGTGACCAGCAGCGTCGTGCCTTGCCCAGCCTCACTCGTCACGACGATTTTTCCGGCATGCCGCTCAATAATGCGGCGCGCAATCGCCAGCCCCAGGCCAAGACCAGGTGTGCTGTGGGCGGACTCCTGTCGCCAGAATGTGTCGAACATATGGACCAGCGCTTCCTCATCCACACCCGGACCACTGTCTTTGACTTCGACCCACACAC
>CAZXCK010000191.1:0-753 GCA_964639225.1 uncultured Anaerolineaceae bacterium | reverse complement strand
ACGCCGCGCCTCTGACCACAGCTTCACTGATATGGTGCCGTGTTCTGGTGTGTAGCGACAGGCATTGTGTACGATCTGCTGGAAAGCCTCGACAAGGTGGTCATAGCTGCCGTGTACCGTCATCCGGCTCGAATCAATATCACAGGACATCTGGTGTTGTTTATGGCAATCGTTCGCGGCTTTCTGGCAGACAGCGCTCATAAGCATCCCGATGTCAATTGGCTTCATGCCATGCTCGTTGCCATTCTCTATCCGCGCCATTAATATCAGATTGTCGATAAGGCGCGTGATTCGCTTTACCTGATCTTCGATCTGCGCTGCTTTCTGCTTACGGCGTTCAGGGTCGTCTGTGCGGGTCATCAGGTAGGCGCCAGAACTGATGGTCGCCAGCGGCGTGCGAAATTCGTGTGACGTGTTCTGGATGAACGTCTCCAGCAACCGCCGTCGCTCTTTTTCAAGCGTCAGTTCGATTTCCCGCTGCTGGGCCAGTTGCCGTTGGGTGATGTCGCTGGCAATACCTTCAGCGCGTACAGGTCGGCCCTGATCGTCTTTGACCAGCCAGTTGCGGATGATGAGCCAGCGCACTTCACCATCAGGTCGAATGATCCGGCCTGTCCACTCAGAATTATCCCCACTTCCGTTTGACGACGCCGGGGTGGGGCGATCATCAGGATGGGTAATCTCCAGCCACAGTTGTGGGTTTGCAAAAAACGCTTCTGCCGGCCATCCCGTCACACGCTCGATCGCCGGGTT
>CAZXCK010000190.1:0-6257 GCA_964639225.1 uncultured Anaerolineaceae bacterium | reverse complement strand
GGCGTGGCATCTGGTGTGGGCGGCGGCTTCCGGCATGGAGACGATGCTGTTCGCCACCTGGACGCTGGTCCTGGTCTGGCTGGCGTGGCGCGAATTTGATGCAATTGATACGGGGCGGGCGGTGTGGCGCGGCGCGTTGTTCGGTCTGGTGGCCGCCCTCACGGTGATGACGCGCCCGGAAGGGGCCATGCTGGCCGGACTGGGTGGGCTGGCCGTTGTCGGCCTGCGCCCGCACGGACTCCGCGCGGCGGTCGCCTGGGGTGGGGGCGCGGCGCTGGCCTTTGGGGTGGGAATCGCGCCGTATCTGGCGCTGAACCTGCACCTGACCGGCGGCCTGCTGCCCAATACGAGCGCGGCTAAACAGGCCCAGCACGCGCCGCTGCTGGCGCTGCCGTTTGCGCGCCGCTTTGGCGACATGCTGCTGCCGGTGCTGGTGGGTGGTCAGCTTCTGCTGCTGCCTGGTGTGGTGGCTTTCACAGTAAATGTACTGCGGCGCGCGCGCCGCGAACCGGCGGCGCTGGCCGGTCTGCTGCCGCTGCTGTGGGCGCTGGGACTGCTGGCGCTGTACGCGGCGCGCCTGCCGGCGGCTTACCAGCACGGGCGCTACGTGATTCCGGCGCTGCCGGGCGTGATAGTGATCGGCGTGGTGGGCAGCGCGCAGATGATCGGCTGGCTGCGCGGCAGCATGGCCGGGCGGGTATTCTCACGCGGGCTGGCGGCAGCGGCGGCGGTGACATTCGTCTACTTCGGGCTGGTGATGGGGCCGCAGATTTACCAGCAGGATGTGGCCATTATTGACGATGAGATGGTCGCTCCGGCGCGCTGGATCGCGGATAATCTGCCGCCGGATGAGCTGCTGGCTATTCACGACATCGGCGCGGTGGGTTATTTCGCGCCGCGTCCGCTGCTGGACATCGCCGGGTTGGTGACGCCGGAAGTGGTGGCGCACATCGGCGACGGTCCGGCGCTGTGGGCACTGATCCGCGAGCGTGAGGCGCGTTATCTGATGGCTTTCCCGGACCAGATTCCGCCCGATGCGCCGGCGGATGTGTGCCTGCGCCATGTGTTCCAGTCGGATGGCACAGCGTCGGCTGCGGTAGGTGGGCCGAAGATGGTTATCTATGCGCTGGAGTGGGGCGCGACCTGCGCGGACTAAAACCTGTGTATAATAGTTGTGTGTGCAAGGTAAGAGCCGATACAATATCACTATGGATGACCTATTTCGTAAGTTAAACACCCTGGTGCGCGCCAGGGTCGGCGATGTGCTGGGCGATCCACTGCGCTCGCGCCGGGAGCGGACTCCCAGCGGTGACGCGCTGGATGCCGAGGTCGAGCGGCTGCGCCAGCAGATTAACGCTGCCATCGACCACGAGGACCAGCTCAAAGCGAAGATCGCCAAAATGGAACAGGAAGCGAATCTGCTTGACATTCAGGCTGACGAGGCGCTGCTGGCCGGTAACGAGGCGCAGGCGCGCCACCTGATCGAACGTATGCAGCATGTTCGGCGTCTGATCGAAATGGCGCGTGCCGACCTGAGCGCGCACCAGATTGTGGCCAGCGATCTGATCCGGCGCGTGAATGTACTGGAAGCGACGGTCGCCGAGGCGCACCGACAGGAAGAAGCGCAGGCAGCCGAGCCGTCTGAGACAGAAGCGGATCGGGCTGACCAGAGGACGCCCACCGCCGAGTCGGTACAGCGTCGCATCGACTCGCTGTCCAGTATTGTCAAACAGGCGCAGGAGCGCATCGCGCGGGCGACCAGCGAGCAGGCAGCTCAGAGCCAGAACGAGGCTGAAGACGAAGCAGCGCCGGAGTCCTTGCAGCAGGATGCGCCCGCTGCCAGCGAGGACGGCGAAGCCGTCGAGGATGATCTGGCGATGCGCCGTAACCGGCTCAGCCGTCGCTAACGATGTCGCATAGCCACTGCAGATGAGGCTGTGGTCACGCTTATGAGCGCCGAAACCATCTATCAGATTTTGCTGATCGCCGGTGACTTTGAAATCATCGAATGTGTGCGTCAGGCGCTGTCGCGTACCCGCATCCACGTGCAGACGGCATTCAACCACCGTGAAGGCCTGTTCGCCCTGGAACACGGCGACTTCGACGCGCTGCTGGTCGATGCCGCCATGCTGGACCGTTACGAGGGCATTTCCACGCTGCACACACTGCGTCAGATGGCGCGCGCTGAGCCGTTGATCGCCATCGCCGTGAATGGCACCAGTGATACAACCCCGGCGGATTCTGTTATTCACCAACTTGATGCGACGGAAATTCTGAGCGTTGTTGGACGGGCGCTGGACGTCGATCTGCCGCTGCCTGTGCCTGCTGATGCCGCCCTCGACCGGCAGATTGAGGAGATGCAGACCTTCCTGTCCCTGAGCCGGTCGCTGACCGAGGTGCTGGACCTGGACGAGGTGCTGACGCGCATCGTCGAGGGGGCGCAGCGACTGACCAACGCCGACGAGGGGATGATCCTGCTGCCGGAAGGCGAGGACCTGTATCTGCGGGCGCGGGTGGGCGTCGAGGCGGCCCATGCGCGTAATTTTCGTGTGCGCACGCGCGATACGCTGGCCGGGCAGGTGTTTCGCTCCGGGCAACCGGTCCTGGTCGGCGAGAGCGGCCCGCAGAAGATCAAAACACAGTATTTCGTTCACTCGCTGCTGTATGTGCCGCTGCTGCTGCATGGTGAGGTGATCGGCGTGCTGGGGGTGAACAATAAACACAAGAAAGACTCTTTCACCACACACCATCAGGAACTGCTGGTTAACCTGGCCTCATTCGCCACCATCGCTATTGTCAACGCGCGTATTCACCAGGACAGTCTGGATCGCGCCCGCGAGCTGGAGACGCTGGTCACGGTCAGCGAGGTGCTGAATTCGTCGCTGTCGCTGGCTGAGGCGCTGCCGAATATCTGTGAGCAGTTGGCGGCGGTGCTCAATGTGGGCACGACTGAGATTCTGTTCTGGGAACATGATTGTGACATGCTGGTGACGATGGCGCGCTATTACGCCGCGAGCTGGCGGCTGGGTGACGGCCCCACAGTGGACCTGACCCTTGACGACCGCCTGCGCAAGGCCATCGAGACCGGGGATTATTGCTGGTTTCAGCAGGGTGTGGACCCTTTCCCGGCTGGGATGGACTCCCCGGCCCAGACTGGCGCCAGCGCGCTGCTGCTGCTGCCGGTGTATGCCGGCGAGAGTCTGGCTGCGGTGCTGCGCGCCTACTACGCCAATGTGCCGTATGCGCGCCCGTCGCCTGAGTCGATTTTTGATGTGTCCCGGCGGATCGCGGATGCCGTTGTTGAACTCAGTGACAGCACCGAGCAGAGCCTGACGGATACGCTGCTGGATGTAATGGAGATCGTTAACGATCTGCTGGATGCGGACTGGTGCGATCTGTCGCTGCCGCTGCGGGATGGAACAGCGCTTCAGGTGGTGGTCGCTATCGGCGCTGGCGTGTGGATGTCACCGCCGCACCCTGACCTGGACCTGGGTCATGTGCCGGACCTGCGCGAGGCGCTGGACAGCCAGGCTTTGATTGACTGCCGGGTGGACGGCCATCAGTTGCAGCCGCGCTGCTATGCCCTGCTGGACCGCGTACTCAGCCGCGCAGTGCTGGGGATTCCGCTGGTGCAGCGAGGTAAAGTCAATGGATTGGTCATCTTCGGCGATACCCGCCACGCGCGCGTGTTTAACCAGCGCGAGATCAACATGGCGCGGGCGATTGTGGGGCAGGCGGCCACTGCGCTGGAAAGCGCCACGCTGGTACACGATCTGGCATCCAGTTTGCAGGACCTCAAGACGGCGCAGAGCCGGTTGATCCATACCGCGCGCCTGTCGGCGATGGGCGAACTGGCGGCGGTCGTTGCGCATCAGATCAACAACCCACTGACGACCATCATCGCCGACGCCGAGCTGATGCTGCTCGACGAGGATGACGACTCGCCGCGCCGGGCTTCGCTCAAGACCATCGTCAACAGTGGCAAACGGGCGGCCAATGTCGCGCGGCGGCTGCTGGCCATCTCCCGGCCCATTGACCCTGACGCCTCACCGGACCTGGTGGACGTGGTCGAGACGCTGCGCGAGATGCTGTCGCTGCTGCAAACGCACTTCGAGCGACGCAGCAATATCAGGGTGACGGCCCACTTTCCGGACGAATCGCTGCCGCCGGTGATGGCTGTGCGCGGTCAGTTGGATGACATCTGGCTGAATCTGCTGATGAACGCTTATGACGTGCTGATCGACAAAGCCGAAGGACATATCGAAGTCAATGTCCACTATGACCCGGCGCGGCACAGCATCCAGGTGTCGATCCGTGATAACGGCGCGGGTATCGCCGATGACATCCGTGATCAGATATTCAGCCCGTTTTTTACCACCAAACCGGCAGGTGAGGGGACTGGCCTGGGGTTGCACATCTCGCAGGAGATGGTGCGCAATGTGGGCGGCCATATTCAGGTGGAGAGCGCGCCCGGCGAAGGAACGTGTTTTACCGTGCATCTGCCGGTGCTTTAACCGTCGTGCATGGGCGGCCTGGCTGGGAAACTTGCTGTAAATGCAGGTGTTATGATAAATAAACTGTATGTTTTATCAGTTCTGATGGGTTGCATCATTTCGTAATCGTCACGGCCCTGGCAACCAACAACCAATGAAAGAGGCGAGCACTATGGCGCATATCCTGGCAGTGGACGATGATGCGGCGGTCCTGGGGACGCTGGAGCGCGTACTCAGGCGGGATAACTTCGATGTGACGTGTGTGGATTCCGGACCAAAGGCGTTGACGTTCTTAGAGGAGACGCTGCCGGACCTGATGATCCTGGACATTATCATGCCGGATATGGACGGCATCGACGTGTGCCGGCGTGTGCGTCACGACAATCGTTTTACCGCTCTGCCGATTCTGTTTCTCACGGCCAAAGGTTCCACCGATGACATCGTCGATGGGCTGGACGCCGGTGCTGATGATTATGTCGTCAAGCCGTTCGAGGTGGCTGAGCTACGCGCACGAGTCCAGGCGCTGCTGCGGCGCGGTATGCGTTCCCGCGAGTCACGCTCTGTGCTGGAACTAGCCGACCTCACACTCGACTCCGAGACCTATCAGGTTTACGTCAACGGTGAGCATGTGCAGCTCACGTCTACCGAGCACCGGCTGCTGCGCTATTTCATGGAACATCCCAACCAGGCGCTGTCGCTGTCGCATCTGCTGCAGGCGGTGTGGGAGTATCCTGAAGCCACCGGCGACCCGGACCTGGTGCGCGCCCATGTGCGCAATCTGCGCGCCAAGATCGAGAAGGGCGGCGAGCATCGTTATATCCGCACCATTCATGGTGTCGGCTATATGATTTCGGCCTGAGCTGACGACCAGAATTCATAAAAACTTCAGATACTGAAGATCGAAGAGTGCCAGACTGCAACTATACTGGAGTAAATGGCACCACGACAGAACCTGGAAAACGACATGAGCAGAATTCTCATTGCTGACGATGACAAAGCTATGCTGGCGATGGTCTCGCGTGTGCTGGACGATGAAGGCTATGAAGTAACGACCGCCCGCGCAATTGACGAAGTACTGGAGCACATCGAGCAGGACCCACCCGATCTGCTGCTGCTGGACCTGGCGTTATCTAACGTTGAGGACGGCATCAGTCTGTGTCGCAAGCTGCGGACCAATTCCAGAACAGCGGATATGCCGATTATCTTCCTGACCGGTCACCGGGACATTCAGAGTGCGGTGCAGGCCCTGGAAGCCGGCGGCGATGATTATGTTCGTAAGCCGTTTGTC
The DNA here is from genome assembly GCA_964639225.1 of uncultured Anaerolineaceae bacterium. Classification (GTDB taxonomy): domain Bacteria; phylum Chloroflexota; class Anaerolineae; order Aggregatilineales; family Phototrophicaceae; genus CAZXCK01. The sequence goes on along the minus strand of CAZXCK010000190.1, from coordinate 476 downwards.
ATCCGCGAACTGACGGCGCGTATTCGCGCGCATCTGCGGCGGGCCGGTACCAGCGAACCGAATAACATGGTTGAGCTGGTCATCAGGCCGGAGACGTACCAGGTTTTTGTCAATGAGCGCGAGATTATGCTGACGCGCATCGAGTTCGATCTGCTGTTGTTTATGTGTCGCAACGCCCACCGCTGGCATTCGACCCACGATCTGCTCACTGGCGTGTGGAACTATCCCAGTGGCGTGGGCGATACGGCGCTGGTGCGCAATCATATCCGCAACCTGCGCCGCAAACTGGAGATCAACCCGGATTACCCGGCGATCATCCAGTCGCGTCACGGGCGCGGCTATTCCATCCAGGCCCAGGTGACTGTCCTGGATGCGTCGTCCGCCAACCGGCGCTAAACCCTGGCCGCGCCAGGGCTTTTGTAAAGTCCCAGAATCTTTTGGCGAGGGTTCCACCCTCGCGCTCCCGCAAGGGAGCC
>CAZXCK010000189.1:0-6277 GCA_964639225.1 uncultured Anaerolineaceae bacterium | reverse complement strand
CGATCGCCGCTGCGTCAAGATCGGTTACCATCACCTGATGGCCGCCGCGCAGCAGTCGTTTAGTCATGTTGGCGCCCATCTTGCCCAGGCCAATCATTCCCAGTTTCATCGTATAACCATCCCCTTCTTCGCTAACGGTCAGTCAGCTAATCATAACACGACAGCGGCTCAGGTTTTGGGCGCGAGCCGGTGGCGCGTGCGGTCCAGATTGTCGATGATGGCGTCGGTTATGGACAGGCCAGCCGTGCGGTAGGCCAGCAGCAGCGCCCCGACAACCGGCTGAAAGCGCGGCGGTTGCAGATAGGCCGCCGGGTTGGTCTGGTGGACGTGATTCATCATCGGCTCGGTGACGAGCGCACCCGCCCGGAACACGCCACCAATAGGCGCAATAGGCACCGGCTGTTCCAGCCAGTCGATGCGGCGCAGCACCGCTGCCACCTGACGCCCCAGCTCGTACCCCGCCCGAGTGAGCAGCGCAATAGCGACGCCGTCGCCGTCCTCGGCGGCAGCCTGCCCCACCACCCCGGCGGCCTGTGCCAGCCGGTCGCGGGTGTACTCACCATAGACGCGGCGGTGCAGTTCGGTGATGTCGGGACAGTCGTAATAGTCCAGCAGGCGCTGCTGGAGAGTCGTCTGCGGGCCGCGCCCGTCGAGCGCCTGAAACACCGCCCGGAAGGCCAGTCGGGCGATATCGGAGGCGCTGCCTTCGTCGCTGACGTAATAGCCTTTGCCACCGGCCATCGCGGCCTGCCCGTCGGGATTCTGGCCATAGGCCACCGAGCCAGTCCCGGCGATGATAATCAACCCGTGCATAGATGGAACAGCACCGGAGAGCGCCGTCAGCACATCCTGAACGAAGGTGATCTGGTCAGCGTCGTAGACCGACTCAATTGTTGACCGGTGACCAGAGCCGGTCACCCCCAGATACACCCCCTTAAGATGTCCTGGCGGCTGGCCCAGATTCGCGAATACACCTTCGTAGCCCTGGCGCAGCGAATTGTACTGCCGTTCCAGGCCGCCGGGTTCGTGGATGTTGTCGCAGGGGCCGGTCACAAAACCGCTGAGAATTTCTCCGCCGGCAGTCGCCAGCGCGGTAAGCGTGGTCGTCTGGCCGCCGTCAACACCGATAAACAGATCGGTTTGGATGGTCGCATTTTCTGTCATGGTGTGGTCGTTCCTGTGGTATGCTGCTGCCACTCCAGGCACGGCAACAACGTCACCGATTTTAGAGTCTGCGACGACAAACGTAAACCGTGAACCCACCTGTGTGCAGGTGCAAAACATGCTGCCTTGATTCACGAAGTCAGTAACGCACGAAACGTGAATCTACGCTATAATATTGAGAAATATACTTGTGAAATATTTCTCTTATCAGCATTGTATTAAAGGCGCACACCGTCATGCCGCAGATGATTGTCAACGACCTCGAAATGTACTTCATCGATGAGGGACAGGGGCCGGAGATCGTCCTGCTTATTCACGGCAACGCTTCCAGCAGCGTGTGGTGGGAATACACATTCGCGCGCAGGCGCGAAGGCTATCGCTTTATCGCGCCGGACCTGCGCGGTCGCGGCGACACTCAAGGACCAGATACGGACTGGACCATTGAACAGCTTGCCGCCGACGTATACGAGCTGGTCCGGTCGCTGGGAATCACCGAGCGGTTGCATCTTGTGGGCCATTCATTAGGTGGCAACGTCTCGCTGCAATACGCGCTCGATCATCCACACGAGGTCAAAAGCCTGACGCTGCTCAATCCCATCTGGGTGGCCGGGGACATGCCCCCGGAACTGGGCAGCGCCGAACGCATCCAGGCGATGCTGGCCGATGACCGCCAGGTGCTGAAAACGGTTCTGCGTGGTGTGGCGGCCAATCATCCCCAGGACGACAACTGGAAACGCTTAGAAGCAGCCAGCCTCAGGCAAACCGATGCAGCCACCTGGCGACTGCCTGCCGCGCTCAACGAATGGTCGGTGGTAGACAGGCTGCCCCTGCTGGGGCACATTCCAACGCTGGTAGTGCGCGGCACAGGCGATACGTATCTCTCAACACCTCAGGTGTGCCAGACCATCATCGACCGGATTCCGGGCGCGCAGTTTATTGAAATCGACGGCGCGACTCATTCGCCCAATGTCGAGACTCCCGATGTCTGGACGGAAACACTTTACGCGCACCTGGAACGAGTACGCTAGCCGGTTGGTGGTGGTCAATACGGAAAATTCTCAACAACGCGGGTTATCGCCAGAAGTATTGAACGGCTGGCGGCAGATGTGTCTATTCAAAATTACGCCATACTCATACTCGAAAGGATTGCCATGCACCACGAACCCGCACCGGAAATGGGCGATGATGCCGCCTCTGCGTATAAGACGCGGACTGGCCTCATCCTGTTTGCGATATATGGTCTGATTTATGCTGGCTTTGTCGTCATCAATACCATCAGTCCGAAGACAATGGGACACGTTGTATTCGCTGGTCTGAACCTGGCAGTCGTCTATGGTTTTGGTCTGATCGCCCTCGCCATTGTGATGGGCCTGATCTACAACGCCATGTGTACCCGCGCTGAAGACCGGATGAATCAGACTGAGGGGGACACCGACAATGATCTATGAGGCTTCACTGATCGCCGTTGGTCTATTCGTCGCGTTTGTTCTGTTTGTAGTCTGGATTTCGTTTTTCCTGGCACGGCGGGCGACGAGCGCCAGCTCGTATTACGCCGCCGGTGGCCAGATCCACTGGGCCGTGAACGGTATCGCCTTCGCCGGCGATTATCTGTCGGCGGCGTCGTTTCTGGGCATCGCCGGGATGATTGCCTTCTACGGTTACGACGGTTTCCTGTATTCAATCGGCTTTCTGGCCGGGTGGGTGGTGGCGCTGTTCGTCGTGGCCGAACCACTCAAGCGGCTGGGCAAATACACACTGTCCGATGCGCTGGACGCGGCATTCAACTCGAAAGGCATCCAGTTGATGGCCGGAATCAGCGCGCTGGTCGTCTCGGTGTGCTACCTGATTCCGCAAATGGTGGGCGCTGGCGCTCTGGTGACACCGCTGCTGGGCCTGCCGCACTACGCTGGCGTGATGATGGTTGGCGTCGTTGTCATCCTGATTGTGGCGACCGCTGGCATGGCCTCGGCGACCTATGTGCAGTTCATGAAGGGCGGCCTGCTCATCATCTTCTCGTCGATTCTGGTCGTCGCTGTGCTTTATAACGGTGTCGGGCTGCGACCCAGCGACAATGTTCACGAACTGGTGACCCTGGAGGCGACAACCGCCGACGACGGCACCGTGACCGCAGTGGATGATCCACAATACGAAGTTGTGGGGCAATACGAGGGCGATGTCCGGCTGGTGCTGCTGGAACGGGATGGCATCCGGACCTGGTGGAGTGTGGAAACCAGCGGCGACACAGTCCAGTTGCAGGAGGCGCTGTCAAAAACGAATACCGCCACAGGCGCCACCCTCTACAATGGCGCGCCACAGGAAGAGGGTCGCTTCTTCCAGGTGGGGACACTCTCAAGAATTGTCGTCGATGGCGAAGAAGTCGAAAGTCTGGACCGCGTGGGGCCGTTCCAGTTTCTGGCCATAATCCAGGAAAGCGACGTCATCCGATTTATCCCTACCCACTTCGATTATAACGGCGACAGCGTCAACGTATGGTATCAGACCGTCACACCGGGCGAGAGTCTCATGCGTCCGGGCGTGCGCTTCAAGATCGACGAGGGAGCTACTTTCCTGTCGCGGCTGGACTTCATTTCGCTGATGCTGGCCCTGTTCCTGGGTACGGCGGCGCTGCCACACATCCTCATCCGCTATTACACCGTGCCGGACCAGCGTTCAGCACGTAAATCGACGGTTGTCGCCATCACTGCCATCGGTTTTTTCTACATTCTGACGCTGTTCCTGGGTATGGGAGCGATGGTAAACGGCGTGCTGGATGTCGAAAGCAGCAACATGTCGGCTCCGCTGCTGGCACGAGATTTCGGCTTCATCCTGTTTGCGATCATCTCCGCGCTGGCCTTTGCAACCGTGCTGGGTACGGTCAGCGGGCTGATCGTCGCCTCGTGTGGTGCGGTGGTGCATGACCTGGTGCATCACTTTATGGGCATGAAACTGAATGAGAAGGTGCAGGTGCGGGCTGGCAGACTGGTGGCGATTATCGTCGGAATACTGGCGATTCTGCTGGGGATTCTGTTCCAGGGAACCAACGTGTCGTTTCTGGTGGGGCTGGCGTTTGCGGTCGCCGCATCGGCTAATCTGCCCTCAATCATGATGCTGTTGTTCTGGAAAAAGACAACCGCGCGCGGTATCACCGCATCGATACTTACGGGCATTGTCGCGTCATTGGGGTTGATTCTGCTGTCGCCAATGATGTGGGACATTTACGGTCTGGGTGCAGAAAATGCGCCAGTGCCACTGGAAAACCCCGGCATCATCTCTATTCCGCTGAGCTTCGCGGTGCTGGTGGCGGTGTCGCTGATGACGCAGCCCAACACAGAGACTGTCCCGACCACAACGCCTGTCGTCGACACACCGGCAGCACAGGGCGATTAGTGTTCGTCCAGGGTGGATAAAGTACCCCGGCTGGAAAACTCCACGCCTGGTTTTATCCACCCTGGAAGCTACCTGTCTCATCTTCGCAACTATACGCCTGAACTGGATTCAAGCCAGCTTCAGGCTGTTGTTTTGACGACACCGTTGGCCACCAGCCAGCTCACCGATTCCTGGACGGCCTGCAGCGAGGTATAGGCTGGCTGGTAGTGGATCAGGCGCTGGGCTTTGGCGATACTCGCGTTGGGGCTGCGCGCGATATGCTCCCAGGTGGTCTGGGCTTCGGCTTCGGGCACGGTGGTTTTCCATTGTTCCCAGGGCAGGAACTTCAGATTGGCCGGTTGCCCGAACCAGGCCGCCATCGCTTCGGCGTAGCCGCGCAGAGTCAGCGCCGCCGCCGACACCACATGGAAACCCTCGCCCACGCTGCTGCTCCAATGGGCCATCGCTTTGATAAACGACTGGGCGACATCGGCGGCGTGGACGTGATGCACCGTCTCCAGGCCGAAGTTAGGCAGCACCAGTTCCTCACCGCGCGCCAGCCTGCTGTATACGTCCGGGTTGAAATTACCGGCGGGGTTCAGCGGCACATGGCCTGGCCCGACGATATGCCCTGGATGCAGCGCGGTCGCCGGGAAACCGTTACGACGGGCCTCGTCCAGCAGGTAATTCTCAATCGCCAGCTTCTGGATGCCGTAATCGCCGAAGGGATAGCGCGCCTGGTCCTCGGTGGCGGGGACAACGCTGCTGTGTCCGTGCGTCCAGATGGTGCCGCAGTGCAGGAACTGCTGCACCTGCCCGCGCAGCGCCTCGACGATCTGGCGGGCGCTGTCCTCGGTGAAGCAAATGAGGTCGATCACGACATCGGGCCTGAGGTCAAGCACGCGCTGGGCAAATGTGCCGCTGCTGTCCTCGGCTTCGCGGTCGGCTTCAATCTGGCGCACGGACTCCCAGGCCGCATGGGGCAGATACGCCTGGCGCTGCCCGCGTGTGATATTGATGACCTCGTGGCCTCGCTCGACCAGCATGGGGATGAGATAAGTGCCGATGTGTCCACTGCCGCCGATCACGACTACGCGCATGATAATCTCCTTTTGGCAGAGCCGGTATGTATCACTATTACACCAGCTTACCACCTGGAGCCAGACACGGCGAATACTCGTGACGGCACACTGACTATCTGAAATCTCAGTTTATGGCAACCAGCAGCGCACGGGCCTCGATCAGATCAGACAGGTTCGCATCTTCGGGGAACCAGTCCACGACAGCGCCAAGACGTTCATGAGCCTCGGATATGCGTTCCTGCCTGAGCATCAGCCGCGCCAGACTGATCGCAGCCTGTAGTTCGAACACCTTGGCCTGCTGCCCCTGGGCGACGATTATGGCCTGCTCGAAGGCGGCCTCGGCTCGCTTGTCATCACCCATCAGGTGTAGTATATCCCCGTGCATGCGGATGATCACGGCCTCATGCGTGCGCTCCCCAGTGTTATTCATGTCACTGTACGCCAGTTCGATCTGCTCCTGGGCTTTTTCGAGCTGGCCACACATGGCGTAACCGTAAGCGGCCTGTGCCCGGCGCAGCGGCACAATGTGATACAGCTTGTGGGCAAGCTGTTTTTCCAGGCCGGTCAGAATCTCCTCGATGCCAGCCTCAAAGTGCCCCTGCTGGATGAGCATGGAACCTCGAAAGCCGGGGAATTCCAGCAGCCAGTGCTGGAGCCGGTGCTGG